>DASXOF010000014.1:0-6650 GCA_036494495.1 Solirubrobacterales bacterium | reverse complement strand
GACTCCTGCGAAGCAGCCCGGGGAGGGTCCCCCGGAACCGCTTCCCGTCAACCCCTAAGGGGCCTGGTCGAGCTCGGGCTGCGGTTCGTCCTCGCGCCCGGCGAGGCGGTCGCGGCCGCGCTGCACCGCCGCGAGGACCTTCTGCAGGTTGACTTCGAGGGTGTTGAGGATCTCGTCGGCGTAGTCCTCGGCGCCGAGGCGGATTTCGCGCTCGCGGGTGCGGGCGTCCTCGACGATCTCGTCGGCGGCCCGCTCGGCCTGCTTGGTGACCTCCTCGTCGGAGATCAGGCGGGCCTGCTGCTCGCGGGCCTCGCGGACGATCCGCTCCGCCTCGCGTTTGGCCTCCGCCAACATCTCCTGGCGCTCCTTGACGATCCAGCGCGCCTGCTTGATCTCCTCGGGGATCGTGGCGCGCATCTGATCGAGGAGGTCATAGATCTCCTCGCGGTCCACGCGCACCTGATCCGTCAGAGGGACGGGACGGGCGTTGTGGACTACGTCGTCCAGCTTGTCAATGAGGACCAGAACGTCCATTTGCGAGTCGTAAGCCTACGTGTATGCGGGGTTTTTGGTGAAGAAGGGGTGAATCGGCGCGTTTCTTGCAAGCGCTCGCCCACGAGCCGCGGGCCTGTGACACAGCCTACCTTTCGGCCAGGCGCTCCGAGAGCGCGCTCGCCACCTGCGGCGGCACGAGATCGCCGACGTCGCCGCCGAAGGTCGCCATTTCCTTCACCCCGGTCGAGGAGAGGAAGCTGTAGTGGGGCGAGGCGATCACGTAGATGCTCTCGATCTCCGGGTCGAGCTTGCGGTTCAGCTGCGCCATCTCGAACTCGTACTCGAAGTCGGAGATCGCCCGCATTCCCTTGACGATCGCGTGGGCGTCGTTGTCGCGGGCGAACTCGACCAGCAGGGTGGAGAAGATCTGCACCTCGACGTTGCCGAGATCGGCGGTCGCGCCCTCGATGAAGTCCTTGCGCTCCTCTGCCGAGAACAGCGTCTTCTGCTTTCGCAGGGGGTTGTTGACGACGCCGACCACGACCCGGTCGAAGACGTTCGAGGTGCGGGTGATGATGTCGAGGTGGCCGTTGGTGACCGGGTCGTAAGTGCCCGGGCAGACGACGGTCCCGTTGCGCTCGCTCATCATCGCTGCCGCCCGTAGATCGAGACGTCGGCGGCGCCGTAGCGGCGCTGCCGCAAGCGCTCCAGCGAGGCGACCGCGAGCGGTCGCCGGGCGCCGCTCTCGACGATCGCGCGGCCCTCGGGAGCGAGGAGGCCGGGAAGGTGGGTGACGAGATCCTGCTGCACGCGGTCGGCGAGTCTATAGGGGGCGTCGACGAAGACGAGGTCGAAGCCATCGGACCGTTTGGGGCCTGGGCCGGGTCCCCGGCCAGGCGCGTTCGCCTGCAGCCAGCGGGCGACGTCGGCGCGGACCAGCTCCGTCCGCTCGCCGAGGCCGAGGCGCTCGACGTTGCCGAGCGCGGGCCGGGTGTCGTGGTCGACGAGGACGGCGCGCTCGGCGCCGCGCGAGAGCGCCTCGATTGCCAGAGCGCCGGTGCCGCAGTAGAGGTCCAGCACGCGGGCGCCGAGGACGCGGTCGCCGAGCGCCGAGAAGGTCGCCTCGCGGACCCGGTCGGAGGTCGGCCGCACCTTCCAGCCGCGCGGCGCGACCAGCCGCTGGCCTTTGAGATCGCCGGCGATGATCCTCATAGCGGGATCGGGTCGGCGACGCCGGCGCCGAAGCGGCGGCGGGCGGCCTCGAGCAGCGGGCCGAGCGCCGGGTTTTCGAGCGAGCCGTGGCGGTCGAGCAGCGCCAGGACCTCGGCTTTGGCCGCCAGCAGCAGCTCCTCGTCCTCGGGCAGCTCGGCGACGGCGAAGCGGGCCTGGCCGCTCTGGCGGGTGCCGAGGATCTCGCCCTCGCCGCGCAGCACCAGGTCGACCTCGGCCAGCTTGAAGCCGTCGCTCTGCTGCTCGACCGCCCGCAGCCGCCGCCGCGCCATCTCCCCCGCCTCGGCGGCGAACAGCAGGCATTGGGAGGGGTGCTCGCCGCGGCCGACCCGGCCGCGCAGCTGGTGGAGCTGGGAGACCCCGAACCGCTCCGCCCCCTCGATCACCATCACGGTCGCGTTGCCGACGTCGATCCCGACCTCGATCACCGTCGTCGCCACCAGGACGTCGGTCTCGCCGGCGGCGAAGGCGCGCATCGCCTCGGCCTTCTCCTCGGAGCGCATCTGCCCGTGCAGGAGGCCGACCCGGAAATCGCGCAGCTCCCCCGCCCGCAGCCGCTCCGCCTCGGCCTCGGCGGCCCGCCCGGCCACTTTCTCCGATTCCGAGACCAGCGGGCAGACGACGAAGGCCTGCCGGCCCTCGCGCAGCCGCCGTCGCATGAACTCGAACGCTTCGGCCCGCTGCTCCTCCTCGACCAGGCGCGTCTCGATCGGCATCCGCCCCGCCGGCAGCTCGTGCAGCGCGGTGGTGTCGAGGTCGCCGTAGGCGGTCAGAGAGAGGGTGCGAGGGATCGGCGTCGCGGTCATGTGGAGGACGTGCGGCGCCAGCCCCTCGACCCCCTTGGAGTCGAGCGCCCGCCGCTGCTCGACCCCGAAGCGGTGCTGCTCGTCGACGACGACCAGGCCGAGGCGCGCGAACTCGACCGTCGGCTCGATCAGCGCATGGGTTCCCACGATCAACCCCAGCTCACCGCTCGCCAGCTGGTCGAGAGCGCGGCGGCGGGTCGCGGCCGGCGTCGCTCCGGTGAGCAGCGCGTACGGGGTCGCGTCGGCCGCCAGCAGCCGCCCGAGGGTGATCGCGTGCTGCTCGGCCAGGGTCTCGGTCGGCGCCATCAGCGCTGCCTGGTAGCCGGCTTCGAGCGCCCGCAGCATCGCGTAGACGGCAACCACGGTCTTGCCCGAGCCGACCTCGCCCATCAGTAACCGGGCCATTGGCTCCCCGGCTTCGAGGTCGGCGTCGATCTCGGCGAAGGCGTTCCGCTGGTCGGCGGTCGGGGCGAACGGCAGCGAATCGAGCCAGGCGCCGACGCGATCGCCGGGGGCGCCGAACCGCGGGCCGGGCCGCGCCGCCCGCTTGCTGATTTTGCGCGAGGCCAGGAGCGCCTGGTGCAGGAAGAGCTCCTCGAAGGCGAGCCGGCGCCGTGCCTCGGCCAGCTCCTCCTCGGAATCCGGGAAGTGGGCCGCCGAGATCGCGTCGCCCGCCCCGGCCAGCCCGCGGCGCGCCCGCAGCTCGGCCGGCAGCCCCTCGACCGCGTTCCGCGCCAGCCCCACCGCCCGCTCGGCCCATTCGCGGATCCGCTGCGGCCGCAGCGCCTCGGTCGCGGCGTGGACCGGGACGAAGCTCGAGTCCTCGACCTCCCCCGCCCCGGCGACCAGCTCCCACTCGTTGACCGTGAAGCCCTTGCCGCTCAGCTTGCCGGTCAAGAGCAGCTGCGCTCCCGGCTCGAGCTTGTCCGCCACCCAGGGCTGGTTGAACCAGGTCGCCCGCACGCTGCCGCTCTCGTCGCCGACCTTGACGCCGACGAAGGTCAGCCTCCCTTTGCGGAAGGGGCGCGGCTTCGAGCCCAGCACCTCGACCAGGACCGTCCCCGCCTCCCCGGTGCCGAGCGAGCCGAGCGGCCGCAGCTGGCGGCTGCGGTGGCGGTGCGGGAAGCGCAGCAGCAGGTCGCCGACGGTCTCGATCCCGGCTTCGGCCGCCGCTTCAGCCAGCTTCGGGCCGACCCCCTCGAGGGCGCGGATCGAGACGTCGAGGGCGCTCGGGCGCGGCCAGTGGACCGGCGCGGCGCGGAGCCCGGCCGCCGTCCAGGCGCGCTCGGAGGCGAAGGGGCGCTCGCCGCAGAGCGGGCGGTCGGCGGCGCCCGCCGTTACTGCGCCGCGAGCAGCCACCACCAGCTCGGCTGCCCCCCCTCGTGTTTCTCGATCTCGACGCCGTCGGGGGCGTGGGTGTCGATCTCCTCGAGCGCGATCGGCGCCCCCTCGCCGGCGATCACGGTGACGATCTCCGCCCCCTCGGCGAGGTGCTGGATCGTCGCCGTCAGGGTCGAGCCGGCGCCGCCCCAGGCGACGATCTCACCGGCGACGAAGCCGACCGCATCGCCGGTGCGGAAGCGGCCCTGGGCGTCGTCGCGGGCGGCGGGCGCGACGCCGCCGGTGGCGAGCGCGCCGAGTGCCGACTCGAGCCGCTCGGCGTTCTCGGCCGCGCCGGCCTCGGGGTCCAGCTCGACCAGCGCCAGGAGGCTCGCCTGCTGCGAGGTCGCCGGCACCACCCGGGCCGGTTTGTCGGAGAGCTCGCAGGCGCGCTCGGCCGCCATCACCACGTTGGAGGAGCTCGGCAGGACCAGGACTTCCTCGGCCTCGACCCCGTGGATCCCCGCCAGCAGCTCCATCGTCGAGGGGTTGAGCGTCTCGCCGCCGGGGACGACGTTGGCGCCGAGCTCGGCGAAGAGGCGCTCGAGGCCGGCCCCGGCGGCAACCGCGATCGCTCCGGTGCGGGCGCGGGCGGCGCCGAGCCGGGCGCTGCGCTCGGCCATCTGCTCGCGCATGTCGGCGACGTCGAGGTTGGTCACCGCCCCGACCCCGTCGAAGACCGCGACCGCGCGCTCGGGCTCGTCGGTGTGGACGTGGACCTTCAGGGTCGCGTCGTCGCCGACCACCAGGACCGAGTCGCCGAGCCCCTCCAGTCGCGGCATGAACTGCCGGTTGGAGAGGCCGCTGCCGGAGACGATGAAGTTGGTGCAGTAGCGGTAGCGGCTGTCTTCGTGGTGCGGTTGGGTGAGGCGCGGCGCCTCCTGGCGGGTGATCTCGGGGAGGGCCGCCCCGTCGCCGCGCAGGCCGGCGACGACCCCGGCCAGGATCAGCACCAGGCCGTGACCGCCGGCGTCGACGACGCCGGACTCGCGCAGCACCTCGAGCTGCTCGGGGGTGCGGGCGACGGCCCGCTCGCCGTCCTCGATCGCCCGCTCCAGCACCGCGGCGAGGACCTCGTCCTGCTCGGCTTCGCTGACGTCGCGGCCGAGCCGCGACTTGTCGGCCTCGAGGTGGGCCAGCTGGCGCGCCAGGGAGTGCGCCATCTCGCGGAAGACGGTCAGCATCGTCCCCTCGGCCGGCTCGCGGACCGAGTCGTAGGCGGCGTCGGCGGCACTGGCGAAGGCGGCGGCGACCAGCACCGGGTCGACCAGCTCGCCGGGCCGGCTCGCCAGCTCCTCGGCGGCGCCGCGGACGATCTGGGAGAGGATCACGCCCGAGTTGCCGCGGGCGCCCATCAGCGCCGCCCGCGCCAGCGCCTGGACCAGCTCGGTGCGGCCGACCTCGTCCAGTTCGGCGCCGTCGAGCCGGTCGAGCTCCTCCATCACGGCGCGCAGCGTCATCGCCATGTTGTCGCCGGTGTCGCCGTCGGCGACCGGGAAGACGTTGAGGTCGTTGACCTCCTGGCGGCGCGCCTCCAACGAGGCGTATGCAGAGGTGATGACCCGGCGGAAGCGGGCGATCGATGGGTCGGGCATTCGCAGAGAATCTATCCGGCGGCCGCGACGGCCCGCTGCCGCTTTTCTCGCTACCTTCACTGCTTCCACCTACGGGTGGAGGAGGATTTCCCCCCGGGGGCCGATGAACCGGCCTTCCGATCCGCGTAGTTTCGTCAACTCTCCCGTCTCGGGCCGCCGGTCGGCCCACCTTCGACAGCCACACCCGCCGAGCAGAAGAGGAGCCCCATGCGACGTTTCGCCACCTGGATCACCGGCCACCGCAAGACCGTCATCTTCGGATGGATCCTGGGCCTGGTCGTGATCGGCATGATCGCCGGGAACAAGGGCGCGAACTTCTCGGAAGAATTCAAACTTCCGAGCTCCGATTCGACCGAAGCCTACGAACTGCTCGAAGACGAATTCGGCGGCCAGTCCGGTGGCACGGCGACGATCGTCTGGAGGGCCGACGAAGGGGTCGAATCGCCGCAGGTCGAGAAGACGATGGAAGGCGTCTTCAAATCGGTCGAGGAAAAGCCGCACGTGACCGAAGTCGCCAGCCCCTACAAGGGCGGCGAAGGCGCGGCGGCAATCTCCGAAGACGGCAAGATCGCCTACGCGACGATTCAGTACAACGTCCAGGGCAACAAGCTCAACAAGGACGACACCAAGGAGATCATCAAGACCGCTGAAGCGGCGAGCGGCAACGGGCTCGACGTGCAGCTCGGCGGCCAGCCGATCGAAGAAGCCAAAGAAGAAAGCGGCGACTCCTCCTTCGCCATCGGCCTCCTCGCGGCGATCATCATCCTCCTGCTCGCCTTCGGCTCGGTGGTCGCGATGGGGCTGCCGATCATCACCGCATTGCTGGCCCTGGGCGTCGGGCTCAGCCTGGTGACCCTCGGGACCTGGATCTTCGACACGGCGGAATTCGCGCCGGTACTGGCGTTGATGATCGGGCTCGGGGTCGGGATCGACTACGCGCTCTTCATCCTCACCCGCTTCCGCAACAACCTCGACGAAGGGCTGGAGCCGCGGCAGGCGGCGATCACCGCGGTCGACACCGCCGGCCGCGCCGTTCTCTTCGCCGGCACGACGGTGATCATCGCCCTGATGGGGATGTTCCTGCTGAACATCACCTTCCTCTACGGGGTGGCCGTGGCCGCGGCGCTCGCGGTCCTCTTCACGA
>DASXOF010000013.1:0-6801 GCA_036494495.1 Solirubrobacterales bacterium | reverse complement strand
GGCGCCGCCGTCGACCTCGTCGTTGCCGCGGCCGCCGTGGATCAGGTCGGAACCGGGGCCGCCGCAGATCAGGTCATTGCCGAGGCTGCCGTAGATCGTGTCGTCGCCCTTGCCGCCCCAGATCACGTCGCGCCCAGGCGTCCCGCGCAGCACGTCGTCGCCGTCCGTGCCGACGATCGTCGCCTGCCGCCCGTGGCAGCGCGGCACTTCGATTTCTTCGTTCTGCGGCACCGCGCCGAGCGCGCTGCCCACCAGGAGCAGCGCCCCGAGCGCCGCGACCACCCCCACCGCAGCCCTCATCCAGGCCCTAGGCGCTGCGGATCAGCTTCTTGTTGACGAACTCGTCGGCCCCGTAGCGACCCAGCTCGCGGCCGAAGCCGGAGCGCTTGAAGCCGCCGAAGGGCAGTTCGGGAGCATCGGCGCCGACCAGGTTGATGTAGACCATCCCGGCTTCGATCCGGTCGGCGACCCGCTCGGCCTGCTCGGAGTCGTTCGTCATCAGGTAGGAGCCGAGACCGAACGGGGTCTGGTTGGCGAGCGCCACCGCCTCCTCCTCGGAGCCGACCCGGTAGACCTGCGCCACCGGCCCGAAGAACTCTTCCTGGGAGGCCTCGTCGCCGGGCTCGATCCCGGTGAGGATCGTCGGTTCGAAGAAGTTGCCGTCGCGCTTGCCGCCGACCACGACCTCCGCCCCGTTGGCGATCGCCCGCTTCACCTGGTCCTCGAGCCGGTCCGCCGCGGTGGCCGAGGAGAGCGGCCCGACCGCGGTGCCGTCGGCAGTCGGATCGCCGGGCTTCGCCCCCTCGAGCTGCTGCTTGAAGCTGGCGAGGAAGTCGTCGTAGAGCTCATCGGCGACGATGAAGCGCTTGGCGGCGTTGCAGGACTGGCCGGTGTTGTCGAGCCGCGCTTCGGCCGCTTTCTCGGCCGCCCCGGCGACGTCGTCGGTGCCGAGCAGGATGAACGGGTCAGAGCCGCCGAGCTCCAGCACCACCTTCTTCAGGTTGGCGCCGGCGATCGCGGCGACGGCGGCGCCGGCCCGCTCGGAGCCGGTCACCGAGACCCCGTGCACGCGCGGGTCGGCTATCACCCACTCGATCTGCTCGTTCGACGCGTAGATGTTCTCGTAGGCGCCCTCGGGGACCCCGGCCTCGTCGAAGATCCCCTGCATCGCCTCCGCCGATTCCGGGCACTGCGGCGCGTGCTTCAAGAGGATCGTGTTGCCGATCACCAGGTTCGGGCCGGCGAAGCGGGACACCTGGTAATAGGGGAAGTTCCAGGGCATGATCCCGAGCAGCACCCCGAACGGGCTGCGGCGGATCACCGCCGTGCCTTCGCCTTCGGCCAGCTCGATCGGCTCATCGGCCATCAGACCCTCGGCGTTGTCGGCGTAGAAGTGGTAGATGTCGCCGGCGAAGTCGACCTCGCCGACCGCCTGCTCCATCGGCTTGCCCATCTCGCGGACGATGATCGCGGCCAGCTCCTGGGAGCGCTCCTTATGCAGGTCGCCGACCTTGCGGACCAGCGCCGCGCGCTCGGCCACGGTCGAAGAGGCGGGCCAGCTCTTGGCGGCCGCGTCGGCGCGGTCGATCGCGGCGCGGAGGTCGGCGTCCGAGATCTCCGGGTACTCCTTGACCGTCTCGCCGGTTGCTGGGTTGACTACCGCATAAGTGCTCATTGGTCGTCTCTCTCCTCTGGATCTCTAGTTCGCAGACAGTTGCGGCTCGAGGCCGAGTGCCTCCTCGACCGGCACGTACTCCATACCCACTCCCTCCGCGACCGCCGGGTGGGTGACCCTGCCGGCGGCGACGTTGACGCCCATCCGCAGCCCCGGGTCGCGCCGGACGGCGCCGGCGAGGCCCTCGTCGGCGAGCGCCAGCGCGTAGGGCAGGGTCGCGTTGGTGAGCGCGTGGGTGGCGGTGATCGGCACCGCCCCCGGCATGTTGGTGACGCAGTAATGGGTGATCCCCTCGACCTCGAAGGTCGGTTCGCGGTGGGTGGTCGGGCGCGAGGTCTCGAAGCAGCCGCCCTGGTCGATCGCGACGTCGACCAGCACCGCCCCTGGCTTCATCAGCCGCAGCTGCTCGCGGCGGATCACGTGCGGCGCCCGCGCCCCGTGCAGCAGCACGGCGCCGACAATCAGGTCGGCCCGCGGCAGCATCTCTTCGATCGCCAGCGTGGTCGAGTAGACGGTCGAGCAGCGGCCGCCGAAGGTGATGTCGAGCTCCCGCAGGCGGTCGACCGAGCGGTCGAAGACGAAGACGTCGGCCTCCATCCCGATCGCGATGAAGGCGGCGTTCATCCCGACCACGCCGCCGCCGATCACCAGCACGTTGGCCGCCGCCACGCCGGGCACGCCGCCGAGCAGGATGCCGCGGCCGCCCATCGGCTTCTCCAGCATGAAGGCGCCGGCCTGGGTCGCGATCTTCCCCGCCACCTCGCTCATCGGCGCCAGCAGCGGCAGCCTCCCGCGCGCGTCCTCGACCGTCTCGTAGGCGACGGCGGTCGCGCCCGAGGCGCAGAGGCCGCGGGTCTGCTCGGGGTCGGGGGCGAGGTGCAGATAGGTGAAGAGCAGCTGGCCGGGGCTCAGCATCGCGATCTCCTCGGCCTGCAGCTCCTTGACGTGCATCACCATCTCCGCCTCGGCGAAGACGGTGGCGGCGTCGGGCGCGATCCTCGCCCCCTGGGCCTCGAACTCGGCGTCGGCGATCGCGCTGCCCTCGCCGGCGCCGGCTTGGACCAGCACCTCGTGGCCGTGCTCGCGCAGCTCGCGGACCCCGGCCGGGGTGATCGCGACCCGGTACTCGTCGGCCTTGATCTCGGTCGGGATCCCCACCCTCACTGGGCCACCAGCTCCTTCGCCCGCAGCGCCAGCCAGAACTCGATCCGGTCGTGGGCGCGCGAGAGGTCGCGGCCGGTCAGCTCCTCGACCTTGCGCATCCGGTAGCGCAGGGTGTGGCGGTGGCAGTAGACCTCGCGGGCGGCCTTCTCCCACTGCCCGTTCTGCTCGATGAAGGCCTCGAGCGAGCGCAGCAGCTCGCCGCCGTACTCCTCGTCGCCGCGTTCGATCGGCCCCAGCACGCTGTCGCAGTAGAGCGCCAGCGCCTCGTCGTCCTGGATCGAGAGCAGCAGGGTGAAGGCGCCGAGGTCGCGCCAGGAGGCGACCTCCGGGGCCGAGCCGTTCTCGAAGGCGGTGGCCTCGAGCGCGCAGCGCGCCTCGTGGAAGGAGTGGCGCAGGCTCTCCGGCGCGGCCGGGCGGCTGGCGGCGGCGCGGACGTTGCCGAGCTCGCCGGCGAGCGCCCGCCGCGCCGCGGTGGCGACGTCGACCGGGTCGGCGTCACTGGCCTCGACCACGGCGCAGAGCAGCTCGCGGTTGCCGGCCGCGTAGGAGGCGACCACCGCGGAGCAGTCCTCGGCGGCGAGCGCCCGCTCGAGCGCGCCGGCCGCCGCCGCCGGGTGGTCGAGGGCGAAGACCAGCACCGCCGCCTCCTCGCCGATCCCGAACGGCTCGAGCCGGCGCCGCAGCTCGTTGCCGTCCATGCCGCCGCCGAGCGCCGCGGCGACGACGTCGCCGGCCAGCCGCCGCTCGGTCTCGCGGGCGACCCGGCGGCGCATCAGCTCCAGCGCCACCACCGCCACCGCCTGCTGCAGGATCAGCCGCTCGAAGTCGCCGAGGCCGCCCGAGTCGCGGACGATCACCACCCACGCCTGCGGCGGGCCGCCGCCGGGCGAGATCACCGGGTGGGCCAGCGCCCGCCCGGCTACCGAGGGATGCGAGGGCACGAAGGGGTGGCCGTCGCCGGCGTGGCCGAGCGCCTCGCGGCGGATGCCGGAGATCGCCTCGGCCGAGAGCTGGCGGCGGAAGCCGCGGCCGGCGAGCCGCTCGCCGCGGCCGTCGAGGATCGCCACCGTGCCGCCGACCGCCGAGGAGATCGTCGCCGCGATCTCCTCCAGGCCGCGCTCCTCGAGCACCAGCCGCTCGAGCCGCCGCTGCACCGCGATCCCCCGCTGCAGCACCTCGTACTGCTCGTTGACGAGGCGGGCGAAGGCCTTCTCGGTGATCGCGATGAACGGGGTCGAGTAGGGGACCTCGAACAGCGGGAAGTCCCGTTTCTCGGCCTCCTCGACCAGCGCCTTCGGCAGCTCGCCGTGGCTGAAGCCGGTGCCGAAGCCGAGCCCGGCGAGGTTGCGGTCGGCGAGGATGCGGACGAACGAGCGCTGCTTGGCGGCGGTGTCGAGCGGGATGCCGGTGGTCAGCATCAGCTCGCCGCCAGAGAGCCACGGGGTCGGGTCCTGCAGCTCGGAGATGTGGACCCACCGCACCGGCGCCCCGGCGCCGCTGGCCCCGGCCGCAAGGTCGAGGTCGAGCTCGTCGAGCAGGCTCTGGACGGTGAGCACCGCGATCCCCCTAGAGGCCGGTGCCCCCGCGACCGGTCTTGGCGCGGACCGCTCCACCGCTCGAGGAGGAGACCACCTGCTCCCAGGCCTCGCTGAGAACGGCGTGGAGCACGTCGTGGATTTCCTCGAACTGCTGGGTGTCGGCGATCAGCGGCGGCGCCAGCTGGATCACCGGGTCGCCGCGGTCGTCCGCCCGGCAGATCAGGCCGTGCCGGTAGAGCTCGCCGGAGAGGAAGCCGCGCAGCAGCCGCTCGGACTCCTCGTCGTCGAAGGTCTCTTTCGTCTCCCGGTCCTTGACCAGCTCGATCGCCTGGAAGAAGCCGGCGCCGCGGACGTCGCCGACGATCGGCAGGTCGCGCAGGCTCTCCAGCATCTCCCGGAACTCGCCTTCCTTGGCGAGCACGTGGCCGCAGAGGTCCTCGCGCTCGAAGACGTCGAGGTTGGCCATCGCGATCGCCGAGACCACCGGGTGACCGGCGAAGGTGAAGCCGTGGGCGAAGGACGCGTTGCCCTGCATGAACGGCTCGGCGACGGTGTCGGAGGCGATCACCGCGCCCATCGGCGCGTAGGCCGAGGTCAGCGCCTTGGCGGTCGTGACGATGTCCGGCTGGTAGCCGAAGCGCTCGCAGCCGAAGTAGTGGCCGAGCCGGCCCCAGGCGCAGATCACCTCGTCGGAGATCAGCAGCACGTCGTACTGGTCGCAGATCTCCCGCACCCGCTGGAAGTAGCCGTCGGGCGGGACGAAGCAGCCGCCGGCGTTCTGGACCGGCTCGAGGATCACCGCGGCCACGGTCTCCGCCCCCTCGAAGGCGATCCGCTCCTCGATCGCGTCCGCCGCCCAGAGCGGGTCGCGGTCCTCGGGCCAGCGGTAGATGTTCGTGTTCGGCACGTGGCAGGCACCGGCGACGAGCGGTTCGAACTGGTTGCGCAGCTCGGTGATCCCGGTCGCCGAGAGCGCCCCCAGCGAGGTGCCGTGGTAGGCGACCTCGCGGGCGATGAATTTGTGCTTCTGGCCTTTGCCGTGGACGCGGTGGTAGTTGCGGGCCAGCTTCAGCGCCGACTCGACCGCCTCCGAGCCGCCGTCGGTGAAGAAGACGCGGTTGAGGTCACCGGGGGCGAGCGAGGCGATCCGCGCCGCCAGTTCGATCGCCCGCGGGTGGGCGTAGCTCCAGAGCGTGTAGAAGTCGAGCTCTTCGACCTGGCGCGCCGCGGCCTCGCCGAGCTCGGTGCGGCCGTGGCCGGCGTTGACGCAGAAGAGGGCGGCGAGCCCGTCGAGGTAGCGGTTGCCCTCCGAGTCCCAGACGTAGCAGCCCTCGGCGCGCGAGATGATCGGGATCGGGTGGTCGGCGTCGTAGCCGCCCATCCTCGAGAAGTGCATCCAGAGGTGGCGCTTGGCCAGCTCCTGGAGTTCGGTGCCCGACGGGGCCTGCGACACGGTGGACATGGGGTGCTCCTTTCCCTTCCCCCTGGCTACGACGATCTGGACAAAGGTAAGACCAGGATGACACGTAAAGCAAGTGGTCTTCAGGTAGAGGCGGTCCACAACCCTTATACATCCCGTACAAGTAGGACCTGTGCTTTTGGGACATTCGCAACTTGCAACGCGCTCCGCCGGGGCTTACGGTCGCTGCGGATCGGCCTTCCGGCGGGAGCCGGCGGGAATGGAAGGAGAGGGATAGTTGGAGAGCGCCGCGGTTCCCACCCCCAAAGCCGGCACCGAGGGAGTGCGCGAGGGCCTTGGGGTCGAAGACAAGGGCCTGAAGAAGAACGCGATCGGGTTCGTCTCCAGCGTCGTCATCGGGGTCGCCTCGACCGCCCCCGGCTACAGCTTGGCGGCCACCCTCGGCTTCGTCGCCGCCGCCGTGGCCCTGCAGTCGCCGGCGATCCTGCTGATCAGCTTCATCCCGATGTTCCTCGTCGCCGGCGGCTACTACTACATGAACAAAGCCGACCCGGACTGCGGCACCAGCTTCTCCTGGGTGACCAAGGCGATGGGCCCCCAGCTCGGCTGGCTCGCGGGCTGGGCGATCGTCGTCGCCGACGTGATCGTGATGGCCAACCTGGCTCAGATCGCGGGCCTCTACTCGTTCGAGCTGTTCGGCTGGACCGCCGCGGCCGAATCGACCGCCGCGGTGACCGCGGTCGGCGTCGCCTGGATCGTGATCATGACGGCGATCGTGGTGATCGGGATCGAGCTCTCGGCCCGCACCCAGGTCGGGCTGCTGGCGGCGGAGATCTTCACCCTGGCGCTGTTCTCGATCGTCGCCCTGATCAAGGTCTACGCCGGCAGCGCCCCGGCGGCGTCGATCCACCCCGACATCTCCTGGATCAACCCGTTCTCGCTGACGCCGAGCGAGATCTCGGCCGGGATGCTGCTCGCGGTCTTCATCTACTGGGGCTGGGACA
>DASXOF010000012.1:0-9731 GCA_036494495.1 Solirubrobacterales bacterium | reverse complement strand
CGTCTTCTGGCCGTGGTTGGGGCAGAGCCCGGGCGACGTGGTCGGCGGCGCGGCGCTGGTGATCGGCCTGGCGCTGCTGAACGTCCGCGGCACCGAGGAGTCGGCGAAACTGAACCTGATCCTCGCCGTCGCCGACCTCGCTACCCAGGTGGTCCTGGTCGGGATCGGCCTCGTCCTCGTCTTCAACCCGCAGATCCTGGTCGACAACGTCCATCTCGGCGTTGCCCCGACCTGGAGCGACTTCGCGCTCGGGATCGCGGTCGGGATGATCGCCTACACCGGGATCGAGACGATCTCCAACATGGCCGAGGAGGCCAAGGACGCGGCGAGGACGATCCCCCGCAGCGTCGGCTTCGTCGTCGCCGCGGTGCTCGGCCTCTACCTGCTGATCCCGATCGTCGCCCTCTCGGCGATGCCGGTCGTCCACGACGCGGTCGGCAACGGCTACCACACCGCCCTCGGCAGCCGCTACGCCGACGACCCGATCCTCGGCATCGTCGAGAACCTCGGCCTCTCCCAAGGCCCGACCGAAGTGCTCCGCTATTACGTCGGCGTCCTCGCCGCGGTGATCCTGCTGATCGCCACCAACGCCGGGCTGATCGGCGTCTCGCGGCTGACCTACTCGATGGGCCAGCACCGGCAGCTGCCGGAGGGGCTGCGGCAGGTCCACCCGAAGTACCGCACGCCCTACATCGCGATCCTGATCTTCGCCGGGGTCGCGATCCTGACGATGATCCCCGGCCAGACCAACTTCCTGGCGACGATGTACTCGTTCGGCGCGATGCTCTCGTTCACGATCGCCCACGTCGCGGTGATCAAGCTGCGGCGCAGCTATCCGGAGGCGGAGCGGACCTGGAAGCCGCCGCTGAACGTGCGCGCCTTCGGCTTCGAGGTGCCGATGACCGCGGTGCTAGGCGGGCTCGGCACCTTCGGCGCCTGGATCGTGGTGATGGCGCTGAACCCGAGCACGCTGTTCGTCGGGATCGGCTGGATGGTGGCGGGGGTCACCGTCTACGTCCTCTACCGCCGCAGCCAGGGGCTGCCGCTGACCGAAACGGTGAAGGTGGTGCTGCCGGAGCCGCTCGGGGTCGAGGAGGTCGAGTACCGCTCGGTCCTGGTCGCCTTCGAGGACGACGAAGACTTCTCGCCGGAGATGGTGGCGACCGCGGTAAAGCTCGCCTCCAAACGGCGCCGCGGGATCCACGTCCACTCGATGATGACGGTGCCGACCAACCTGCCGCTCGACGCCGAGATGTCGGAGGCCGAAGCCGCGGCCCAGCGCAAGATCGAGGAGGCGCGGCTGATCGGCGGCCAGCGGGTGACCGGCCACGTCGCCCGGGTGCGGCCCGGCCAGTCGGGCTACTCGGTCGCCGACGAGGCGGCGGAGATCAAGGCCGAGGTGATCGTCATGGGCCTGCGCTACCGGCGCGGGGTGCCGCTCTACGACAAGATGCTGCAGACGGTGCTCGGCGAGCGGCCCTGCCGGGTGATCGTCGTCTCCGACCCGGTCGACAAACGCGCCCCGGTGCCGGTGCCGGCGCTGGTCGAGGTGACCTGATGAAGCGGCTCGCCTGATGGACCGCCGCAACGCCTACCAGGGGGCGATCCGCACCTTCTCGGCGGCCTTCGTCGCGATCGGCCTGCTGGTGCTGGTGGTGACGTTGGCCAACGGCGGCGGCCCGGCCTCGGTCGGGTTCCTGCTCGGCCTCGCCTTCCTCGCGGTCGGCGTCCTGCGGCTCTGGCTGGCGACGCGGGCGGGACGATGAGCGCGCCCGACGGCGGCAACGGCGGCAGTCCGGGCGGCGCCGCGCCCGGCTCCGAGAAGGGCGAGCCGATCCTCGAGCGCGGGCTCGGCGTCCCGGCGCTCTTCGTCGCCGCCTACTCGGCCGTCGGCTTCTCGATCTACTTCGCCCTCGGCGTCGTCGCCGACCGCGGCCTCGGGCTGACGCCGCTGATCTTCCTCGCCTCCGGGATCCTCTTCGCGCTGACCACGCTCACCTACGTCGAGGGCGGGGCGATGCTGCGCGAGCGCGGCGGCTCCTCGAGCTTCGCCCGCCACGCCTTCAACGAGCTGATCGCCTTCGTCGCCGGCTGGGCGATCCTCATCGACTACCTGATCGTGCTGGCGCTGGCGGCGCTCTCGGTGCCCCACTACCTCGAGCCGATCTCCGCCGACTTCGGCCGCCCCGGGCTGGAAGTGCCGATCGCCGCGGTCGTGATCGCCGCGGTCTGCGTCCTCAACATCTTCAACCTCACCGGGCGTGGACGGCAGCTCGGCCTGGCCTTCCTGGCGCTCGCCGACCTCGGCCTGCAGCTGGCGGTGATCGCGGTCGGCGTCCTCGCCGTCTGGCATCCCGACCGGCTGACCGCCGAGCTCGACCTCTTCACCAGTCCCGACTTCAAGGACATCGTCTACGCGGCCGTCGTCGCGATGCTCGCCTACGCCGGGATCGAGGCCGCCTCCGACCTCGCCCCGGACATCAAAGTCGGCCGCCGCGACCTGCGGCGGGTGGCGACGGTCGGGGCGATCGCGGTGCCGCTGGTCTACGCCGGGATGGCGGCGATCGCGCTGATGGCGCTGCCGGTGGTCGGCGGCCCGGGCGGCCCGCACACCGAACTCGGCGGCCACTGGATCGAGGAGCCGGTGCTCGGCGTCGTCTCCGCCTTCCACCCGCACTGGCTGGCGGAAACGATGCGCTGGATGGTGATGCTCGTCGCCGTCCCGGTCCTCTTCTGGGCGGCCACCACCTCGATGCTCGGCGTCTCCCGCCACATCTACACGCTGGCGATCAACCGCCAGATCCCGAGCTGGCTCGGCAAGCTGGAGAAGCGGCAGGCGACCCCGTACGTGGCGATCACGATCTGCGGGCTGATCGCCTTCGGCCTGGTGATCCCGACCAACATCAAGCTGCTGGCCGGGCTCTACGCCTTCGGGGCGACGCTGGCGATCACGATCGCCCACCTCTCGATCATCCGCCTGCGGATCCGCGCCCCACGCAAGCGACGGCCCTTCCGGATCCCCTTCAACCTGCGCTGGGGCAGCGCCGACCTGCCGATTCCGGCGATGGTCGCGGCGCTCGCCAGCGGCCTCGCCTTCCTCAGCGTGCTCGCCTACCACTCGACCGCGCGCTGGGTCGGGCTCGGCTGGATGGCCTTCGGGCTGACCTTCTACGTGCTCTACCGCAAGGTCTTCGAGGGCACCTCGCTGACCCGCCGGATCACGGTGCCCGAGCACGCGCTGACCAAGCAGGTGCCGGTGGTCGAGTTCCGCAACATCCTGGTGCCGGTCTTCGGCACCAAGCTCGACGACGACATCGTCGCCACCGCCGGGCGGCTCGCCGCCGCCGAGCAGGAGGCCGCCGGCGACGGCGGCGAGTCCCACCTCGACGTCGTCTACGTGATCGAGGTGCCGCTCTCGCTGCCGCTCGACGCGAAGCTGCCGCAGGAGCGCGAGGCGCAGGCGCGGCGGGCGCTCGAGCGCGCCCGCGAGGTGGGGGAGGAGTACGAGGACGTCGACGTCCGCACCGAGGTGATCCGCGCCCGCAAGGTCGGCGCCGGCATCCTCGAGGCGGCGCGGCGGGCCGACTCGGAGGCGATCGTGATCGGCGGCGAGCCGCCCTCGAAGATCCGCGGCGGCGGCGTCTTCGGCGGCATCGGCGCCGCCAAGCCGGATGAGATCGGCGCCGCGACCGAGTACGTGCTGAAAAAAGCCCCCTGCCGGGTGCTGCTGACCGCGCCGCCGGAGGCGAAGGAGCCCGATGCGGCGGAGACGGATGATCGAGAACCGGCCTCGGACGGCGACCGCGCGTAGCGCCTAGTATCCGCCACATGTTCGTCTTGATCGTCGGCTGCGGCCGGGTGGGCTCCTCCGTCGCGCGGGGAATGCTGCGCGAGGGCCACGAAGTCTCCTGCCTCGACGAGGACCCCGAGTCGCACGCTCGGCTCGAGGTCGGGCTGGAGAAGAGCTGGGAGGATCTCGGCGGCCAGTTCACGGTCGGCGCCGGCCTCGAGACCGAGGCCCTGGTCGCCGCCGGAATCGAGCACGCCGACGTCTTCATCGCCTCGACCGACGGCGACAACACGAACATCGTGATCGCCCAGATCGCGCAGAAGCGCTACGAGGTGCCGACCGTGATCGCCCGCGTCCTCGACCCGTTGCGGGCCGAGTGGTACCAGCGGCAGGGGCTGCAGACCGTCTGCCCGACCCGGGTCGCGATCGAGATGCTGGAGGGGGCGGTGCGCGACGCCTCGAGCCGCGACGGCGCCCCCGACGACAACGTCACCGAAGCCGCGTAGGGGAGAGGGCAGGCCTTGTACATAATCGTCGTCGGCGCCGGCAAGGTCGGCTGGAACCTGGCCCGCGAGCTGCTCGAGAAGGACCACGAGGTGACGCTGATCGAGAGCGACCGGCGGCGGTACCTGACCGTCGAGCAGGAGCTCGAGCACAACGTCACCTACGGCGACGCCTCCGAGCTCTGGGTCCTCGAGCGGGCCGGGATCCAGCGCGCCGACATGGTGATAGCGGTCACCGGCGACGACGAGGACAACATCCTGATCTGCCAGGTCGCGCGCGAGAAGTACCTGGTCGACCAGATCATCGCCCGCGTCAACAACCCGCGGAACCGCCGCCACTTCGACCTGCTCGGGATCAAGCCCTCGGTCTCGGCCACCGACCTGATCCTGCGCCTGCTCGAGCACGAGGTGCCCGAGTACGGGCTCGTCCACCTGCTCGACCTGCAGGAGGAGCAGCTCGAGATCATCGAGATGCTGCTCGGCTCCGACTCGCGGGTGACCGGGCGCCGCGTCGGCGACCTGCAGATGCCCGAGGGGAGCCTCCTGATCTCGGTCCTGCGCAACGGCAAGGGCTTCGTCCCCACCGCCGAAACGGTCCTGGAGGAGGGGGACGAGGTGCTTGCCGTGCTCGATCCGGGTAAAGAGGACCAGCTGAAGGTCCTGTTCGGGCCGGAAGGAGACGAGGCGGTTGCCTGATCGCGAGGTCGACTTCCTGATCGTCGGCGGTGGCCTGGCCGGCGCCAGCTGCGCCGCCGAGCTGCGCAAGCGCGGCGCCGAGGGCTCGATCCTGCTGGCCGGCCGCGAGCCGGAGCCGCCCTACGAACGGCCGCCGCTCTCCAAGGAGTACCTCCGCGCCGAGGCCGAGCGGGCCGAGGCCTACGTCAACCCGCCCGAGTGGTACGGGGAGAACGAGGTCGAGCTGCTGACCGGGCGCAACGTGATGTCGCTCGACCCGGCGGCGAAGACGGCGAAGATCCAGGGTGGGGAGGAGGTCGCCTTCGGCCAGGCGCTGATCGCCACCGGGGCGCTGGTCAACATCCTCCGCGTCGAGGGCGCCGAGAACGAGGGCATCCACTACCTGCGCGCCTACGGCAACTCCGATGCGATCCGGGCTGACGCCGAGGGCGCCGAGCGGGTGGCGCTGATCGGCGGCAGCTACATCGCCACCGAGGTCGCCGCCTCGCTGACCGCCCGCGGCACCAAGTGCACGCTGGTGGCGATGGAGGAGGTGGCGCTGTCGCGCACCTTCGGCGAGGACGCCGGCCGCTGGTTCCAGGAGCGCCTCGAGGCGCACGGCGTGACCTTCCACGGCGGCGAGGAGCTCGAGGCCTTCGAGGGCGACGGCCGGGTGCGCTCGATCGTCACCAAGAGCGGGCTGACGGTCGAATGCGACGCGGTGGTGGTCGGCGCCGGGGTGCGCCCGGACACGATGCTGGCCCAGCGGGCCGGGATCGAGATCGGCGACGGCGGCATCGTCTGCGACCGAAAGCTCCGCACCTCGGCCGAGGGCATCTACGCCGCCGGCGACTGCTGCAGCTACGAGAGCGTCGTCCACGGCCGCCGGATCCACGTCGAGCACTGGGACGTGGCGATGCAGCAGGGCATGCACGCCGCCCGCAACATGCTCGGCGACGACGCCGACTACGACGTCGTCCCCTACTTCTTCAGCGACCTCGCCGACTGGGCCAGCCTCGAGTACGTCGGCCCGGCCTACGAGTGGGACGAGGAGGTCTGGCGCGGCGACCGCGAGAGCGGCGAGTTCTCGGTCTGGTACCTGAAGGACGGCAAGGTCGCCGGCGCCCTCAGCGTCGAGCGCTCCGAAGACCTGGCCGAAGCGCGGCGGATGCTGGCCGACGGAGTCGACGTCTCCGGCGCCCGCGACAAGCTCGCGGACCCCGGCGCGGACCTCTCTCAGATCTCTTAGCGCTTTACGCTGCCGAGCCCGAGGAGAAGGCTTGCGCGAGCCGCCGCTGCTTCGACCGTCTCGTGAGGCGCGCGGCCCACGCATGGGCCGAAGCGTCGAGTGGAGATGGAACGGACTCTCTCAGGCATCGCATAGCTGACACGCGGCAGCCCGCTTTCGGCTGGCTCGATCCTCACGTGCAAGGGGTTCTCGCGTGGCGTGGTCGTCAGCGGCATGACCAGGGCCAGCTCGGCGGGAGCGCGATTCATTGCTTCGATCGAGGCAACGAGATACGGCCGGTAACCGCGCTGCTCGCTGCCGATCGTCGGACCGGGATCGAGCATGTAGATCTCTCCCCGTTGTGGGGGCCGGACCGTCACTCGGTGCTCTCGGGTGGCAAGAAGTCGGAGAAGTCCTCGTCCGGGAGCGGCGGCTCCGGCATTTCTTCCACGTCCTTCATCTCCGCTCGGATCTCGTCCCCGTACAGCTCGTACGAGCGGACGAAGCCGGCGAGCAGCCGCTGCTCCTCCAGCATCTCTGCTGCGATCTCCAGTACCTCCGTCACGCTCTTTCCCTGGAGCTCGGCCTCTTTCTGGAGGCGCTGGTGAGTGCTGCGGCGGACGCGGATGGTCGTGGTCTCGACGCTTGCCATGGGGCGAGTCTACACTTCTGTCTACACGGCTCCGGAGGGCGCATACCGTGCTTCAAGGTGTGGGGCGGGCAGATCTCTCCCCCCTCGCCACCGTTATTCTCAGGAGACCTTTGCGCCCTGGTGTAATGGCAGCACGCCTCGCTCTGGACGAGGTAGTCGGGGTTCGAGTCCCTGGGGCGCAGCTGTCGCTATGAAGTTTTCCCGGCTCAATCCTCGTCTGACTGCGATCGCTCTGCCGATCGCGGCAGTGGTGATCGCCGGCTGCGGCGGCGGTGGCGGCGACACCTCGGAAGCCACTCAGGCGAAGAAGCCCGAAGCGCCGGCGAAGCTGAGCAAGGCCGAGTTCATCGCCCGCGGCGACGGAATCTGCGGCGAGGTCAACTCGGCCGTCGGCTCGATCGAGCAGAGCGAAGCCGAAGTCGCCTCGAGCGAGCAGGCGGCCCAGATCGCGAGTCTCTACACCGGCATGATCGAACGGCTGATCAAACTCGGATCGCCGGCGGAAATGGACGGCTACGCCGAATTCTCCGAATCGGCGGAAATGCTCGGCAAGGTCGAGAGCGAAGTCAAGGCGGCGGCCGAAGAAGAAGACCTGGTGGGGCTCGAAGAAACCTCCAACGAAGCGGTCCCGGCGCTCGAAAACTTCCAGAACGCGGCTGCCGTCTACGGCTTCGAAGCCTGCAGCGAAGGCCCACAGGCCCCGAGCCCGGCGACGGGTGCTGGCGCGGGAGCAGGGGCGACCGAAGAACCGGGGATCGAAGAAGGCGGAGTCGAACCGGAACTCGAAGAAGAATTCGTGCCCGAAGAAGAAGTGGCGCCGGAAGAAGAATTCGTGCCGGAAGAAGAAGTTGCTCCGGAAACCGGGGGCGCTGGGGGCGTGGGTGAAGGCGAAGGTGAAGTTGGTGGGGGAGAAGAAGAATCGTCTGGCGGGGGGATCGGGCCCGGCTAGGGGTCAGGGTTTGGCGGGGAGGGTCGCCGGGGTCCCCTCCCAAAACGCTCCGCCTTCGGCTCCGCTTGAGTGTTTTGGGAGGGGACCCCGACACCCCTCCAACGAAACGGACTCGCTCCCACCCTTTTGCTTTAGCTGACAAGGGACGGGCCTTTGGCGGCTGCCGATGGGACTCAGCCGGCGAGCGCACGTCCCTCGTCAGCTTCGAAAAGATGGGGGGTGCACCCGTCCCGGGCTCGCGATTCCCCGCCAACCCCTGATCCCTAGTCAGGGTCCTACGCAGCCGACCCCTCCGCCCAAGCCCCGTACAACTCCGCATACCTCCCACCCGCCGCAATCAACTCCTCGTGAGTCCCCTCCTCCGCAATCCGCCCCCCCTCGAGCACAACGATCTTCCCCGCCCGCCGAATCGTCGACAACCGATGCGCGATCACGATCGCCGTCCGCCCGTGCAGCAGCCGCTCGAGCCCCTGCTCGATCGTTTTCTCGGTCCGCACGTCGACGTTCGAGGTCGCCTCGTCGAGGATCAGGATCCGCGGCTCGGCCAGCAGCGCCCGGGCGAAGGCGACGAGCTGGCGCTGGCCCGCGGATAGCTGGACGCCGCGCTCGCCGACCTGGGTCTCGATCCCTTCCGGCAGCGCCGCCACGAACTCGGTGGCGCCGACGGTGGCGATCGCCTCCTCGATCTCCTCCAGGCTCGCCTCCGGCCGCCCGAAGGCGACGTTTTCGCGCACGCTGCCGGAGAAGAGGAAGCCCTCCTGGGGGACGATCCCGAGCTGGCGCCGGAGCGCGCGCTGCTGTACCCCGCAGAGGTCGTGCCCGTCGACCAGCACCCGCCCCTGCTGGGGGTCGTAGAAGCGGGCCACCAGCTTGGCGAAGGTCGACTTGCCGGCGCCGGTGGCGCCGACCAGGGCCAGCGTCTGTCCTGGCGGGACGTGCAGGTCGACGCCCTGCAGCGCCCATTCCGAGGGATCGTCGAGGCTCGGGTCGTCGGCATAGGAGAACCAGACGTCGTCGAGCTCGATCTCGCCGCGCAGCGGCCCGGGGTCGATCGCGCCGGGCGCGTCGACCATGTCGGGCTCGGTGTCGAGCAGGTCGAAGATCTTGTCCAGGGCCGCCATCCCCTGCTGGTAGGTGGTGTAGAGCTGGCTCAGTTCCTGGATCGGTTCGAAGAAGGTCGCGAGGTAGCCGACGAAGGCGACGATGACGCCGATCTGGATCGCCCCGTCGATCGCCTGGCTGCCGCCGTAGAGGAGGATCACCGCCGTCCCCACCGCGGCCAGCAGTTCGACCGCCGGGAAGTAGGAGGCGTTGAGGTAGACGGTCTTCAGGTTGACCGCGCGGTTGGCCTCGTTCAGCTCGGTCATCTCGTCGACGTGACGGGTCTCCTGGCCGAAGCTGCGGACCACGCGGACGCCCGAGAGGCTCTCCTGCAGGTAGGCGGTGACGGCGGCGATCCGCTCGCGCGTCGCCCGGTAGGCGCCGGCCGAGACGATCCGGAAGATGACGCTGGCGATCGCCAGCAGCGGGAAGGTGAGGAAGGTGATCAGCGCCAGCTTGACGTCGATCACGAGCAGGATGACGACGACGCCGACCAGGGTCAGGGTCGCCGAAAACATCGTCACCACACCGCTGGTGACGAGCTGGTTGAGGGCCTCGACGTCGTTGGTCATGCGCGAGATCAGCACGCCCGGGCTGCGGCGGGTGAAGAAGCCGATCGACATCGACTGGATGTGGCCGAAGAGCCGCTCGCGCAGGTCCTGGAGGGCGCGGGTGCCGACCCACCCGACCAGGTAGGTCTCCGCGTAGGTGCCGGCGGCGTAGAGCAGGGCGGCGCCGACGAAGGCGGCGACGGTGAGGTCGAGGGCGCTGACGTCGCCGGTGACGATGCCGGCATCGATTGCCCGGCCGGCCAGGTAGGGGGGCGCCAGACC
>DASXOF010000011.1:0-20222 GCA_036494495.1 Solirubrobacterales bacterium | reverse complement strand
GAGGGGTGACCCTCCCGCCGCTGCTTCGCAGGAGCTCGTCGGGAGGGTCACCCCTCTCCCCGCCCGGAATTCGAACCGCGTGACCTACGAACGCCCCCCGTGAGAGGGAGAGCTGCCGGTACACGAGCGCTCGCCCAGGGTTAGTCAGCTTTCAAGCAAATGGGGGTTCGACCCGAATTGCCGGGACTCGCCCGCTGAGGGGATCCGGTGAGGGTCCTCCTAGCCTCCACAACTCGTTGCGTAATTCCTCGCGCCGAAGGCGCGATCCTGATTCCACCGGCTCTGCCGGTGGCAGGCGTAGAGGACCCTCACCGGATCCCCCTCCTCGAAACCGCTACGAACGCAGTCAGCTACTCGATGACCGCGATGACGTCGCCGCTGCCGACGGCGCCGCCCTCGGCGACGTTCACGGCGGTGACTTTGCCCGCCCGGTGCGCCGTGATCTCGTTCTCCATCTTCATCGCCTCGATCACGCAGACCAGATCGCCCTCGGCGACCTCCTGGCCCTCGGAGACGGCGACTTTGAGGACGGTGCCCTGGAGGGGTGAGGGAAGTGACTCGCTCGAGGCGGAGGGGCCACCGCCGCCCTTGCGCTCGCGTTTCGGCGGCTTGCGGCCAGCGCCTGCGGCCGGGGCGACGCCGCCGGCGGGCGGGTCGCCGATCACCTTGACGTCGAAGAGCTTGCCGCCGACCTCGACCTTGTAGTCGCGCTCGACCAGCTCCTTGTCCTCGGACTCGGCCGGGGCCGGCGCCGTCTCGGGGGCGGTCGACTTAAGCCAGTCGGCGTCCTCCATCAGGTCGCGGCAGGTCTCGCCGTTCCGCCACTGGTCGGTGTCGAGGATCGCCTTGTGGAAGGGGATCAGGGTGGTCAGGCCGCCGGAGTCGTATTCGCCGAGGGCGCGGAGCATGCGGCGGGTCGCCTTTTCGCGGTCGACGTCCCAGACCACGAGCTTGGCCACCATCGGGTCGTACATCGGCGTCACCTCGGAGCCGCCCTCGACGCCGGAGTCGACGCGGACGCCTGGGCCCGAGGGCTCGCGGTAGGAGTCGCCGATCGGGCCCGGCGCCGGGGCGAATTTCTTCGCCGCGTTCTCGGCGTTGATCCGGCACTCGATCGACCAGCCGCGCATCTCGAAGTCGTCCTGGGAGATCGAGAGCGGCTCGCCGGCGGCGACCAGCACCTGCTCGCGGACGATGTCGACGCCGGTGACCATCTCGGTCACGCAGTGCTCGACCTGCACCCGGGTGTTCATCTCGAGGAAGAAGTACTCGTCGCCGACCTGCATGCCCTCGATCGTGCCGGCGCCGCGGTAGCCGACCGCGGCCGCCGCGTCGGTGGCGATCTTGCCGATCCGCTCGCGCATCTCGGCGTCGACGTGGGGGCCCGGGGCCTCCTCGATCACCTTCTGGTGGCGGCGCTGGATCGAGCAGTCGCGCTCGCCGAGGTGGATCACGTTGCCGTGCGAGTCGGCCAGCACCTGGACCTCGACGTGGCGCGGGTCCTCGAGGTAGCGCTCGACGTAGACACGGTCGTCGCTGAAGAACTTCTCGCCTTCGCGGGCCGAGCCCTCGAAGGCCTCCTGCAGGTCGTCGGGGGTCATCGCGACCCGGAAGCCCTTGCCGCCGCCGCCGCCCGCCGCCTTGCAGGCGACCGGGTAACCGGCTTCGTCGGCCTGGCGGCGCGCGTCGTCGAGGTCCTTGGCGACCTCGGTCGAGCCGGGGACGATCGGCACCCCGGCCTCCTTCATGATCTCGCGCGCTTTCGTCTTCGAGCCCATCGCTTCGATCGCCTCCGGCGGCGGCCCGATCCAGGTGATCCCGGCGTCGGCGCAGGCGCGCGCCATCTCGGCGTTCTCGGCGAGGAAGCCGTAGCCGGGGTGGATCCCTTCGGCGCCGGCCTCCTTCGCGGTCGCGACGATCTTGGCGATGTTCAGGTAGCTCTCGGCCGGGACCGCGGGCCCGATCAGGAAAGCCTCGTCGGCCTCCCGCACGTGGGGGGCGTCGCGGTCGATCTCCGAGTAGACGGCGACCGAGGCGATCCCCATCTCGCGCAACGTCCGCGCCACCCGAATCGCGATCTCGCCGCGGTTGGCAATCAGCACCTTCTGGAACACGGCGGCGCAGTCTATTTGTGCGCGCGGAGCGGTGCGGTCCAGGTCCGGCGACCGGAGTCCTCAGCGCGACTGCGAGGGCGTCCCGGTCAGCCGGGCGGCGGCGCGGTCCATCAGCGGGGTCGGGGCGAGGGTGCTGAGGACCGTCTGCGCCTTGGCGTCGGCGCCGACCACGTAGCGCGCCCGCGGCCGCGAGCTGGTCAGCGCGCGCTCGATCGCCGCCGCCACGCCTTCGACCGGTTTCGCCATCCGCTGGATCCGCGGGATCGCCTTCCGCATCCCGTCGAGGTGGCCGGCGTAGAGCCGGCGGTGCTCGTCGGAGAGCTCGCCTTCGGCGCTCTCGAGCGTCTCCGGCGCCTGGCGCCAGAGGTCGGTGTCGGTCATCGCCGGCTCGATCAGGACCACCTTCACGCCCCACGGCCGCAGCTCCACCCGCCAGGCGTCGGCAATCGCCTCGAGCGCGAACTTGGAGGCGCTGTAGGCGCCGGTCATCGGGGTCGAGACCCGGCCGCTGACCGAGGAGACGAAGACGACCCGGCCGCGGCTGGCGCGCAACCGAGGCAGCACCAGGTTGGTGACGAGCACGGCGCCGGTCACGTTGACGTCGAACTGCTCGCGCAGCTGCTCGGCGGTGAGGCTCTCGAGCGGCCCGCTGACGACGATCCCGGCGTTGTTGACGACGGCGTCGAGGCGCTCCGGCAGCTGCCCGTCGAGCGCCGCGATCTGCTCGCCGCTGGAGACGTCGAGCTGGTGGACGGCGATCGCCCCGCCGCTCTCGGCGACCAGCGCCTCACCGTCCTCGGCGCGGCGTACGGTGGCGTGGACCTCCCAGCCGGCGCGGGCCAGCCGCAGCGCGGTGGCGCGGCCGATGCCGCGGCTCCCTCCCGTGATCAAGACGCTTGGCACCAATCGATCCTATGCGGCGTTCAGGGTCGGCGCAAACCGGGTTCACAGCTGTGTCATGACTGTGGGATGACTGTGTCATAGGGTGCCGCGGATGCTGATCGAGCTGCAATCGCATTCGACCCTCTCCGACGGGCAGCTGCCGCCGGCCGAGGTGGTCGAGCAGGCGGCCGCCGCCGGGGTGACGACGCTGGCGCTGAGCGACCACGACGCCGTCGCCGGCGTCCCCGAGGCCGAAGCGGCGGCCAGCCGGCTCGGCCTGGAGCTGGTGCCGGCGGTCGAGATGTCCTGCGTCCACCAGTACGCGGAAGACCTCCACGTCTGCGGCTACTGGGTCGACCTCGAGGCGATCGCGCCGACCTGCGAGCGGGCCCAGCAGGAGCGCCGCGCCCGGGCCGGCGAGATCGTCGAGAACCTGCGCCGCGAGGGCTTCGAGCTGACGCTCGAGGACGCGATCCGCGAGGCCGGCGACGCCGACTCGATCGGCCGCCCCCACATCGCCCGCGCCGCCGGCGCCAGCGGCGACCTCGGCCCCTTCTTCGAGGAGTACCTGGTCCCCGGCGCCAAGGCCTTCGTCCCCCGCCGCTGGCCGACCGCCGAGCAGGCGGTGGAGCTGATCCGCGCCGCCGGCGGCGCGGCGGTCGTCGCTCACCCGTACTGGGACGTCTCCGACCCGGCCCAGGTCGAGGAGCTGATCCGCTCGCTGCGCCCCGACGGCATCGAGACCTTCTACCCGACCCACAGCGAGGGGCAGACCCGCCACCTGCTGGCCCTCTGCGAGGAGCTCGACATCACCCCCACCGGGTCATCCGACTACCACGGCCCGACCCACAAGACCTTCTCGAAGTTCGGAGCGTACGAGACCTACGGGCTGGGGCTCCCCCAAGTCCCACCGCGCCCGTCCCGGTAGGGCGGGGAGAGGGAGACCCCTCCCAGGCGACCGGGCTGGCGGACCGGTCGCAATTGAGCTTTCGGGAGGGGCTCCCCACCGGCCGGCAAGCGCCTGATTCAGCTCGCTCGCGCCGGCCGGTCGGTATTAGGCTAGCCTAATTAGGGAGCCCTAATCAAGGCCGAGACAATTCCGGCGACCCGAGGGGAGACAGAGCGGTGCTGATCGTGATGAACGTGGTGCAGGTGTGCGAGGAACGGCGGCAGGCATTCGAGCAGGCCTTCCTGGGGCGGGAGAGCCACGTCCACGAAGCGCCCGGGTTCGCCGGCTTCGAGCTGCTGCGGCGAGATCGCGAGGGCGAGTACGTCGTCCTCACCCGCTGGGAGGACGAGGCGTCGTTCAAGGCCTGGGCCAACAGCGACGCCTTCAAGCGCAGTCACCGCCACGCCGACGGGCAGCTCGCCCACGGCAGCGAGGTGCGGCGCTACGAGGTGATCGACGCGCGGGTGCCGGCGTGAGGCGGGCTGCCGCCCTCGCGGCGCGCCTCGTCGCCCTCGCGGCGCTGCTCGCCGCTCTGCTGGCGCTGCCCGCCGGCGCTCAGGCCGCGCAGCGGATCGTCGCCCTCACCCCGTTCGGCGCCAATACCCTCGCCGAGCTCGGGGTCGAGCCGGTCGGGATCGGCCAGACGCTCGGCGGCCGCGAACGCTTCGCGCCGCAGTTGGAGGGCGTCGAGGTGCTGCCGCTGTCCCACCCGAACGGCCCCAACCTCGAGCAGCTCGCCGCGCTCGACCCCGACGTCGTCCTCTCCTCCCCGACCTGGGCCAAGGGCAACCAGGCGATGCGGAGCCTCGGGATCAAGGTCGTGATCCACGAGCCGGTCTCGATCGCCGGCTCGCTCGCCGACACCTACAAGATCGGCGAGCTGGTCGGCCGCCGATACCGGGCCCGGCAAATCCTGCGGCAGCAGCGCCAGCAGATCGAAGCGGCCGAGCGCGGCATCTCCTCGCACCCGCGGGTGATGCTGCTGCTCGGGGTCGGCCGCACCCCGTTCAGCTTCCTGCCCAACAGCTGGGGCGGCGACGTGCTCGAAGCGGCCGGCGCCAGGTTGCTGACCGGCGGCCTGCAGTCGGGCTCCGGCTTCGAGCGGATCTCCGACGAAGTCGTGATCGCCGAAAACCCGGCGGTGATCATCGCCGTCCCCCACGCCGAGGCCAGCGACATCCCGAGCCTGACCCGGTACCTGCGGACCAACCCGGCCTGGTCGAGCACCGCCGCGGCGAAGACCGGCCGCGTCTACGTCTCGGTGAACAACTCGCTGCTGCAGGCCGGGACCGACGTCGCCGCCACGATCCGCAGGGTCCGCGCCGTGCTCGAACGCTGAGCGCGGGGATGGCGCGGCGGGCATCGGTCTACGCGGCGCTGCTCGCCGCCCTCGCGGCAGCGACGGTCGCCTCGCTGGCGCTGGGGGCGGTGAGGGTGCCGATCGGCGAAGTCGTGGACGTCCTGCTCGGTCACGGCCACGGCGGCCCGCAGCAGCAGATCGTCGAGCAGCTGCGGCTGCCGCGCACCGTCGAGGCGCTGGCGGTCGGCGCCGCGCTCGGGATCGCCGGCGCCGTCCTGCAGGGGGCGCTCGCCAACCCGCTCGCCTCGCCCGACGTGATCGGCGTCACCGGCGGCAGCGGCTTCGGCGCGATCCTGATCATCATCCTCTTCCCCGGCTCGATCGCGCTGCTGCCGGTCGGCGCCCTGGTCTTCGGGCTGCTGGCGGCGACGCTGGTCTTCGGCTTCGCCTGGTCGGGGCGCAACCGCGGCAGCGCCGGCAAGGTGATCCTGGCCGGGATCGCCGTCCTCTCGCTGTTCACCGCGGCGACCACCAGCCTGCTCGCCGCCTATCCCGAACGCGCGCCCTCGGCGATCTTCTTCATCGCCGGCGGGCTCACCACCAGCGGCTGGGAGGACCTGCGCGAGATCTGGCCCTACTTCGGCGCCGGCTTCCTCGCCGCCGCGCTCCTGATCCGGCCGCTCGACCGGCTCGCGCTGGGCGACGACGTCGCCGCCTCGCTCGGCTCGCGGCCGCAGCTGATCCGCCTCGGCGCCGGCATCGCGGCGGCGCTGCTGGCGGCCGCCTCGGCGGCGATCGCCGGCCTGCTCGGCTTCCTCGGGCTGGTCGTCCCCCACGTCGTGCGAATGGCCGGCGGCACCTCGACCAACACCTTCGTCGTCCCCGCCTCGGCGCTCGGCGGCGCCGCCCTGCTGGCCGCCGCCGACACCCTCGCCCGCACCCTGCGGGCGCCGATCGAAATGCCCGTCGGGCCGTTCCTGGTCGTGCTCGGGGTGCCGCTCTTCCTCTGGCTGCTGCGGCGGGCGGTCTGATGGCGGCGCTGGCCGGGACGGAGACCGCCCCCCGGACGGCGGCGCCGTTCGCGCTCGAGGCGTACGGGGTCGAGGTCGAGCTCGGCGGCACCCCGATCCTGCGCGGCGCCGACCTGCAGCTGCGGGCCGGCGAGCTGCTCTCCGTCGTCGGCCCCAACGGCGCCGGCAAGTCGACCCTGGTCCGCGCCGCCTGCGGCCTGCTGGGGACGAGCGGCGGCCTCGTCGCCTGGTGGGGCCGCGAGGTCGGCGCCCTGCGCGGCCGCGAGCTGGCGCGGCTGCGGGCCTTCGTGCCGCAGCGGATGCCGGTGCCGGCGGGGGTGACGGTGCGCGAAGCGGTGACGATCGGCCGCTCCTCCCACCTGCGGCCGCTGGGACGGATGACGCGGCGCGACCGCGAGGCGGTCGAGGCGGCGATCGAGCGGACCGCCGTCGGCGCCTTCGCCGAGCGCGAGCTGACGACCCTCTCCGGCGGCGAGCTGCAAAGGGTGCAGATCGCCGTCGGCCTCGCCCAGGAGACCCCGGTCCTGGTCGCCGACGAGCCGACCTCGCAGCTCGACCTCGGCGCCTCGATCGAGATCGCGGTGCTGCTGCGCGGCCTGGCCGACGAAGGGCTGACGGTGCTGCTCGTCGTCCACGACCTCGCCCTCGCCGCCGCGGTCGCCGACAGCGTCGTCGTCGTCAGCGGGGGACGAACGGTCGCCGCCGGGTCGCCCGCGGCGGTGCTGAAGCCGGATCTGCTGGCGAGCGTCTGGGGCGCCGACGCGAAGCTGACCGAGCAGGGCGGCCGCACCGCGCTCCATGTCGCCTGGCTCGGCTCGCGCCCGGCGCGCTGACCGTCCGTCGCCCTAATTCCGATTTCGTTAGTGTGGATTATTAGGGCACCCTAATCCCCGCCCTTCTTCCTGACCAAGACAGCTGGCGGAACGGAGACGAAGTAGAGAGATGAGCAGCACCAAGAAGACCAGGAGCAGGGCGATGGCCAGTCTGGCCGCGCTGGTGGCGAGCGCGTTCGCCGCAGCGGCCCTCGCCTCCCCCGCCGTCGCGGCCGATGGCAGCGGCGAGGCCGTGATCAGGCCCGCCGACCATGCGCAGGGGCGCACCCTGAGCGGCCAGGGAGTGAAGATCCTCGCCGGACCGGGCGCCAGCTCGGCGAACGGGATGCTGAGCCTGCCGATCGGCTCGCTCGAAACCGGGGCGGTCGCCTCTGCATCCGCCAGCAGCGCGCTCTCCTTCCAGAGGGGCAGGCGCCACGTCGCCCTGACCGGGATCCGATTCGACCTCGCGAGGAACGAGCTGGTCGGGTCGCTCGGCGGCCAGCAGCTGGCGGTCTTCAAGCTCGGCGGCGGTGCCAGCTCCGACGCTGAGAGCGTCGCGCTGCCGGGCGGCAAGCTGAGCCTGACCGCGGCCGCCGCGAAGGCGCTGCGGCAGAAGCTCGGGCTCGAGCGGGCGCTCGTCCTCCGCGGCGTCGGCATGATCTGGGTCAGCGCCCGGGTGACGCCGCCGACGCCGACGCCGGCCATCCCCACCGGCCCGCGCAAGGTCGTCGCCGGCGAGGTCGACTGGGGCGTGCTGGCCTCCTTCCGCAGCTACATCCTCGGCAACTTCGGGCCCGGCTCGGTCGGGACGATCGGCGTCGAAGGCGGCGCCACCGCCAACGGCACCCTCTCCGCAGCGGGCGCCTTCTTCGGCCTGCCGGTCAGCGGCGGCAGCTTCGAATCGAGCGGGGGCAAGCTCGGCCTGACGACCGTCGGCACGCTGGTCTTCGCCAAGCCGGGGCACTGCATCGACGAAGTCGAGTTCTCCGGGATCGAAGTCGCGCTCGACGGCGCCAGCTCCCTGCTGACGCTCGACGCGCGCAACGCGATCAGGACTCCGGCGGGCATGACCTGCGCCGCCAACCCGCCGGTGGCGAGCGACGACGTGCCGTTCGCGACGCTCGACCTCAGCGCCGTCACCCCGAGCACCTCGGGCGACACGATGACCTGGACCGGCGTCCCGGCGACCCTCACCGCCGCCGGCTCGAGCGCCTGGGGGATGGGCCCGCCCTACGTCGCCGGCAAGCAGCTCGACCCGGTGACGATCACGGTCGAGCTCGGATGAGGGCGGGGACGATGCGGCGGGCGGCGGCGACCCTGGCGGCGTTGGGCGCATTCTGCGCCTGCGCCGCCGCCCCGGCGGCGGGCGCGGCCGGGGGCAGAGCGACGCTGAGCCTCGGCGGGCCGGCCGCGCAGGCGCTGCGCGCCCAGGGCGTCGCGATCGCGCCGGCGGGTGCGGCCAGCGGCGGCGCCCGCCGCCTCGTCCTCCCGACCGGCGCCGGCCTCGCCGGCGCGACCACGACCCTGCTGCGCCAGCGGGGCGCGATCGTGCTGAGCGCCGGCAGCCGCCAGGCGCGGCTGACCGGGCTCAGCATCGTGCTCGGCAAGCGCGGCCGGGTCGAGGCGAAGCTCGGCAGCGAGCGGCTCGACCTCTTCGCGGTCGGCAAGGGTGGCCGCCGCCAGATCGACCCGGTCGGCGGCTCCGCCTCGCTCTCGGGGCTGACGCTGAGCCTGACCGTCGCCGCTGCCCGCAAGCTCGCCGCCGAGCTCGGCCTGCAGCATGTCGCGGCCGGCCGCTTCGGCCTCCTCGCCGCCCATGCGACCGGCCTCACCCCGACCGGCGCGGAAGCCGGCAAGGGCGGATCGGCTGCCGCGGGCGGTGGGGCCGGGACTGGCGGCGGCGCGGCCCAGTCGACGGCCTGCCCACTGCCCGGCGGCGCCGGCCCGGCCCCCGAAAGCCCGCTGCCTGTCCTCGCCCGGCCGGCCGCGGCGGTCGACGTCACCAGCGCCTCGTTGCGCTGGCAGCTGCGCGAATCCTTCGTCCAGTACATCGCCACCGGCGAGGGCACCAGCGTCTCCGGCGGCGCCAGCGCCGATCCGCCAATCCTGGTGCCGGGTGCCTCGGCGGCGCTCAGCTACGGCGTCGAGTTCCCGTTCGCCTCCGGCTGGGTCGACCGCGGCGCCGACCCGACGAGCGCCGGCGACGACACGGCGCTGGTCGACTTCGGCGGCGCGGTCCGCTTCCGCTACTCGGCGCACGGCATCGACCTGACCACGGCCAGCCCGGAGCTCGAGCTGAACGGCGCCGCCTCGCGAGCGATCTTCGCGATCTCCGAAGCGGGCGGCGCCCCCTCGCGACAGGTCCTCGTCAACCTCGACCTCGCCCACGCCGCGGCGGTTCGCGTCGAAGGCAACTCGTTCAGCTACGAACGGGTGCCGGCGGCGATCCCGGCCGGGACCGCGGGCTCGACCTTCGCCGGCTTCTACGCCCCCGGGACCGAATTCGGATGCTTCTCCGTCTCCTTCACGACCGGCGCTTGACCAGCGTCAGCTTGCGCGTCTCGGTGCGGGCGGTGCCGCCGTTGGGGGTGAAGGTGACCTTGGCCGTCGTTTCGCGCTGGCCGACGGCGAGCAGGGCGCGGCGGGACTTGCCGATGAGGTGGACTGGCAATTGGAGGCTGGCGGCGGCGGCGAGGCCGCGTTCGACCGGATAGAGGCCGTCGCCGCGGAGGGTCAGCCTGCCGGGTCCCGGGACGGAGACCCGGAGGGTCGCGGTGCCCTTGCGCCGGTCGCGCTGGAGGGCGCCGAGCTGGAAGGCGTTGGTCGGGACGACGGTGACGACGACCGCGCTTGGCGCCGGTGGCGGCGTTTCCTTGTCGCGGGGCCGGCAGAGGGCGGTGCTGCCGGGTTCGCCGAAGCGCTCGACCCGGGAGACGCCGCTGGTCGACTCGGTGACGAAGATCGAGCCGCAGGCTTCGATGACGCCGAAGGGATTCGAGGTGGCACCCGGCGCGCTTCCCTGGAGCCCTTCGGTGCAGCCGGTGAGCGGGGTGCAGACCTCGAACGCTTCGGCGCCGTCGATGACGCCGAAGCCGAAGGCACGGACGAATTCGCCGATCGGATTGAGCTGCGAGACGCGCTGGAGGCCGAGGTCGGCGACCGTCAGCGAGCCGTCGGGGGCGACAGCGATGCCGGCCGGCGCTTCGAGGGCGCCCGCCCCTTCGCCGCTGCCCGCCTTGCATTCGGTTGCTTCGGTGCAGAAGTCACCGCCGACCGGGCTCACTTCGTGCCCGATCGCTTCTTCGAATGCGCCTTCGCGGGTGAAGACGTCCAGCCGCTGGAAGCCGGCGTCGCTGATCGCGATCCGGTTTCTCGCGAGAAGCGCGATCCCCAACGGTTCTTCGAATCCGCCCGCGCCTGCGTAATTCCACCCGCCTTTCTCGCAGTTGACGGTGCAGACGTTGGCGAACGCGATCCCTTCGACTTCGCGACCGAACATGTAGAGGAAGTTCCCCTGCGGGCCGAACACCGACACGCGGCTGTTGCCGGCCTCGGCGACGTACACCTTGCCGGAAGCGTCGACCGCCACCCCGCTCGGTTTGCCCAGCGCGCCCTCCGGCCCTTCCTGGGTGAAGATCGCGGGAATTTCGGGCACGCGCAGGTTGGAGCCGGCCTGGCAGCCGCTCGCGGCGGTGCATTTGTCGCCGCCCGCAGGATCGACCCCGTAGCCGAAGGCGAACTCGAAGCTGCCGCTGCCGGAAAACACCGAGACTCGGTCGTTGCCTTCCTCGGCGACGTAAACGTCTCCCGCCGTCGAGACGGCGATCCCGGTCGGCCGCTCGAGCGCGCCGGCGGCATGGCCGCCGTCGCCGCTCTGGCAGCCGCTTTCTTCGTCGCAGACGGCGCCGCCGTCCGGACGCACACCGGCACCGAAGGCGAAGAGGAATTCACCGGCCGGCGAGAAGACGTCGACCCGGTCGTTGCCTTCGTCGGCGACGTAGAAGTCGCCGTCCGGGCCGACCGCGATCCCGGTCGGCGCCGAGAGCTGACCGGCTTCTTCGCCCTCGCTGCCGAAGCTCGAGATCGGTCCGAACGCGGCCGCCGACCCGGGCGCAAGCAGCGCCACCAGCAGCGCAAGCGCCGCAACCATCCCTGCAATCCCCCTGCCCCTGCTCCCCATAAGTGCTCCTCCCGGTGAGCCTCCCTGTACCGGATGAGAACAGGCAATGTATTCGAACCGGACGGCCCGGTGGGGTAAAAATCCTGCGCCCGGGCCCGCGACCCGCGCGACCGGCGGCTACTGCTCGAGCAGCGCGATCACCTGGCGCACCGCGACCTCGAGGTCGGGATCGGTCACCAGGTCGGGCGCCTCGGGCGCCTCGTAGGGGCTGCCGACCCCGGTCAGGTCGGTGATCTCGCCGGCCCGCGCCTTCGCGTAGAGCCCCTTCGGGTCGCGCCGTTCGCACTCCTCCAGCGGGGTGTCGACGAAGACCTCGTGGAAGGGGATCCCGGCCTCCTCGTGCAGGGCCTTGACCCGGTCGCGGTCGGCGCGGAAGGGGCTGACCAGGGAGACGATCGAGACCGTCCCGGCTTCGGCCAGGATCCGCGCCACCTCGCCGACCCGGCGCACGTTCTCCGCCCGGTCCTCGGCGCTGAAGCCGAGGTTGGAATTGAGGCCGTGGCGGAGGTTGTCGCCGTCGAGCATGAACGCCGCCTGGCCGGAGCTGACCAGGGTGTGCTCGACCGCGGTCGCGATCGTCGACTTGCCCGAGCCCGAGAGCCCGGTCATCCAGATCGTCGCCCCGCTGGCCTGCAGCGCGCCCCAGCGCTCCTCGCGGCTGAGCTTGCTCGGGTGGAAGGTGATGTTGGTGGCGACCGGCGCGTCGGCCTCGGCGTCGGTGACCACGACCGGCGCGTCGGCGGCCTCGCCGGCGGCGCCGATGATCATCCCCGCCGCGACCGTCAGGTTGGTCGCCGGGTCGACGAGGATGAAGCTGCCGGTGGTGCGGTTCAGCCGGTAGGTGTCGAAGAAGAGCGGCGAGGCGGTGTGGATCGCGACCCGGCCGATCTCGTTCACCTCGAGCGTCTCCGCGGTGCGGTCGGAGTGCAGGGTGTCGACGCCGAGCTGGTAGCGGAGCGTCTCGACCTCGGCAGCCACCCACTTGCTCGTGTGCTTCAGCTGGTAGGGAGCGCCGGTCCGCAGGCTCGAAGATTCGTCGAACCAGCAGATCATCGCCTCGAAGGTCTGGTTGGCGGTCGGCTGGTTGGAGGGGCGGCAGATCATGTCGCCGCGGGAGACGTCGATCTCGTCCTCGAGCAGCAGCGTCGCCGCCATCGGCGGGAAGGCCTCGGTGACCGGCCCGCCCGGGGTGTCGATCCCGGCGATCCTCGATTTCCGCCTCGAGGGCAGGACCATCACCTCGTCGCCGGTCGAGAAGATGCCGCCGACGACCGAGCCGGCGAAGCCGCGGTAGTCGCGGTGCTCCTCGGTCTGCGGCCGGATCACATACTGGACCGGGAAGCGGTTGTCGACCAGGTTGCGGTCGGAGGCGATGTGGACGTCCTCGAGGTGGCCGAGCAGCGGCTGGCCTTCGAACCACGGCATGTTGGGGGAGCGGGTGACGACGTTGTCGCCCTCGAGGGCCGAGATGGGGATGAAGCCGAGGTCGGTGATCTCGAGCTTGGCGGCGAACGAGCTGAACTCCTCGCGGATCTCGTCGTAGATCGCCTGGTCGTAGTCGACCAGGTCCATTTTGTTGACGCAGAGGACCAGGTGCGGCACCCGCAGGAGCGAGGAGAGCAGGGCGTGGCGGCGGGTCTGTTCGAGCACGCCTTTGCGGGCGTCGACCAGGAGCAGCGCCAGGTTGGCGTTGGAGGCGCCGGTGACCATGTTGCGCGTGTACTGGATGTGGCCGGGCGTATCGGCGATCACGAACTTGCGCTTCGGCGTCGCGAAGTAGCGGTGGGCGACGTCGATCGTGATCCCCTGCTCGCGCTCGGCCCGCAGGCCGTCGGTGAGCAGCGCCAGGTCGGTCTGCTCGTTGCCGCGCTTCTGCGAGGTCAGCTCGATCGACTCGAGCTGGTCCTCGAAGATCGATTTCGTCTCGAACAGCAGCCGCCCGATCAGGGTCGACTTGCCGTCGTCGACCGAGCCGGCGGTGGCGATCCGCAGGAGCTCAGAGGCCATTAGAAATAGCCTTCCTTCTTGCGGTCCTCCATCGCCGCTTCGGAGAAGCGGTCGTCGCCGCGGGTCGCGCCGCGCTCGGTGATCCGGGTCGCCGCCGTCTCCTCGATCACGGCCTCGAACTCGGTCGCGTCGGAGCGCACGGCGCCGGTCGCGGTGGCGTCGCCGACGGTGCGGTAGCGGACCATCAGCCGTTCGACCTCGGCACCCTCGGGCAACGGGAAGAACTCGTTGACGGCCATCAGCAGCCCCTCGACCTGGACCACGTCGCGCTCGTGGGCGAAGTAGATCGACGGCAGGTCGACCTGCTCCTTGGCGAGGTAGCGCCAGACGTCGAGCTCGGTCCAGTCGGAGATCGGGAAGACGCGGATGTGCTCGCCCTTGCGGTGGCGGCCGTTGTAGAGGTTCCAGAGCTCGGGCCGCTGGTTCTTCGGGTCCCACTGGCCGAAGCGGTCGCGGAAGGAGAAGACCCGCTCCTTGGCCCGCGCCTTCTCCTCGTCGCGGCGGCCGCCGCCGAAGACGGCGTCGTAGCCACCGCCCTGGATCGCCTCCAGCAGGGCGACGGTCTGGTGCCGGTTGCGGCTTTCGAGTTCGTGCTCGACCTTGATCCGGCCGGCGTCGATCAGCTCCTGCAGCGAGGCGACCTCGAGCCGCAGCCCGTGCTCGGCCACCACCCGGTCGCGGAACTCGATCACCTCGGGGAAGTTGTGCCCGGTGTCGACGTGCATGATCGGAAACGGGATCGGCGCCGGCGCGAACGCCTTGCGCGCCAGGTGCAGCATCAGCACCGAGTCCTTGCCGCCGGAGAACAGCATCACCGGGTTCTCGAACTCGGCGACGACCTCGCGGATGATGTGGATCGACTCGGCCTCGAGCGTGTCGAGGTCCGAGAGCTCCACGCCCGAGGTGCGTACGGGTGCCGTCTGCTCGCTCACGCCCATCCCCTCGCTAACGGTTGGCGGGCGGCGCAACGTGCGCGCCGCCGACCACGAGCGGTCCGTCCGCTAGTTGATCCCGCACTCGGTCTTTGCCATCCCGACCCAGCGCCCGTCCCGCAGCGAGCCGCCGGGGTCGACGGGCTGGGTGCAGTGGGTGCAGCCGATCGACGGGTAGCCGTGATCGTGGAGTGGGTTGTACGGGAGGTGGTGCTCACGGATGTAGTTCCAAACGTCGCGCTCGGTCCAGTCGGCGAGCGGGTTCAGCTTCCAGAGCCCGAATTTCTTGTCCCAGGCGAGCTTCGGGGTCTTGGACCGGGTGCTTGAATCGCCGCGCCGGACGCCGGCGACCCAGCAGTCTACGGAAGAGAGCGCGCGCCGCATCGGCTCCACCTTGCGCAGTCCGCAGCAGCTGTCGGGGTCGCGCTTCCAGAGCTCGTCGCCGTACTCCTCGGCCTGCTGCTCGAGGCTGATGTTGTGGTACCGGTCGAACTCGATCCCGAGCGTCTCCGCGAGGCGGTCGCGGGTCTCGTAGGTCTCCGGGAAGAGGACCTCGGTATCGAGGTAGAAGAAGCGCGCCTCGGGGTTGACCTGGCTCGCCATGTGGGCGGTGACCGAGCTCGTTTTCTGGAACGAGCAGGCGATGTAGTGGTCGGCTCCGAACTGGTCGAACATCCACTCCAGGGCCTCCTGGGCGGTGCCCTCCTCGAGGTCGGCAGCGATCGCCTCGTGGTCGAGGTCGCTGCTTGTCGGCACGTTGCCGGAGAGAGTTACTGGCGGCGGCTTCATCACATAACCCGCAGACGCGTCAGATCGCGCACTCCCCCTCGCCGCGCTCGACTTTGTACGGGCTCGCCCGGTTCCAATCGATGAACTGCTGCATCGTCTCGAGGCTGAACTCGGCCGGCAGGGTCAGATCCTTGACCTCCGCTTCGAAGCGCGGCGCGCCGGCGCGCTCGGCGAAGGCATTGAACTCCTCGCCCTCGTCGCGCTCGGCCTCGTACAGCCGCACCCAGCGCTCGACCGCCTCGGGGACCCGTTTGGCCGGCAGGCGCGATTTCAGGCGCGTGCCGAAGATGACCTCGCCGCCCTCGTAGTTGCCGCCGACGTGCGGGATGTAGGCCGGCATCTGGCGGCCGCCGACTTTCAGCGAGGCGCCGTAGAAGCCGATGTTGGCGATGTGGTGCTGGCTGCAGCCGTTCGGGCAGCCGCTCATCTTGATGTGGATCCGCTTGGTCAGCTCGTCCTCGATCGCCATCGAGTCGATCCGCGCTTTGATCGCCTTGTTCAGCCCCATCGAGCTGGTGATCCCGAGTTTGCAGCTGTCGGTGCCGGGGCAGGAGACGACGTCGGAGATCTCGCGCGGGCCGGGCTCGCCGAGGCCGAGCTCGACCAGCCGCTGCCAGACGTCGTAGAGCGACTCGTCGCGGACCCAGCGCAGGACGAAGTTCTGCTGCACGGTGCTGCGGGCGTTGCCGCCGCTGAAGTCGCGCATGATCTGGGCGAGGCCGCGGAACTGCTCGGGGGTGAGGTCACCGCGGTCGATCTTCACCTCGACCGCCGAGAAGCCCTCCTGGCGCTGCACCTGCGTGTTGGCGGCGACGAAGCGCTCGAACTCGGAGCGGTCGCCGTTGGGCGAGGCGGCCGACGGCGAGGCGGCCGGGGCGCGGCCCTCCTCGTCGTCCTCGAAGCTGAGGCGCTCGACCAGCTCGGCGCTGAATTCGCGCTCGGCGACCCAGTCGCCCTGCAGCTCCTCCTCGACCTGCTCGCGGAAGGCGTCGATCCCGATCTTGTCGATCAGGACCTTGATCCGGGCCCGGGCGCGGTTGACGCGCAGCCAGTCCTGGCGATCGAAGATGCGGAAGACGGCCTCGGCGACCTTGAGGTAATCGCCGTTGTCGGCCTCGACGAACTCGTAGAGGGTCGGGGCGACGCGGGCCATGATCGAGGTGCCGCCGCCGACCCGGACCTCGAATCCCTTGACCCCGTCGCGTTCGCGCGAGAGGAAGGCGATGTCGTGGATGCCGGTGATCGCCCGGTCCTCGTCGGAGCCGGTGAAGGCGGTCTTGATCTTGCGCGGCATCAGCTGCGTCGTCGGGTGGCGGACGAAGTAGCGGGTGTAGGCGCCGGCGTAGGAGGTCGGGTCGAAGATCTCGTCGGGATGGACGCCGGCCCAGGGGTCGCCGGTGACGTTGCGGACGGTGTTGCCGCAGCCCTCGCGGCTGGAGAGGCCGACTTCGGCGATCTCGCGCAGCAGCAGCTCGGTGTCGCGCAGCGGCACGTGGTGGATCTGGATGTTCTGGCGAGTGGTGATGTGGCCTTTGACCAGCGGCGCGTACTTCTCGACCACGCTGGCGAAGGAGTCCATCTGGTCCGGCGTGACGCCGCCGAACGGAAGCTTGATCCGGATCATCTGGACGTCGGGCTGGCGCTGCCCGTAGACGCCCTGCTTGAGGCGGAAGCCGATGAACTGGTTCTCCTCCAGCTCGCCGGAGAGGAACTGCTCGGCTTCGTTGTCGAAGTCGTCGAACTCGCGCTCGATGATCGGGATGATGTGTCCCGGGACGTTCTCGTAGGTCTCCGGGTTCTCCAGGGTGCCGACGCGCCCTTTGCCCCGCTGCTCCTTGTCGACTGCGGTCGCTACCTCCATGGGGAGGAATGTAGCAAAACCTGACAGGGATTCAGGTATTTATTGCTGAGCAGCCTTTTTCCGGGCCTCGATGACCGCGGCGGCCTCGCCCGACTCGGCGACGTAGCCGCCGTCGGGCTCGATCGGCAGTCCCTCTTCCTCCCAGCCGGTGATGCCCTCGGTCAGCTTGACGGCGTCGTAGCCGGCCTCGGCCAGGGCGGCGGTCGCCATCGAGGAGCGGTTGCCGCCGCGGCAGTAGAGGACGACGGGGCGGTCCTGGTCGATCTCGCCCGCCCGCTGGGCGAGCTCGTCGAGCGGGATGTGGGAGGCACCGGCGATGCGGCCCGCCTCCCACTCGTGGTCGGCGCGCACGTCGACCAGCTGCGCGCCGCCCTCGACCAGCTGCCGCGCCTCGTCACGTCTCACCTCGCGAACCTGCGGGGCCTCGCTTGCCTCCATCAATCGAGCTCCGTCCCCTCGACGAGGAAGGCGACGCGGACGTGAGCCCGGAACTCGTCCAGGTTCTCGCCGCGGATCCCGGTCGAGACGATGTCGACCGCCCGGATGTTGCGCAACGTCCCTTCGGCCTGGTGCAGCGCCTGTTTCGCCGCGTCGTCGGTCGAGGTCTTCGAGCTGCCGACCAGCTCGATGATTTTCACGACTGCCATCTCGCTCCTCCTTCTGGGTCCTGGGGGGCTTCCTTCGCACTTACCCCCTCCAGCAGCGCCGCCCGCTGCCAGGCTCCATGGGTCTGCGGCGCCGCCGGCGCGGCGGCGGCGAACTCAGCCTCGAAGAGGGCCACGGCGGCGGCGATCGCGGCCGCCTCCTCACCGCTAGCGGTCTTCGTTGCCATGGGTCCCAGCCTAGTTGAACGCGGCGGTTCGCCGGCGTCGGGCGAGGTGCTCGCCGAGGCGCGTCATCACCTGGTCGGGTTCGCGCCCGAGCCGGACGTCGGTGACACGGGTGATCTCGACGCCCATCGCGAGCAGCTCGTCGGCCCGTTCGCGGTCGCGCTCGAAGGAGAGGCGGGAGCCGTGGGTGGCGAAGACGTCCAGTTCGACCCCGAAGCGCTCCGCCTCCCAGTAAGCGTCGATCTCGAATGGCCCGACGACGTAGTTGGTGGCAGGCGAGGGGAGGCCAGCTCGGCGGACGAGAGCGCGGAAGCGGCGCTCGAGCCCGGAGCGCGTGACGACGGGATCGGGGCGATAGAGGCGCAGGGCCGTGGCGAGGCGGGCGTGGCCGGGATGGCCGTTCGTGCCGGCGAGGAGCAATTCGAAGTCGCGCAGGTCGAAGAGCTTGCGCCCCTCGTCGTCCTCTAGCTCCTCGGCACGCTGCAGAAGGCGCGCCAACCGCTCGGCATCGACGAGCGGGGTGAGGTCGAGGATCGTTCGAGCGAGCGAGGTCGCGGGGATCCCGTTAAAGACGCCTGCGTCCTCCGTCGCCAGGTCGCTGTAATGGACCCGGAACTCGGCACGCCGGTGGCGGCGTGTCGGCGCCGTCAGGTGAATCGCCGAGTTGGTGCGGAAGAGGCCCAGGAGCCAGCCGGCGGTCCAATGGCTGGCGACCGCAGGCGCCGCAACGAGCACCGCCGCCATCACCTGCCCGTGGTGGGTGAGCTCGGTGTGCCCCACCGCGTAGACGCCGCGGTGAACCCTGTGGAGCCGACCCGAAGCAGCGTGCCGACCGACGCCGCTCCGCGTGTAGCCGAGCCGCTCCAACTGGGCGGCCGAGACAACCCCATGCTGCGCCGCCGCCAGCGCCGCCAAGTCACCGTGATCGATGGGCGTTCGTCGGTTGTCCCGCACAGCGGGAAAAGGGACGAACGCGGTCAAGTTCGCCCCGGGTTGGCGGCGCGGCGGCGGCCTCGGGGGCGCTATTTGGGGGCTAGCCGTTGAGGCCGGGGACGGGGGTGCCGTGCTTCGTGATCGCGCAGTTGAACGGTGGGGGGTCGAAGGGGTCGGTGAGCGCTCGGCCGGCGGGGTGGCCCGTCGGTTTGGTCAACCCTCCGCCCCGCGACTTCGGTTTCGGGTGCGGGGGAACGCCGGGGCCGCATTGGATGGAGCGGTCGCGGACGCCGTCGCGGGCGTCGATCACGTCGTCGCCGCCGTTGCCGCGGAAGGTGTCGCGGCCGGGCTGGCCGAGGATCGCGTTGGGGCGGGAGTCGCCGATCAGGAGGTCGGAGCCGAACGAGCCCTCCATGTCCTCGTCGCTGTGCGAGAGGTGGACCGGGTGGCAGTCCGGTTCGTCGGGGACCCAGGCGGCGTGCTCGGGGAAGGAGACGATGAGGATGCCGGGGTGGGCCTGGGTCTCGGCGAAGGAGGCGTCGTCGCGGCCGGGGCCGCCGACCAGGGCGCCGCCGGCGCAGCCGCCCCCGGCCGCCAGCAGGTCGCCGTCCTCGCCGCCGTAGAGGTAGGTGGGGCCGGGGAGCCCGCCGACCAGGCCGTCGGCGCCGGCCTTGCCGTAGAGGCGGTCGGCACCGGGGCCGGCCTCGATCAGGTCGTCCTCCGGCCCGCCGACGAGCTTGTCGTCGCCGACGCCGCCGGCGAGGCGGACGTTGCCGACGTCGACCAGCGAGCCGACGACGCGGATGCTGTCGTTGCCGGGGCCGAGGTCGGCCATCAGCCAGCGGCCGTCGCCTTCGGCCGGGCATCTGACCCGCTTCTTCACCCCGCCCGGGTGCGAGCAGCCGAGGCCGGCGGCGAGCGGGCGCCGGGCGCTGACCCCGAAGGCCTGGCTCGCTTCGTCCCAGGCGACGGCGAAGTGGTCATCGCCGGCGCCGCCGACGATCTGCAGCCCACCGCCGCCGCCGACCGCCGGGTCGAGCTGGACGTAGGCGCTGCCGAGCGGCGGTCGTTCGCGCCCGCAGGAGGTGGTCCGGCCCCTGGCGCCGCTGCAGCGGTCCTCGCCCTGGCCGCCGTCGATCGCGTCGGAGCCACCGCCGCCGAGGATGCGGTCGTCGCCGGGGCCGCCGAAGATCACGTTCGCCCTGCGGTTGCCGATCAGCGTGTCGCGGAAGGCCGAGCCTTCGAGGCTCTCGAAACCGAACAATTTGTCGTGGCCGTCGCCGAGCGCGCGGTGGGCGGCGAGCGAGGCCCAGACGCCGCTGCCCTTGCCGCCGGCGACCTTGGTCGCGAAGGAGGCGATGTCGCCGCTGCCGGCGCCGCCCGACATGCGGTCGTAGCCGTAGTCGCCGTGGACCAGGTCGAAGTTGCCGGGGCCGCCGTTGACGATGTCGATCCCGAGGTCGCCCGCGACCTCGTCGTAGTCGCCGGCGCCACCGGTCACCTCGTCGTCGCCGAGGTCGCCGATCACCCGGTCGCCGTCGCCGGCCCCGCCGTCGACGTCGTCGTTGCCGCGGCCGCCGTGGATCAGGTCGGACCCCG
>DASXOF010000010.1:0-41045 GCA_036494495.1 Solirubrobacterales bacterium | reverse complement strand
GCCCGCGGCACCTATCTCGGTCTGCTCAACATCCACCTCGGCGAAGCCTTCCTCGGGCCGGTCGAACTGGCCAACGTCGACTTCACCTACAACGACGCCGGCAACCAGGAACAGGAATGCCCGCGCAAGTGGTGGAAGGCGACGGCCGAAGTGTTCTTCGTCCCGGTCGACACGGGACAGCAAGGGGCTGGCCTGAAGATGGCCCCCGAACCGCAGCGCAACGGGATCGCCTTCTGCGCCGGCGAATTCCACAGCGCCGGCGCCGCGCTCAAGTTCGGCTACCCGTTCCTGCCGCCGCCGGAGCTCTTCCCGGGTGTGACCCTGAACGAAATCGGCTTCAGCTTCCAGCTCCACAAGCCGGTCGTGATCGACGGCTACGCGGCGATCCACGCGGCCGAAATCGTCAACGCGACCGGCGGCTTCCTCGCCGCCTTCGCCACGCCCGACCACCCGTACACCTTCAAGCCCGGCGACGCCGGCGGCACCCTGCGCGAAATCAGCGGTCAGACCTTCAGCTCGATGACCTTCGCGGTCGGCGGCACGGTGAAGATCGAACCGGGCGAAGGGGTGGGGATGGAACTGGGCAACGCCCACCTGATCTACAGCTATCCGGGCTTCGTCGGGGCGGGCGGCACCGCACACCTCAACACCTACCTGTTCGTCGTCAACGCCGGCGGCTCACTCGAGCTGAACGCCCTGACCCGCAGGTTCAACGCCGAGGTGCACGGCGAGGTCTGCCTCCTGGGCGGGATCAAGGTCGCCCACGTCGGCGCCTGCGCCGGCGGCGAAGGCCACATCTCGAGCCGCGGCATCTCGGTCTGCTTCGACATCCTCGACGGCACCTGGACGCCGGGCGTCGGCTACCTCTACGGCGACACCGTCCCGACCTTCTTCGCCGGCGCCCTCGGCGACGGCTGCAAGCCGAGCCAGTTCTGGGAGGTGAACGTGCGCGGGGCGCGGATCTCCGCGGCGCCAAATGCGCCCCTGACCTTCACGGTGAAGCCCGGGGAGGAAGCGAAGACGGTCGAGCTGACCGGTGGCGGCGGCGCCCCGGCGGTGACCGTGGTCGGCCCCGACGGCGAGCAGCTCGCGAGCGAAGCGAACACGATGCTGCACGGCAAGCACCTGAGCGCGATCTCCGCCGACAAGTTCAACCGCACCTGGGTGGGAGTCAGCGACGCCAAGCCTGGGACCTACAGGGTGATCCCGGCGGCTGGCTCGGCGCCGATCGTCAACGTGCGCGAGACCCGCTACGAACCGAACGCCGGGGTCAAGGCCTCGGTCACCGGCAGCGGCCGCCACTTCGTCCTCCACTACGACGCCGGGCACGCAGCCGGGCAGAGCGTCGGCTTCTACGAGCAGGGCAAGGACACCTGGGACCTGCTGAAGACCGTCAAGGGCGGCAGGGGGCAGATCGCCTTCGAACCGAGCATCGGCTCCGCCGGCCGCCGCACCATCGCCGCCCAGGTCGAAGTCGACGGGATCCCGGCGCCGCTCCAGACCCTCGACCACTTCAAGGCCCCACCGCCGCCGAAGGCGAGCAAGGTCAAGGGCCTCCGCGTCGTCCGCCACGGCAGCCGGCTCGCCGTCTCCTGGGCGCAGGCGCCCTACAGCCAGGGCTACTCGGTCGTCACCGAAGCCAGCGGCGGCCTGGTCCGCTCCCAGCGGGTGAAGGCCAAGCGCCACGCGGTCACCGTCAAGAACGTCCCGGCGACCGAAGCTGGCCGCGTCGAAGTCATCGCCTTCGGCCCGACCGGCGACCGCAGCAGGCCCACCCGCGCCAGGTTCGTCGCCCTGAGCAAACCCAAGACCCGCCTCCTCCCCTTCAAAGAGCTGGGCACCGGCCGACTCCAAGCCCCGGCCAAAAAGCACCCCAAGCCGAAGAAAAAGCAGCACAGGTAACGCCGGGGTTCAGGGTGAATCAGCCTTAACCCCAAGCGCGGGGGGCCCGAACCCTGGAGCCGTCCTGCCGCCCTCGAACCCGCCCTTCCCGCAGCTAGGCAGCGCCCCCGATCGCCCCGGCCAGCTCCGAGCGCGACGAGATGTCGAGCTTGCGGTAGGCGTTGGTGAGGTGCATCTCGACGGTGCGCAGGGAGACGAAGAGGTCCTGGGCGATCTCGCGGTTGGTGGCGCCGGCCGCTGCCGCGGCGGCGACCCGGCGCTCGCCGGGGGTCAGCGCCGCGGCGCCGGAGAGGGCGCGCCGGCGCGGCCGGGCGCCGGCGACCCGCAGCTCCTCGTGGACCCGCTCCTCGAGTCGCTCGGCACCGCAGCGCTGCGCCAGGTCGGCCGCTTCGCGCAGCAGCTCGCGCGCCTCGGCCCGCTGGTTGCCGCGCCGCAGCGCGGCGCCGAGCTCGGCCAGGGAGCGGGCCAGCTCGAGCTGCGCCACCGAGCCGTGCAGGACCGCTGCCGATTCGCGCAGCGCCGCGACCCCCTCCTCGCCGCCGCGGAGGAGGCCGAGCGTGCGCAGGGCGACGCCTTCGGCCCGCGGCGACTCGACCGCGCGGGCCAGTGACAGCTCCTCGGCGGCGAGGGCCACCGCCTCCTCATGCTCGGACTCGGGCAGCAGCAGGGCGAGGCTCGAGCGCCAGTGGCTGAAGCGGGGGCCGGCCTCGAGCGGCGCGAAGATCTCCGCCGTGGCGCGCAGGTCGGCGAGCGCCCCGGCACGGTCGCCGCGGGCAGCCCGGATCGCCGCCCGCACCTCGAGCACCATGCCGCCGCTCTGGGTCGCGCTGAACGGCGCCGGCAGCTCCAGCTCCTCGACCATCGCGGCGACCTCGGCCAGCTGCGGGCGCTCGGCGACCGCGTCGATGCAGAAGTGGACCATCGTCGTCAGCGCCATCAGGCTGAGGTGGTTCTGGTCGATCAGCTCGACCATCACGTTGAGGTCGGCCTCGGCGGCGTGCAGGAGGCCGAGGCGCGAATTGCGGGCGGCGCTGAAGCCGACGCCGGAGACGATCCCGATCACCGAGCCGCGCCGGCGGCCGTCCTCGGTCAGCGCCGAGGCCATCGTCTCGGCCTCGGTCAGCGCGTCGACGATCAGCAGCGCGCAGGTCGCCGCGGGGACGGCGGAGCTCTCGCGGTCGCCGCTCGGCAGGCTCCAGCCCGGCGGCGGCGGGTCGATCAGGCCGAGCACCTCGGAGCGGGGGAAGTCGCGGATCGCACCCATCGCCGCCAGCGCCCAGCGCAGCCGCTTCGACTCCTCGTCGCCGCGCCCGGCAACCAGCGCGCGCAGCCGGGGCAGGTCGGCGTGGAACTCGCCGACCCAGGCGGGGTCGTAGCCGCCGTAGGCGGCGCGGAACGCCTCGAGGTCGAGCCGGCCCGGCAGCTCGTCGCGCTCGAAGCGGGCGAGGCCGCTGTCGACGAGCTGCTTCGCCGCCTCCCACTGGCCGGCGAGGGAGAGGAGGTCGGCGAGGCCGAGGGTGATCTCGAGCGCCACGCGCGGGTCCGCGGCGAGCTCCGCCGCCTCCTGCAGGTGCGGGATCGCCGCCGCGTCCCGGACGACGACCTCGACGCCGGCGAGCAGGCGGAGCAGCTCGGCCCGCTCGACCCCGGGCTCCTCCAGCGCCCGGCGCAGGTAGGCGATCGCGCTGTCGGGGGCGCCGCGCAGCGCGGCGCCGGCCGCCGCCCGCTCGAGCACGCCGGCGGCGCCCTCGACGCCGGCTGGTTCGCAGAGCAGAAGGTGGGCGGCGACCGCCTCGGCGTCGGCACCCTGGGCGAGCAGCACCGCGGCGGCGCGCGCATGCAGGCCGGCGCGGCCGGCGGCGGGGATCGCCTCGTAGACCGCCGCCCGCACCAGCGGGTGGACGAAGCGGTGGCCGGGTTCGGGGGCGAGGATCGAGGCCGCCGCGAGCCCGTCGAGGATCGCCGCCGTGCGCTCGCGGTCGCTGCCGGCGAGCGCCGTCAGCGCCCGCAGGTCGGCGGCGTCGCCGAGCACCGCGGCGGCGCGGACGACCTCGACCCCGAGCGGGTCGAGGCGGCCGGCGCGCTCGCTGACGCTGGCGGCGATCCGCTCCGGGCCCATCGCCGCGATCCGATCGGTGGCGGGCGCGGCGCCGTCCGCCTCGGCGGCGAGCTCGGTCAGGAGCTCCTCGATCAGGAACGGGTTGCCGCCGGTCGCCTCATGGGCGGCGGCCTCGACCTCGCCGGAGGCGCCGGCGCCGAGGCGGGCGCGGACGATCGCCGCGGTCCCGGCCTCGCTCAGCGGTGCCGGCCGCAGGGTCGGGACCTCGAGGTCGGCGACGAGCCCGCGCAGCAGCTCCGCCTGGACCCCGGGCTCGCTCGGCCGCGCCGCCAGCGCCAGCAGCAGCGGCAGGCCGTCGAGGCGCTGGCCGAGGTAGCGGGCGAAGCGCAGCGAGGCGCTGTCGCTCCAGTGGGCGTCGTCGATCGCCAGCACGACCGGGGGGCCGGACTCGAGCAGCCCGGCGAGCAGCCAGAAGAGGCCGTAGAGCGAGCTCTCGGCGGCGCCGACCTCGAGCCCCTCGCCGCCGAGGCCGAAGATCGCCGCCGCCAGCACGGCGGGGCCGGCGAACAGCTGCGCCCGCGCCGGCGGGTCGAGCGAGCGCAGCAGCGGCCCGAACAGCTGGCGGACGAGGCCGAAGCCGAAATCGCGCTCCATCTCCGAGCCGCGCGCCCGCAGCACCCGGTAGCCGCCGGCCTCGGCCCGGCGCCCGAGCTCGCCGAGCAGCGCCGTCTTGCCGACCCCGGCCGGGCCCTCGATCAGCAGGGTGCCGCCGCGGTCGCCGCGGCGGGCACGGTCGAGCGCGACGGCGACCGCTGCCAGGTCACCGTCGCGCTCGAGCAGCCCAGACTTGCCGCCTATTCCCCAGATCGCGTGATGATAGGCGGCCTGAGGACAGCTACCGCGACCCTTCGGTGAGCGGCTCCTGGGCGCCCGGCTCCACGTCGATCTGCGGCAGCGCCCGCTCGAGCCAGCTCGGGATCCACCAGTTCCACTTGCCGAGCAGCTGCATCACCGCCGGCACCAGGACCATCCGCACCAGGGTTGCGTCGAGGAAGATCGCCGACGCCAGGCCGATCCCGAAGAGCTTGAGGAAGACTTCGGGCGAGGCGACGAAGGCGAGGAAGACGACGACCATGATCGCCGCCGCCGCGGTGATCACCCGCGCGGTTTTGGCCAGGCCGTCGGCGACCGCGCGCCGGGTATCGCGGTCCTTCAGGTACTCCTCGCGGATTCGCGAGACGAGGAAGACCTCGTAGTCCATCGAGAGGCCGAAGAGGATCGCGAACATCATCACCGGCATGAACGGCGCGATCGGCACTTCGTGGTCGATCCCGATCAGCTTGCCGACGGCCCCGCCCTGTGCGACCAGGGTCATCACCCCATAGGCGGCGCTGACCGAGAGCAGGTTCATCACCCCCGCCTTGAGCGAGATCAGCGGCGCGTGGAAGGCCACCAGCAGGAGCAGGAAGGAGAGCCCGAGGACGCCGATGATGAAGATCGGCATCCGTTCGGTGATGTATTCGCTCTGGTCCTCGAGCGCCGGGGTGACGCCGCCGAGGTAGGCGGTGGCGCCGGAGCCGGCCAGCTCTTCGGGCATCACCTTGCGCAGGTGGTCGACCAGGTCCTGGGTCGCTTCGTCCTGCGGCGAGGTGGTCGGGATCACGGTGATCAGGGCGGCGCTGCCGTCTTCGTTGAACTGCGGCGCCGGCACGTGGTCGATCCCTTCTTCGCCGCGCAGGCTGACGGCCAGTTCTTCGACCGCCTTGTGGGCTTCCGGCCCCGGCGTTTCGGCGGCGATCACCAGCGGCCCGTTGGCGCCCGGCCCGAACCCTTCGCTGATCAGGTCGTAGGCCTGGCGGGTCATCGTCCCTTCCTTGTCGTTGCCGGCGTCGGGGAAGCCGAGGCGCATCCCGAGCGCCGGCGCCGCCAGCGCCAGCAGGACCGCGGTGGAGACGATCGCCGCGAACCAGGGGTGGCGCTGGACCATGTGGCTCCAGCGCGCGGCCGGCGAGTTGGCGTCGCCTTCGACCTTGTCGAGGCGGCGCCCGAGGATCGGGATCCGCAGCCTGTCGACCCGCGGGCCGAGGTAGGAGAGCAGCGCCGGCAGCAGGGTGATCGAGGCCAGCATCACCACCAGCACCGCCAGCGAGGCCGAGATCGCCACCCCGTACATGTAGGGGAGCCCGGTGAGGAAGAGGCCGAGCACCGCGATCACCACGGTCGAGCCGGCGATGATGACGCTGCGACCCGCCGTCGTCACCGCCTCGACGACGGCGTCGTGGCGGTCCTTGCCGGACTTCAGCGCGGCGCGGAAGCGGGTGAGGACGAGCAGCGCGTAGTCGATCCCGACGCCGATCCCGATCAGGCCGGAGACGGCGGTGGTCCAGTTGGGGACGTCGATCACGTTGGCGAGCAGGACGATCAGGCCGCCGGAGGAGATCCCGAGCCCGAACAGGGCGATCACCAGCGGCAGGCCGGCGGCGACCAGGGAGCCGAAGGCGATCAGCAGCACGATCGCCGCGCCGAGGAAGCCGAGCCCCTCGGGGCTGGTCTGTTCCTGGGCGGCGTAGATCGGTTCGCCGCCGAGCTCGACCTGCAGGCCGTTGCCGCTGGCCGCTTCGGCGGCGTCGATCAGCTCTTCGCCCTGCTCCTTCTTGACTTCCCAGCCGGGGACGTTCAGCGGCAGCGTCGTGGTCGCGATCTTGCCGTCTTCGGAGACGCGGACTTCGCCGCGCTTGCCGACGTGCTCGACGGTTTCGGCTTCGCTGAAGAACTTGTTCATCGCCGCGGTCGCGCCGGCGCTCTTGGCGCCGTTCGGGTCCTTCCAGACGACGTAGATTTCCTGCCCCGAGTAGCCCTTGAAGGCGCGCTGGGTCAGGTCCGAGGCCTGCTTGGACTCCGAGCCGGGCGTGTTGTAGTCGGCGTGGTAGTCACCGGCCAGGTTCGAGCCGAGGCCGATCAGCACGATCGTGGCGATGATCCAGCCGAGCACCATGCGGCCACGGCGGCGATAGGCGATGTCGGCGATACGAGCGAGACTGCGGGTCATGAGAGGTTCCTCCCCGGGGGCGGTTTGGGGTGTTCACTTAGTTCGTGAGAAGTTCCAAAGTGAAATCATTACAGCACAGATGAAAGGTAGACTCAGTCTCAAATGAGCGCGTCAGCCGATCTCGAGAGCGGTGAGTCGAACCGGGACCGGAATCTAGGAACCGATTCGCCCGATGTCTTCTCGAAACGTGCTGGATCCGGGGACGGGGAGGTGGACCCGGCCTCGCTGGAGGGTGACAAGGCGCCCGAAAACCTCGCCTTCCTGCTCTCCCAGGCCGGCATCCACGCCTCCGCCCGCTTCGCCGCCCGGCTGGCCGAGATCGACCTGCAGCCGCCGCTCTTCCGCGTCCTCAACCTGGTCGACGCCGCCGAGGGCCGCTCGCAGCAGGAGATCGCGAAAGCGGTCGCGGCGCCGCCGAGCCGGATGGTCGCCTTCGTCGACGAGCTGGAGAAGCGCGGCCTGGTCGAGCGCCGGGCCGACCCGCGCGACCGCCGCATTCGCGCCCTCTACCTGACCCCCGCCGGCCGCGAGGCGCTGGAGCGGGGGAGGGAGGTGGCCCACCAGCACGGCGAGGAGCTGGCCCGGGGCCTGACCGAGGCCGAGCACGCGGAGCTGGTGGCGCTGCTGCGCAAGGTGGTCGAGGCGCAGCTCGGCGCCGGCGTCCACCCGGGCTTCAGCCACAACCTCCCCTCGCGCTGAGCTGCGGCGGGCAGCTCAGAAGGGGAGCTCGAGCGCGCCGTCCTCGGCGAGGGTGAAGCCGGGGTTGTGGGCGACCTCCCAGGCGTGGCCGTCGAGGTCGGTGAAGTAGGCGGCGTAGCCGCCGTAGAAGGTCTCCTCCGGGCGCTTGGTGATCGTCGCCCCGGCCGCCTCGGCCGCGGCGACCACCGCCTCCACTTCCTCGCGCGAGCGCACGTTCTGGGCCAGGGCGACGCCGCCGAAGCCGTCGGCGCGGGCGTCCTCGAGGGCCCCGTCGGCAGCCAGCTTCTCGCGGCCCCAGAGGACGATGCCGAGCCCGCCGGCCTGGAAGAAGACGGTCTCCTCGACTTCCTTGCCGTGCCAGCCGAGGCGTTCGTAGAAGGCGCGGGCGGCGGCGACGTCGGCGACGCCGAGGGTGATCAGGCTGACTCGCTGCTCCACTGGCTGGGAGCGTACCCCTCGCCGCCGGGGGCGTCCTGCCACTGCTCGACGCGGATCGCCCAGCGCTCGTGGTCGCGCCAGCGGCCGCCGATCTTCAGGTAGCGCTCGGAGTAGCCCTCGCGGCTGAAGCCGGCGCGCCGGACCAGCGCCAGCGAGCGCTCGTTGCCGGGCTGGATGTTGGCCTCGATCCGGTGCAGCCGCAGCTCTTCGAAGACGTGGCGCAGGAGCAGCCGCATGCCTTCGCTCATGTAGCCCTGGCCGGCGAGGGCGGCGACGCCGCCGTAGCCGAGGAAGGCGCTCTGCAACGGGCCGCGGATGATCTGGCTGACGTCGAAGTAGCCGGCGATGGCGCCGTCGGAGCGCCGCCGCACGAGGAGGAACTCGAAGCTCTCGCCGCGGGCCCGCTCGAGCACGGCGTCGAAGGCTTCATCGTCGACCGGCGGCGCGATCCAGGGCTGGTGGAGGCCGCCGCTGGACCTCATCGCGGCGACGAAGTCGGCGCGGTCGCGCCGCGCCGCCGGCAGCAGGATCACACGCTTCTCCTCGCTCTCCATCGTCCAAACCTACCCCCGTGAGACGCGGTATCCACGCTGTAGCGCGAAAGCGACCGCGAGTACGCCGAGCCGGCCGGTGCCGGCCTCGCCGACGCCGCCCTGTTACTCGGCTGTGAAGGACGTAAAGATGTCGTGATGAGCACCGCCGAATTCGCCGAGGTCGCGGCGGCCGAGCAGGCGACCGACTTCCGCTTCGCGCACTGGGTGGCGGTGCGGCGCGCGGCGATCGCCCTCTACTTCGCGGGGCTCGTCCTCTGGAGCGCCAGCTACGGGATCCCGGTCCAGCGCGAGCTGGTGATCCTCTGGACCTGCGGCGCCCTCGCATGCGCCTCGATCGGCCGGCACCCGTGGCAGATCGTCCAGCTGGTCCTCGACTGGCTGCCGATCGTCATCGTCCTCTTCGCCTACGACTTCACCCGCGGCGCCGCCGACTCGCTCGGCATCGGCACCCACTACCTGCCGATGATCGACTTCGACAAATGGCTATTCGCCGGGCAGACGCCGACCGAATGGCTGCAGGCCCACCTCTACGACCCGCAGGCGCTGAGCGCCTGGAACGTCGGCTTCACCCTCGTCTACACCTCCTACTTCATCACCCCCTTCGCCCTCGCCGGCTGGCTCTGGGTGCGCGAACGGCCCGCTTTCCTGCGTTACCGGCGGCGCCTCGTCACCCTCGCCCTGGCCGGCCTCGCCACCTACATGGCGTTCCCGGCGGCGCCGCCCTGGCTGGCCTCGGAAATGGGCCTGCTGGGGTCGGTCGAACGGACCACCAGCACCGGCTGGGAGATCATCGGCGTCGGCACCGCCGGCCTCTTCTCCGAGGGTCAGGCCACGGTCAACCTCGTCGCCGCGGTGCCCTCGCTGCACGCCGCCTTCACGATGCTGGTGGCGTTGACGATCTGGCCCCGGGTGCGCCGCCGCCGGCTGCGCCCGCTGCTCCTCCTCTATCCGCTGGCGATGGGGCTGACCCTGCTCGCCTGCGGCGAGCACTACTTCTTCGACGTCCTCCTCGGCTGGATCTACGCCGCCGCGGTCCTCGCCGGCTGGTCGGCCTGGGAACGGCGGCGGGCGACCCGCGTCGCGCCGGCGGCCGTCGCCGAGCCGGTCGCTGCGCCTCGTTAGCCTCCGCGCGGTGAGCGGGGCGCAGGTCAACCTCTATTCGGACACGCAGACGCTGCCCTCGGCGGGGATGCGGCGGGCGATAGCGGCGGCGGAGGTCGGTGACGAGCAGCGCGGGCTCGACCCGACCGTGAACACGCTGCAGGAGCGGGTCGCCGAGCTGCTCGGCCACGAGGCGGCGCTGTTCCTGCCCTCGGGGACGATGTGCAACCAGATCGCGCTGCGCCTCCACGCCCGGCCTCTCGGCGACGAGGTCTACCTGCACCGTGGCTCGCACCCGGTGATCGCCGAGGCCGGCGGCGCCGCGGCCCTCGCCGGGGCGCAGCTGTTCGAGCTCGGCGGCGCCGGCGGGATGTTCGACGCGGCGGCGCTCGAAGCGGCGCTCCGCGACCCGCGGGACCGCCACCAGCCGCGCTCGCGCCTGGTCTGCGTCGAGCAGACCACCAATATGGGCGGCGGCCGGGTCTGGCCGCTGGCCGAGCTCGAGTCGGTGCTCGACGTCGCCGAGCGCAACGGCCTGCGCTCCCACCTCGACGGCGCCCGCCTGCTGAACGCGGTGGTCGCCTCGGGGGTCAGCGCCGCCGAGTACGCCCGCGGCTTCGACACCGCTTGGATCGACTTCTCCAAGGGCCTCGGCGCGCCGCTCGGCGCCTGCCTCGCCGGCTCGGCGGAGACGATCGAGGAGGCCTGGCGCTACAAGCAGATGTACGGCGGCGCGATGCGCCAGGCCGGCATCGTCGCCGCCGGCGCCCTCTGGGCCCTCGACCACAACGTCGAGCGCCTGGCCGAGGACCATGCCAACGCCCGCGCCCTCGCCGAGGGCCTGGCCGCGATCGACGCGGTGACGATCGACCCCGCCACGGTCGAGACCAACATCGTGATCTTCGAAGTCCCCGACCCGATCGCCCTCCTCACCGCCCTCGCCGAGCGCGGCATCGAGCTCAGCGCCTTCGGCGACCGGGTCCGCGCCGTCACCCACCTCGACGTCGACGCCGCCGCGATCGACCGCACCCTGGCCGCGATCCGCGAGCTGCTCTGAGCGCCGGGAGGGCTCAGCCGAGGCGGAGGTCGGCGATCGCGGCGAACGCTTCGTCGATCAGCTGGGTGAGGTCGAGCTCGCTGCCCGAGAGGGCCCAGCGCTCGGTCGCGGCGTCGAGGGCGGCCTGCGCGCGGCGACGACGGCGTCGATCCGGACGTCGTCGGGGGGTCGAGGCCTGTGCGGATCGCCAGGGCGGGGCCGATCAGGTCGCGCCACTGCGCCTGGCGCTCGAGCTGGTGGGCGCGAAGGAAGGGGGTTTCGCGGGTGAGGTTGAGCCGGGCGAGGGAGCGGGCGGGGTTGCTCGCGTAGTTCGGGGTGGCGGCGTCGAAGCCGCGTTCGGCGAAGACGCTCCAGGCTGTCTCGGCAATCTGCGCCCGCACCGTCTCGCGCGTCAGCGAACGCAGGTCGGGCACGCGGTGCGCGGCGTCCCGAGTCTCCTCCTGGTCGCTCACGCCGCGATTTCAAGCGGGGTGAGCCGGTCCAATAGACTCGGTGCCGCCGGTGAGACGGGAGTTCAGCGGGCGACGGAAGGATGGGCCGGTGAAGAAAGGCAGCAAAGGATTCTCGGTCACGGTTTGGGCGGCGATCGCGGTCGGAGCGGTCGGCGTCGGCGTCGTGATCGCCTTCCTCGCCGGTTACTTCCTCGGCCATTACACCGGTCACGAAAAGACGACGACGGTGAGCATGGCCCCCGCCAACAGCGCTCCTCCCGAACCCGTGCCGACGACCAGCGAAGAAACTACGGCGAAGGAAACGACGGCCGAAGAAACCACGCCCAAGGAAACGACGGCCAGCGAAGAAGCGCCGGCGGAACCGAAGGCCGAAGCGGCGCTGGCCGCGGGCAAGACCGTCTTCACGACCAACTGTGCCTCCTGCCACACCCTCTCGGAGGCGGGCACGACCGGCACCGTCGGGCCGAACCTCGACGAACTGCAGCCGGAAAAGGCGCTGGTCGAAACGCAGGTGACCAACGGCGGCGGCGTGATGCCGGCCTTCGGCGGAACCCTCTCGCCGGAAGAAATCGAAGATGTCGCCGAATACGTCTCGACGGTCGCCGGCACCGGTCAGTGAGGCCGGCTGGCCGATTTGCTTCAATCGGATCACCAGAGAAAGGAGGTGGTCCGACTTGAGTCACATGCTTTGCGGGACCCTGGAGGTGCTGGGGCGCTAGGCGCCGCAGTGTCGGGCAGCCGGGCGAATCCAACCCCGGTACCGGCGAGGGAAGGGAGTCGGGCCTTGTCCCACCCGACGGATGCTCCCCAGCTCGTTGCAGCACCGTTGCCGAGGCCGGCCTACGAAGCCGGCCTCGGCTTTTTGATGCTGGTTGGAGGTATCGCCGGCCGCACGCCGAATCCAGCGCCCGATGGGTCGCAAGCTCGAAGTTGGGGAGACGCTGTCGGAGGTCTTCGCGATCTACCGCGAGAACGCCGGCGTGCTGATCCCGGTCGCCTTCTGGCTCTTCCTCGTCGTCGCGATCGTCCAGGGCCTCGCCGGCGGCTCGGTGCTGCTGACCCTGATCGGCGCGCTGCTCAGCCTGGTCGCCTCGATCATCTACGAGGGGATGGTGGTGAGCCTGGTCCGCGACGTCCAGGACGGCCGCCGCGACCTCTCGGTCGGCGAGCTCTACCGCTCGGTCACCCCGGTCCTCTGGCCGCTCGCCGGCGCCAGCATCCTCTTCGGCCTCGGGGTCGCCGTCGGCTTCGTCCTGCTGGTCGTTCCCGGCCTCTTCCTGCTGACGATCTGGGCGGTGATCGCGCCGGCGATCGTGATCGAGCGGCGCGGCGTGATCGAGTCCTTCGGCCGCTCGCGCGGGCTGGTCAAGGGCTACGGCTGGCCGGTCTTCGGCGTCGTCATCTGCGCGGCGCTGATCACCGCGGTCGTCAGCCTGGTCCTGATCAGCATCGCCGCCGCGATCGCCGACGGCCCGATCCTGCGGATCGTCCTCGGCCTGCTCGCCTCCTCGGTGACGGCGCCGATCACGGCGCTGGTCGCCGGCGTCCTCTACTACCGCCTGCTGCTGCTGAAGGGCGACTCCGGCGCGGTGGTCAGCGACCACGGCGGCGAGCAGTACACGCCGCCGCCGCCTCCTCCGGCCGATCCGCCCGGCCCCGGCGCCCCCGCCTGACCACGCGTCTGCGATTTGCCGCCAAATAGGCGGCTAAATGCAGACGCGTCAGCGGGCGAAGTCGAGGATCAGCTGCGTCGTCTCCAACGGGTGGTCGAGCTGGGGGCAGTGGCCGGCGCCTTCGAGCTCGACGAGCTCGGCCCGCGGCAGCCACTCCTCGCGGAAGCGGACGCTGGCGCCGGGCGGGACGAGGACGCGGTCGCCGTCGCCCCAGACCAGCCGCACCGGGCAGCTGACGTTCTCCGCCTCGAGGTTCCAGCCGTTGGCCTCAGCGTGCTCGAGCAGCCGCACCACCGCCGGGCAGCCGAGGGCGCCGCGCATCTGGTGGACGATCAGCTCCGGCGACATGTGGTCGGCGGTCGAGACGTACATTTCCGTCGCCCGTGCCCGGCCCTCGGGGCTGGCGACGATCTCGTCGGCGTAGGGGAGGGCCTGCTCGAGCAGCATCTGCGCGGTGCGGAAGTAGGCGAGGGTCTGCTCGAACGCCGGGTCGCCGACCGCCCAGCCGCCGGCCGGCGCCAGCGCGGTGACGGACGTCGCGCGGCCGCGCGCCGCCAGCTTCAGCGCCACCCAGCCGCCGAGCGAGTTGCCGGCGATCGCGGCGGTCTCGAAACCGGCCGCGTCCATCGCCGCTTCGACTCCGGCGACGATCGCCTCCTCCGGGTCCTCGTCCTCGCCGATCGCCGGGCCGCCCGAGTGGCCGGCGAGGGTCGGCGCCAGCACCTCGTGCTCGGCTTCGAGCGCCGGCAGCACCAGCTCCCAGCAGCGCCAGGTGTCGGTGAAGCCGTGCAGGAGGACCAGCGGCGGCCCCTCGCCGCCGCGGTGCATCGCGGTGAACTCGCCGGCCTCCACGCTCATACCTCCGTCGGGGCGCCGATCTCGAGCCAGCGGAAGCGCTCGCGGACGGCGGCGGGGGCGGCGGCGAGCGCGCTCTCGACCTCGTCCCGCCCCTGGCGGAAGTGCTTCCAGCCCTCGTAGTGGATCGGCACCGCCAGCCGCGGTTCCAAGAGGTCGGTCAGCTCGATCGCTTCGGCCGCGTTCATCGTGTAGCGGAGCGGCCCGGAGACCGGGAAGCGAACGCCGCCGAGGTGGAGCAGGGCGACGTCGACGTCGAGCCGCCCGGCGGCGGCGCGGACGTCGTCATAGAGGACGGTGTCGCCGCTGATCCAGAGCGCCTGGCGCTCCTCGCCCTCGGGCCGGATCGCGAAGCCGACCACGTCGCCGACGATCGGGTGGCTCAACGGCGGCCCGTGGCGGCAGGGGGTGGCGGTGATCTCGAGCGTCTCCTTGCCGGGCGCGCTCAGCGTCGTCGTCTGCCACGGCTCGAGCCCGCGCACCGCCTCGCCGAGCTCGCCGCGCAGGCGCTTGGCGCCGGCGGCGGTGGTGAGGACGGTCGGGATCGAGGGCAGGAGCGCCCGCCCGGCGGCGTCGAGGTTGTCTTCGTGGTGATCGTGGCTGATCAGCGCCGCGTCGAGCGGGCCGAGCTGATCGGCGGAGAGCGCCGGCTCGGCCAGCTTCCGCGAGCCGGTGCCCCAGCCGAAGCGGTACCTGCCGCCGGCGGGGTCGAAGGTCGGGTCGGTGAGCAGCCGCCAGCCGCCGAGCTCGATCAGCACGGTCGGCCCGCCGACATGAGTCAGCCCCACCCCCACGGCCGCCACCCTACACGGTGCCGAGCCGAGCTCAGGCCGGGTAGCGGAGGATCGCCGCCGCCGGCCCGTCGCCCGGGACCTCGCCGGCGCGGACGGCGAGAACCCGCCCGTCGGCGGCGATCACGCGGCGGGCGATCTCGTCGAGGACGCCGTAGTCGTGGGCGTCGTCGGGGCCGGGGGTGATCGCGCCGCTCTCGGCGTCGAGCGAGCCGGGGAGCTCGGCGTCGATGTCGGCGAAGAGGGTTTCGACGGCGCCGAAGGTCGCCGCCCGGGCGACGTCGCTGAGCTCCGCCGCCGCCCGCCCGCGGGCGCCGAGGGTCTCGAAGCGCTCGCGCAGGTCCTCGAGCTCGGCGGCGTAGACGCCGTCGAGGATCGGCCGCGCGGCCTCGCCGAGCTGCTGCGGCGAGCGCTCCTCGGGGTTGCCGGCGATCGTCTCGGCGGCCAGGTGGGGATAGCTGTTGACCTCGCGGAAGATCGAGGCGAGCGGCTCGGCGGCGGCGAGGACCAGCGGCAGCGTGCTGCCGCCGAGGAGCGGCCGCAATGCCAGGTCGATCTTGCGGGCGTACTGGCGCATCCGCACCTTCTGCCCCTCGCTCCCCTGCACGGCGCGGCTCGGCGCGCGGTCCTTGATCGAGGCCTTGCCGGCGGCGCCGGCGACGTCGCTCGGCAGGTCGGGGACGCGGACGGCGAAGGTCGGCAGGTCGGCGGTCACCTCGTAGAGCGCGACCGACCCCTGGGCGAGGGCGAGGACGAAGGCCGACTGCGGGAAGGTGACGGCCCGCAGCAGCGGCAGCACGTGGAAGCGGTCGGAGACCTCGACCGCCTCGCTCAGCCGGTTCGGCAGCCGGAAGCTGCTGAGGCTGGTCGGAGTCGCGAAGACGGCGAGGCTGTGGGCCTGGACCTCCCAGAACTCCTCGTCGTCATGCAGCTCCCAGAGGGCTTCCTCGAGCGCGGCGACGGCGCGCGTCTCGGTGCCGGCGTCGCGCAGCTGCCCGAGCGCCGCGTCGGCGAGGTTGCGGAAGGCGATCCGGTCCGCCTGGCCGCCCTCGCCCACCGGCGCCGTCGGCACGTAGATCGAGACGCTCTGCGGGTCGCGGGCGGCGAGCAGCCGCCCGATCTGGGCGCGGGTCGGAATGTCCGTGTGCAGCGCCACCCTGCCGCCCACCTTAACCGTGAGGTTGCCTTTTCAGGCGCTATTCGCCCGAAAAGGCAACCTCACGTGGCCTATTTGGCCAAAAGGCCGGCGACGGCCTGGGCCAGGCGTTCGCCGCGGGCGGTCAGCCGGTACTCGCTGTGGGGGGGACGGCCGGGGACGAGCGTGCGCTCGACCACGCCGGCCTTCTCGAGCTGGTCGAGCCGCTCGGAGAGGGTGGTCGGCGAGACGCCCGGCAGCGACTGGCGGAACTCGTTGAAGCGGGCGGCGCCGCTGGAGCAGGCGTAGATCGTCGCCATCGTCCAGCGGCGCTCGAGGAGGCCCGCGGCGTCGCGGACCTCCGTCGGCACAGGAGTGCAGCTACGACAGCGAGGCGACATCCGCTCCGCTCTCCACCGGCTCCAGCGCCAGCCCGAGCACCTCGTCGATGCTCATCACCGGGTGGAAGGACATCTGCTCGCGCACCTCCTCGGGGACCTCGTCGAGGTCGCCGCGGTTGCGCTCGGGCAGGATCACCTCGGTCAGGCCGGCGGCGTGCGCCGCGAGCACCTTCTGCTTCAGGCCGCCGATCGGCAGCACCCGTCCTTGGAGCGTGACCTCGCCGGTCATCCCCACAGTGTGCTTGACGGGGCGGCCGGTCAGCAGGCTGACCAGCGCGGTGGTCATCGCCGTGCCGGCGCTGGGGCCGTCCTTGGGGATCGCCCCGGCGGGCACGTGCAGGTGGAACTCGCGCTGGAAGGCCTCGGCCGGGATGCCGAGCGCCTCGCGGTGCGCCCGCACGTAGGAGAGGGCGATCCGCGCCGACTCCTTCATCACGTCGCCGAGCTGGCCGGTGAGGACGAGGCCCTTGTCGCCGTCCATCGCGGTCGCCTCGATGAAGAGGATGTCGCCGCCGGTGCCGGTCACCGCCAGGCCGGTCGAGACACCCGGGATCGCCGTCCGCTCGACCGACTCCTGGAAGAACTTCTGCCGGCCCAGCGTCTCGCGCAGGAACCCGGCGTCGATCTCCACCTTGCCGTCGGCCTCGCCGGCGGCGATCCGCGTCGCGGCGCCGCGCAGCAGCTTGCCGACTTCGCGCTCGAGCTGGCGGACGCCGGCCTCGCGGGTGTACTCGGCGATCACGCCGCGCAGCACCTCGTCGCCGACCGCGACCTCCTCGGCCCGCAGGCCGTTCCGCTTCATCTGCCGCGGCAGCAGGTAGCCCCTGGCGATCGCCAGCTTCTCCTCGGTCGTGTAGCCGTCGAACGGGATCAGCTCCATGCGGTCGAGCAGCGGCGCCGGGATCGTGTCCAGCAGGTTGGCGGTGGCGATGAAGACGACCTCGGAGAGGTCGATCTCGACGTCCAGGTAGTTGTCCCTGAAGGTGTTGTTCTGGGCCGGGTCGAGGACCTCGAGCAGGGCCGCCGTCGGATCGCCGCGCCAGTCGGCACCGACCTTGTCGACCTCGTCGAGCAGGATCACCGGGTTCATCGTGCCGGCGTCGCGCAGGGCACGGACGATCCGTCCCGGCAGGGCGCCGATGTAGGTGCGGCGGTGGCCGCGGATCTCGGCCTCGTCGTGCAGGCCGCCCAGGCTCAGGCGGACGAACTCGCGCCCGAGGCTGCGGGCGATCGACTCGCCGATCGAGGTCTTGCCGGTGCCGGGAGGCCCGACCAGGGTGAGGATCGTGCCGTTGGCGCGACCGTCGTCCTCGATCCCGCGCTCCTCGCGCAGCTTGCGGACGGCGACGAACTCGGTGATCCGCTTCTTCACGTCGTCGAGGCCGGCGTGGTCGGAGTCGAGCACCTCGCGGGTGTGCGCCGGGTCGAGCCGCTCCTCGGAGCGCTTCGCCCACGGCACCGCGATCAGCCAGTCGAGGTAGCTGCGGATCATCGAGGACTCGGGCGACTGCTCGCCCTGGCGCTCGAGCCGCCGCAGCTCCTTCTCGGCCTGCTCGGCGATCGCCTCCGGCATCTCCGCCTCGGCGATTTTCGCCTCGTACTCGGCGATCAGGTCGGTCTCGTCTTCGCCCAGCTCCTTGCGGATCGACTCCATCTGTTTGCGCAGGAAGTACTCGCGCTGCTGCTTCTGGGCGCCGGACTCGACGTCGTCGCGGATCTTCGAGCGGACCTGCAGCTCGGCCAGGCGCTCGCGCTGCAGCTCGACCGCGATCTCCAGCCGCTGGGTGACGTCGATCGTCTCCAGCAGGCGCAGCTTGCTCTCGTTGGCGACGTCGGGGGCGAGGCCGGTGGTGTCGGCCAGGGCGCCGGGCTCCTCGACCGAGCGCAGGAAGGCGGCGATGCGGCCGTCGTCGCCGCGCAGCTCGAGGATCTCGCCGACCACCGCGCGGTACTCGCGGACCAGCTCACGCGCGTGCTCGTCGTCGGGGCGGCCGTCGTGGATCTCCTGCACGTCGACCCGCAGCTGCTCGGGGTCGCCGTCGCCGGCCTGGGCGGCGCCGGCAAGGCCGCGGTGCAGCCCGACCACGGTCGCGACCGGGTTGCCGCGACGCGAGACGCCGTGCTCGACCACCTCGGCGACGACGCCGACGCGGCCGTACTCGCCCTCGCGGCGGGGCAGGAGGAATACCCGCTCCTCCTCGCCGACGTCGATCGGCAGGGTCGCGGTCACGGTGGGGAAGACGATCGCGTCGTCGAGAGGTATCAGCCGATAAGTCATAACCAAATCCACTTTCTGTAGTTAGTCCTCTAGAGGATAGCGCGCCCACCCAGGGCGTCAACCCCGCAGCCGCCCCCCAGGGCGATACGGTGTCGGCATGGAGGAGAAGCGCGCACGCGAGCTCTTGGCTGCCGAACGCGAGCGGATCGCCGGCGAGCTGACCGCCCTGCGGGGCACCGACGCCGAGGAGAGCGACGCCCGCATCGAGCCGGGCGACCTGGCCTCGGAGAGCCTCTACCAGGACGAGTTCGACGCCGGCCGCGCGCAGGACCTGCAGCGCCGGCTGGAGGCCGTCGAGCGGGCCGAAGAGCGGCTGGCCAACGGCACCTACGGCCTCTCGGTCCGCAGCGGCGAGGCGATTCCCGACCAGCGCCTGGAGGCGAACCCGACCGCCGAGCTGACGGTCGAGGAGGCGCGCGGGGGGAGCTGAGCCCGGTGGCGAAGTCGAAAGCGCAGATCTCGGTCTCGCTCGACGGCTACATCGCCGGGCCCAACCAGGGCGCCGAGCATCCGCTCGGTGAAGGCGGGGAGGGCCTGCACGAGTGGGCCTTCAAGCTCGCCGCCTTCCACTCCGGTCACGGCCGCGAGGGCGGCGAAGGGGATGAGAACCCGAGCAACGCGGTGATGCAGGCGGTGCAGGCGAACGTCGGCGCGGTGGTGATGGGCCGCAACATGTTCGGTCCCGTCCGCGGCGAGTGGGGCGGGGAGGACTGGCGCGGCTGGTGGGGCGAGGAGCCGCCGTTCCACGCCCCGGTCTTCGTCCTCACCCACCACCCGCGCGACTCCTTCGAGATGGAGGGCGGGACCAGCTTCCACTTCGTCACCGACGGGATCGAGAGCGCGATGGCCCGGGCGCGCGAGGCCGCCGGCGAGAAGGACATCTCCGTCGGCGGCGGCGCCTCGACCCTGCAGCAGGCGATTGCCGCCGGCGAGCTCGATGAGATGCTCGTCAACCAGGTCCCGATCCTGCTCGGCGGCGGCGAGCCCCTCTTCGCCGGCCTCGCCCCCGGCAGCGCCTCCTTCGAGCTGACGGATGTCGTCCAGGGCCCCGAAGCGCTCCACCTCACCTACCGCGTCGGACCTTAGGGCCCTTATAGGGGCCTCAAGGTCCGCAGCGCGAACGGCGCGCGCGGCGCCGTATAAGCTCGCGCCGTGAACCCGGAGAAAGAACACATCGAGACCATGCTCTACGGCAACCGCTTCCTCACCGAGGACGCGCCGGACGGGCCGTTCCCGGAGACGGGGATGTCGGCGCTCGACGCGATGCGGCTGGTCGGCGAGGAACTCGAGCTCGAGGGCGACCCCAACCGCAACCTGGCCACCTTCGTCACCACCTGGATGGAGCCGGAGGCGCAGCGGCTGATCGACGCCAACAACTACCGCAACTTCATCGACCACGCCGAGTATCCGATCTCGGCCGAAATCGAGCAGCGCTGCATCCGCATGCTGGCCGATCTCTTCAACGCCCCGGGCGAGACCACCGGCGCCCGCACCCAGGGCTCCTCCGAGGCGATCATGCTCGGCGCCCTCTCGCTGAAGTGGAAATGGAAGCAGCGCCGGGAAGCGGAAAACGCCTCGGTCGAGAGGCCGAACCTGGTCTTCGGCGGCGACGTCCACGTGGTCTGGGAAAAGTTCTGCCGCTACTTCGACGTCGAACCGCGGATCGTGCCGCTGCAGGAAGGCAAGTACACGATCGGGCCCGAGGACGTCGAGCCCCACGTCGACGAGAACACGATCGGCGTCGCCGCCGTGCTCGGCACCACCTTCACCGGCCACGCCGACGACATCTCCGGCATCAACGACCTGCTGCTGCAGATCAAGAAAGAGCGCGGGCTCGACGTGCCGATGCACGTCGACGGCGCCAGCGGCGGCTTCGTCTGGCCCTTCCTCTACCCGCACTCGGAGTGGGACTTCCGGCTCGAGCAGGTGCGCTCGATCAACGTCTCCGGGCACAAGTTCGGGCTCGTCTACCCGGGGATCGGCTGGCTGATCTTCCGCTCCAAGGAGGACCTGGCCGAGGAACTCGTCTTCTACGAGAACTACCTCGGCAAGACCGACGCGACCTTCACCCTCAACTTCTCGACCGGCGCCTCGATGCTGCTCGCCCAGTACTACAACTTCGTTCGCCTCGGCCGCGAGGGCTACGAGTACATCATGGGGGCGATGGCCGAGAACGCCAAGGCACTGGCCGAGAAGCTCGACCAGTGCGGTCACTTCGAGCTGATCGGCGCCGACGAGGAGCAGCTGCCGCTGGTCGCCTTCAAGCTCAAGCCGGGCAAGGACTACGACGAGTTCGACGTCTCCTGGCAGCTCTCGGCCGAGCGCGGCTGGATGCTGCCCGCCTACACGATGCCGCCCAACGCGCAAGAGGTGAAAGTGCTGCGGGCGCTGGTCAAGCAGACGCTCTCCCGCTCGCAGATCGACCGCCTCGCCGGCGACATCGAAGCGGCCTGCGCCCTGCTCGACAAGAAGGGCGGCGCCCACGCGGCCGAGCGCGAGAAGATCAAACGCGGTCCGAACTACTGAGGGCGGGGGAGGGCCGCGGCGTCCGCGAGCTGGAGCCCGTATGAGTAGCGGACGACCTCCGGCGCCCATTCGGCGAACAGCTGCAGCGGTGGGCTGACCTGACCGAGCAGCGGGTTCAGGCCCAACCGGATCCTGAACCAGTCGTCCGCGAGCCTGGGCGGCGGTTCCCATCGCGCGGCCCACTGCCACCAGTCCTCGATCTCCGGCTCGCGCTCGATCGCTCGGATCAGGTGCTGGGAGGCCTCGGGGAAGGCGATCGTCATCGCCAGCAGCATCTGGACGCAGGGGAACGCGGGTTCTCCCTCGGGCTGGCCGAGCAGCGCGTCCAGCTGCGTCGTCGTCAGCGAGGCGCGGATCAGCCGGTAGAGGTTGGTCATCCGCTTCGCCGACCTCGGGGTGCGGACGACCAGCCCCAGCTTCGCCAGCAGCTCGACCTCCTCGCGCGTCACCTGGAGGCCCTCGGGTTCGAGCTCGATCTGCGGCGCCGGGGCCGGCTGCGGCGCCGCGGGGGCCGCGCGGGGAGGCGGATCGGCCTCTGCTGGGGCCGCGGGGAGGGTCGCCCGCCCGGCGCCGGGGAGGCCCTCGGCTTTGACCGGCATCAGGTGCCGGACGAGGCGGCCGAAGGCCGCCTCGTCCATCCCTTTGAGCGCGAAGGGGATCTGGAAGATCTTCTCCAGGTAGTCGAGCGGCGTCGGGTTCCAGCTGAGGCCCTCGAGGCTCGTCATCTCGCCGGCGTAACGGCGTTCCAGCGAGGCGACCAGCCAGCGCGGGTCGGCCGCCACGACGACGACGAAGAGCTTCGAGGCCATCAGCAGGTGCACCGCTTCGAGGACCTCGACCACGCGCTCGGACGGGCATCGGTCGAGGTCGTCGATGTAGAGGACGATGCGGTCGATCCGCGCCGGGTCGGCCTGCTCCATCAGCTCGGTCAGGTGCTCGAAGTCCCGCCGCACCAGCGCCACCAAACCCAGGTAGGGCGCGTAGGCGTCGCCGTTTGCGCGATCGGCGATGAACCGGAAGAGCCCCTTTCCTCCCTTGATGTCGGCGATCGTCCGTTCCGCCTCCTCCACCAGTCGCTGGGCCTCCTCCCGCCGGGAGCGGGCTTCAGCCGCAGCGGCATCGAGCTGTCGGATCTCGGATTCCAGGTTGCGGCGCTGCTGCTGGCGGAGCTGTTCCTCGCGCTCGACCGCGAGCCGGTGCGCCCCGATCACGACCGCCGCCGGCCGGCCGAGGAGCCCGATCGCTGCGACGAGCACCGACAGTGCCGCGATCGCCGCGGTCACCGTGCCGGGGACGAAGGCGGCCAGCGCGCAGAGGGCCACCACCGCCACGACCGCGAGGACGAGCATCCCCTTCGACTGGCGCGAGGACTGGCGCCAGACCTCGAGCGCGGTGCCGCCGGTGCTGAGCAGGTTGCGGGCGGTCTCCTCGGCGCCGGCCTCGTCGTCGCCCTCGCGCCCGAGGCTGGCCTGGAGCTTCTCGACCACGGCGGCGCCCTCGGGCGTCTTGGCGAAGACGTCGACGGCGGCGTTGGCGACGTCGCCGAGGCGGATCGTCGTCTGCTTCAGCTCGTCGCGCGTTGCCTGCTCTTCCTCCTCGGCGCGGCGGACCCGTTTCTCGGCCGCTTCCTGCTCGGCCTCCGCGTCCTGGAGCTGGAGCCGCGAGCTGGCCAGCTTCTCGAACAGCTGCTGCGACTCCGGGGTGCTCTCGTCGAGGCCCTCGAAGACGCGGCCGGCGAGGCTGGCCCAGAGGTTCGCGTCGGCGTAGTGCCAGGCGTTGAAGACGACCTGCTTGATCGAGGAGCAGTAGCTGCTCGACTCGCTCGCGGCCGAGGCGGCGGCGAGCGAGTCGATCCGGTCCCGCATCCGCTCGACGAAGAAGGTCTTGCCGCTGCCCCACTCGCCGAACAGCCCGATCGAGAGCGGCGGCTCGACGTCCTTGGCGGCGATCACCGAGCAGAGCGCCTCGACCGGCTGCTCGATCTCGAGCAGGTCGACTCCCACCGGCGAGTCGGACGCGTAGCCGGCCTGGACGGCGGGCCGGCGCGGCGCCGGCTTCGGCAGGGGCTTGTCGAGGTCGATCCTGGTGTGCGGGACCCTGATTTCCGGGCTCGCCTGCGAGAGGATCATCACCATGGACGGCGCCGAGGGGACGAGATCGGTCAGGTCGCCGCCCGGCGCCTCGTCGACGACGATCAGGAACCGGGCTTCCGCGGTTTGCTTCCGGTAGGCCGTGACCGCGTCGGAGTCCGGCACGAGAACGGCTCCGAGCTCGTGAAGCAGCTCGAAGAGGATGTCCTTGGTGTCGCGCTCGCGGCCGGCGTCGATCCAGATGTGGCCGTCGAGACGCTCCTGGCCGCCGAACGGGTTCCGCAGGCGGTCCCGTGCAACCTGGGCCAGGCTCGACTTCCCGCTGCCCGCCCGGCCGGTGATGACGACGCAGCGGGAATCCCCGAGCAGCGCCCGCTGTACCGCCTCCGCAGCTCCCCCGGCAGCGATCAGATGCCGGCGCAGGATCGGGGCGACGCGGGCGGCGTCGATGCCGTCCCGGAGGTCGAACCTCATCGCGTTGGCGAAGACCGGCGGCAGCGACTCGATGCTGTCCTCGGAGGAACCGGGCATCAGCACGACCCCGATCAGGAAGTCTGCGTCGACCTGCGCGCGATGTGCCGCCTCCGCCATCTCGTTGCGGCCCCAGCGACCGGCGAGGCTGACGCCGAGGCAGGCGAGGAAGACCGGAGCCGAGCGGACGACTTCCAGGATCGGCTGCATCGAGAACTCGGCTTCGTCCGGCCCGTCCTCCGACCCGATCCAGGGGTCCAGGCCGAATTTCCGCAGGCCCTCGCCGAGCGCGAGCACGTTTTCGATGTCCGGAGCGCTCCCGCCCGGATAGCTGAGGAAGATGTCGTCCCGCCCGTCCACGCTCCCCACCTGGCGGGACGTTATCGATGCGGCTCCAACGCCTCCGTGTCGCCCTCGGCGGCGAGCCTCGGAACCGCCGGCCGCGACGGCCACCAGGTGCGGTCGCCGAGCCGGTAGACGATCGCCGGGATCAGCAGGGCGCGGACGACGAAGGTGTCGATCAGGACCCCGGCGGCGACGGTGGCGCCGATCTGGATCAGCTCCTCCAGCGGCAGCAGGGTGAGGGTGGCGAAGGTGCCGGCGAGGATCAATCCGGCGCCGGTGACGACGGCGCCGGTGTTGACGAGGGCGACGATCGCGCCCTCGCGGGTGCCGTGGACGGCCGCCTCCTCGCGCGCCCGCGTCATCAGGAAGATGTTGTAGTCGACGCCGAGCGCGACGAGGAATAGGAAGGCGAGCAGGACCAGGTTGAAGGCGACGCCTTCGCTCGCCAGCTGCGAGAAGGCGAAGGTGCAGAGGCCGAGCGTGCCGGCGAAGGAGAGGACCACGGTGACGATCAGGAAGAGCGGCGCGACAAGCGCCCGCAGGACGGCGCCGAGGATCAGCGCGACGACGAGCAGGACGAGCGGCACGATCAGCCGCGTGTCGCGGGCGTTGGTCTGCTCGATCTCGTAGTTCTCGGCCGGGATGCCGCCGAGCAGGCCGGTCGGGGTGATCGCGTGCAGCGCTTCGCGGATGTCTTCGACGTTCCCCGCCGCTTCGCCCGAGTAGGGGTTGCCGGCGAGGATCACCGCGACCACCGCTTCTTCGTCCTGGTGGCGGGGCGGCACCGGGATCGCCAGCCGCACGCTGTCGAGGCTTTCCATCCCGGCGACGACCCGCTGCGCGGTGGCGGGTTCGACCACCGCGGTCAGCGGCGAGCCGAGCCCGGGCGGGAAGTGTTCGTTCAGGACCCTGGTGCCGCGGCTCGAGTTCGTTTCCTTGGTCTCGCCCTGGCCGAAGCCGATCGTGCCGTGGTGGCTGAGGTTGCCGAGGGCGAGGACGAGCAGGACGGCGGGGACGAGGACGACGAGGGCCAGGGAGCGGCGGCGGACGAAGCCGCCGACCTGGTGCCAGCGGCGGTTCGCGCCCAGCCGGCGGGTGGCGCCCGCCGCCGGCCAGAAGGCGCGCTCGCCGAGCACCGAGAGGAGCGCCGGCAGCAGGGTGAAGGCGGAGAGCAGCATCACCGCGATCCCGATCGCCAGGATCGGCCCGAGCCAGCGGGTCGACTCGAGGTCGGCGACGAGGAGGACGAGCATCGCCGCGATCACGGTTGCCGCCGAGGAGGCGAGGGCCGGAGCGGACTCGCGCACCGCCAGCGGCAGCGCCTGCGCGTGCGGGCGGCCGTCCTGCAGCTCCTCCCGGTAGCGGTGGACGAGCAGCAGCGAGTAGTCGGTCCCGGCCCCGAAGACGAGGACCAATAAGAGGAAGGTGCCCTCGGTGTTGACCGTGATCAGGCCGGCCTCGATCAGCAGGTAGGCGATCCCGATCGCGACCAGGTAGGCGGCGCCGACCGCGAGCAGCGGCAGCAGCGCCAGGAGCGGCGCCCGGTAGACGAGCAGGAGCAGGACGAGGACCAGCGAGAGGGTCGCGACCAGCAGCGTCTCGCCGGCTTCTTCGGCGACGCGGTCGAGGTCGGCGGCGATCCCGGCCGGGCCGGTGACGTAGGCGCTGACGCCGGGGATCGCGTGTTCTCTCAGGTAGCGGCGGATCTGGGCTACGCCGTGCTTGACCGCGCCGGGGTCAGCCGAGTTGAGCGCCAGGCCGACCAGCGCCGCTTCGTGGTCGGTCGAGACCGGGCCGACCCCGTGCACGTCTTCGGCGATGTCGCCGAGCGACTCGGAGGAGTCGGCGGTGAAGGGGTCGATGACCGGGGTCGCGCCGGTCACCTGGAGCGCGTTCAGGCCGACGCCGAGGCGGCCGATCGCCTCGAGGTCATGGTGGGTGAGGCCGCCGTCGCGGTCGAAGACGATCAGCGCCGGGATCTCTTCGGTCCCGCCCCCGGTCCCGGTCCCGCCGTTGCCGTTGCCGTCGCTGCGCCCGTGCTGGATCGCTTCCAGCGCTTGGGTCGATTCGGAGCCCTTCGGCAGGAAGCTGGCGACGCCGGCCGAGGTGACTTCGCCGATGTGCGAGCGGGCGATCCAGCCGCCGACCCCGAGCGCCACCCAGACGGCGATCGTCAGCCAGCGCCCGCGCCGGCCGGTGACCGCAGCGGCGAGCGCGGCGATCACGGCTGCCCGGCCTCTGGCGACATGGCCGGCAGGGTAGCCTCGCCGCCGCCCGTCCCGCGGCTCCGGGGGCGCGGCGAGCAGGGCGGAATAGGATCCGGCCGGTGAAGCCGGTTACGGTCACGACCAGCATCGACCGCCCGCGCGAGGAGGTCTTCGCCTTCCTCGACGAGCTCTCCAACCACGCCAGCTTCACCGACCACTTTCTCGTCGACTGGGAGTTCACCGGTCCCGCCCGCGGGGTCGGCGCCAAGGGCAGCGCCCGGATCAGCGCCCCCGGCTCGCAGGACTGGACCGAGTTCGAGGTGGTCGACGCGAAGCGCCCGGATCGCATCGTCGAGGAAGGGGTCGGCGCCAACGGCAAGCGCCGCACCCGCGGCAGCTACTACCTCAGCGACCGGCCCGGCGGCGGCACCGACGTCGCCTTCGAGCTCGAGTGGCTCGCCGCCCCCCGCTCGGAACGCCTGATCCCGCCGCTCTCCCGCGCCTTCATCCGCCGCAGCAACGGCAAGTCGCTGCGGCGCCTGAAGAAGCAGCTCGAGAAGGGCCAGCCGGCTTAGGCGGCGCCCCCCCTGGGAGGGGGCGACATGAAGTGGATGATCTCGACCTTGGTCGGGAATGTCGTCTCGCCGCTCGCCGCCGCGCGGTTGGCGACGCGGGCTTTGACCTCGAGCAGCTCCTCGAGCGCGCGGTCGAGGACCTCCTTGGTTTCCTCCCAGCCCGCCTCGTCGACCTCGATCGGGATCCGGGTCAGCTGGTTGTCGTCGCGCTCGGAGAAGGTGCCGGAGAGCAGGGCTTCGGCCAGGTCGGACGACATTTTGTTGAGGATCGCGGTGTTGAGGGTGTCCTTCCCCTCCTTGCCGAGGCTCTCGAATTCGTCTTCGTCGAATTCGGAGGCGTGGGTCGCCTTGTAGATGTGCTCCATCACCCGGCCGCCGCCCGCGGGGCGCTGGGCGACCAGCTCGATCCAGCCGAGTTCGAGCAGCTGCTTGACGTGGTAGGTCACGTTGTTCAGCGGCTCGCCGATCTCGGCGGCGACTTCGCGGGGGGACGCTTCGCGATCCCAGAAGACGCACATCGCGTGCATCCGGGTCGGGTGGGAGATCGCTGCTACGAGGCGGTCGTTCAGCAGCGCTTTTGGTTGCGGCGGCACGGCTCCCCCGGGGTCGGAATGCGGTTAGTTGGGTAATTAAATCGAAACGCTCGAGTACTGCGCCCCTTCTTCCGCAATCTTTCGTCTTAGCCGGTCAATCCTAGACCGGGTCTCGGCAATGGTTAATAAACGGGCGGGGACCTAGAACTGGCCTCGTTCCTCTGCCAAGACCACGGAAGGAGGTGAGGCCAGATGAAGATCCAGATCGTTGTCTCCACGACGCCGTCGCTCAACACGAAGAAGTACGCGTGATCGGGGGTGGGGAGCCGGCCCGAGGTGCGCCAGGCCGGGCCGGCCCCCTCCCTATGCTCAAAACTTCCTCCTCATTCGGGAGGATCTTTTGCAAAACGGCGGGCAATAAATGACTATTCCTCACCAGTGCCCCCCGGCCGACCCAACATGCTGGACCCTCATCTGGTCCGCGCGCTAGCCCATCCCCTCCGTGTCCAGATCCTCGAGGTCCTGAACGAACGGGAGGCGAGCCCGAACGAACTGATGGAGCTCCTCGGCTATCCGCTCGGCAACGTCGCCTACCACGCGCGGGTGCTCGAGAAGTGCGGCTGCATCGAGCTGGTCCGGACAGAGCGGCGGCGCGGGGCGGTCGAGCACTACTTCCGCGCCAAGCCGCGCTCCTACATCGGTCACCAGGACTGGCGCAAGGTGCCGCGCTCGGTCCGCAACGAGGTCTCGGGCGCTTCGCTGGAGGCCTTCGTCGACCGGGCGATCGACGCGCTCGAGGCCGGGACGATCGACGACCGCGAGGACACCACCCTGAGCTGGACGACGATGGCGGTCGACGAGCAGGGCTGGTCGCAGGCGACCGAGGTGCTGGAGGAAGCGATGGCGCGCCTGCAGGCGGTCCACGAGCAGAGCCGTGCGCGGCTGGAGATCAGCGGCGAGGAGGCGATGCCGATCATCACCGGCGTCGCCGCCTTCGAAGCCGCCCGTTCCGGCGCGAATGGACAGTAATTCTCTAGCGGGAATCGCTGCAGACCTTTATGTTGCGCCGATGAATGACGAATGGCGTCTGCGGATCGACGCCGGCGACGCCGGTGACGAGATGGTCGAGCGGCTCGCCTCGCGGGAGCTCGAGCACGACCTCAGCGCCGCCTTCGGCGACACCGTGATCGTCTCGCGCGACGGCGACACGGTCTTCCTCTATGCCGGCAGCCGCGGGCAGGCCGAGCGCGCCGCGGGCCTGGTCTCGCAGCTGGCTGAGCGCAACGACTGGCAGCTGGCGCCCGAGCTGAGCCGCTGGCACCCCGAGGCCGAGGAGTGGAAGGACCCCGACGAGCCGCTGTCGGCCGACCCGGCCGCCCGCCAGGCCGAGCACGAGGAGGCGATCGCCGACGAACGGGCCGAGGTCGAGGCCAGTGGCGAGCCGCGCTTCGAGGTCCGGGTCGACCTCGACTCCCACCGCGACGCCTCCCGCTTCAGCGAGCGGCTCGAGGCCGAGGGCCTGCCGGTGGTCCGCCGCTGGCGCTACCTGGTGGTCGGGGCTGAGGACGAGGACGCCGCGAAGGCGCTGGCCGAGCGGTTGCGCGGCGAGGCGCCGGCGGGCAGCGAGGTGCAGGTAGAGGGCAGCGGGCGGGTCGCCTGGGAGGAGCGGCCGCCCAATCCGTTCGCGATCTTCGGCGGACTGGGGGGCTGAGGCGGGGTGCTGGAGACGCTCCCGCCGAACTTCCCGCCGACGGTGGAATCGCTGCACGAGGTCGCTGCCGAGCTGATCGCGCCTGCTCGCAAGCCGCAGCACGAGATCGCCCTCGAAGCCACCCCGGGCGGCTTCGGCACGCCGTTCTTCGAATTCGATGGCGTCCGGCGCCGGGTCCGGGTCGAGGGCGACGAGCTGGTCCACGAGTGCAACGGCGACGAGCGGCGGGCGCCGCTGACGAGCCTCGCGGCGGCGGGGGCGGCGATCACCGAGCTGCTCCCCTTCGACGTCCAGCTCGGCGACGAGCCGCTCGCCGTCGACGCCGCCGCCTCGCGCGCGCTCGGCGCCTTCTACGGCTTCGGGGCCGAGCTGCTGGGGGCGATGGTCGACGGCGCCGACCCCGACGACGAAGCGAGCCCGGTCCGCCTCTGGCCCGAGCACTTCGACATCGCGATCGAGCTCGGCTGCGAAACGCGCGGCGAGCGCGCCAACTACGGCTTCTCTCCCGGCGACGAGCAGCACCCGGAGCCCTATCTCTACGTCGGCCCCTGGAGCGCCCCGATCGACGGCGGCGACCTCTGGAACGCCCAGGGCTTCCCCGGCGCCGAGCTGACCTACTCGGAGCTGATCGGCGCCGAGGACCAGGGGGCGGCCGCGGCCGAGTTCTTCGCCGCCCACCGCGAGGCACTCGCCGCGCTGGCGCGCTAGCGGCGACAATCGCCGGATGGACCAGGTGGTGCAGATCGTCGGCGCGCTGCTGATCCTCAGCGCCTTCGCCGCGGTCCAGTTCGAACGGATGCGGCCCGACTCGCGCCTCTACCTGGCGCTGAACCTGGCCGGCTCCGCGATCCTCGCGGTGCTGGCGGTGATCTCCGCCCAGTGGGGCTTCGTCCTGCTGGAGAGCGTCTGGGCGGTGGTCTCGGCGTGGGGGCTGGCGACCGCGGCGGCCAACGACCGGGGCTGATGGCGCATTAGTCGCCGTATAGGCGACTAATGCGCCAGTCCGGCCTTCTCCAGCCGCTCCGCCAGGCGATTCATCCCGAGGGCGCGGGCGGAGGCGGCGGCCCCGTCCCAGTCGGTCGGGCGGTCCGGCAGGCGCTCGACCCCGGCGTCGCGCAGGGTCGCGATCTCCTTGAAGGCGAGCAGGTCGTCGTGGGCTTCGATCAGGGCGCCGCGCAGTTTCGGCCGCCGCTCGCGGATCGCGTTCTCGAGCACGCCCTCGAGCGAGCCGTGGGCACGGAGCAGCTCGGCCGCGGTCTTCGGCCCGACTCCCCTGGCGCCGGGCAGGCCGTCGGAGGGGTCGCCGCGCAGGGCGATGAAGTCGGGGACCAGCTCGGGCCCGATCCCGTAGCGCTCGCGCACCTCCGCGGGCCCGACCTCTTCGGCCCCTTCCTTCCCGGTCCGCACGTAGAGCACCGTCACCCCCTCGCCGGCGCACTGGTACATGTCGCGGTCGCCGGTCAGGAGCAGCGCCCGGCCGCCGGCCTCCTGCTCGAGCTTCGCGTAGCTGCCCAGCAGGTCGTCGGCCTCGAGGTCCTCGCTGCTGGCCACCGTCCAGCCGAAGCCCTCGAAGAACTCGCGGCAGAGGGCGAACTGGTGCGGCAGCTCGGCCGGCATTTCCTCCTCGCGCTTCTCGTGGTAGCTCGGGTAGAGCTCGGTCCGGTAGTGGGCGGCGTCGGGGCCGAAGCAGAGGACGACCGCGCGCGGCCGGAGCGCTTCGACCTCGCGCAGGATCAGGTTGGCGGCGCCGAGCAGCGCGTTGACCGGCCGCCCGTCGGGCCCGACGATCGAGTCGGGGAGCGCGTAGTAGGCGCGGAAGAGCATCGAGGGGGCGTCGACGGCGAGGAGCGGGGAAGAGGCCACGCCGGCAGATTAGAGCCGTTTCCGAGGCCGGCGGTCGCGGCTCAATAGATTGGGCGGCATGCGGACCCCCGCCCTGAAGATCGAGAGCCTCGAGAAACGCTACGAGACCGGTGTCGTCGCGCTGCACGGCGTCTCGATCGAGATCGGCGAGGGCGAGTTCTACGGCCTGCTCGGCCCCAACGGCGCCGGCAAGTCGACGCTGATCCACTGCACCACCGGGCTGGCGCAGCCGAGCGGCGGCTCGATCGAGGTCTTCGGCCACGACGCGATCCACGATTACGAGGACGCCCGGCAGGCGGTCGGGCTGGCGCCGCAGGAGCCGAACCTCGACTGGTTCCTCACCGTCGCCGAGACGCTCGACTACCACGGCGGCTATTTCGGGATGCCGCGCCGCGATCGGCGCGAGCGGACCAAGGAGCTGCTGGAGACCTTCTCGCTGGTCGAGAAGCGCGACGAACGCACCCGCACGCTCTCCGGCGGGATGAAGCGGCGGCTGCTCCTGGCGCGGGCGCTGATGCACCGGCCGCGGCTCCTGATCCTCGACGAGCCGACGGCAGGCGTCGACATCGAGCTGCGGCTCGAGCTCTGGCACTACGTCCAGAAAATCAACCAGGAAGGGACGACGATCCTGCTGACCACGCACTACCTCGAGGAGGCCGAGCAGCTCTGCAGCAAGATCGGCTTCATCGCCGACGGGCGGATCGCCGCCGAGGGCTCGAGCGAGGACCTGGCCGAGCGCTACGACGTCGCCAACCTCGAGGACGCCTACCTGGCCCTGGTCGGCCGCAAAGAGCTCTCGCGCTCGCACATCGAGAGCGAGGTCGCGTGAGCGCCGCGGCGCGGATCCGCTTCCTGACGCTCTGGCGGCGGGAGGTCAGCCGCTTCCTCAAGATCAAGAAACAGACGATCGGCGGGCCGCTGCTCGAAACCTTCCTCTACATCTCGGTCTTCGGCGCCGCGCTGGGCTCGCGGATCAAGGAACTGCACGGGGTCGAATACATCGTCTTCGTGATCCCGGGGCTGATCATGATGGCGCTCGCGACCAACGCCTTCACCAACAACTCCTCCTCGATCCTGCAGCAGAAGTTCCAGGGCGCGATCCACGACCAGCTCTCCTCGCCGGCCTCGCCGCGCGAGCTGCTGCTCGCCCTCTCGCTCGGCGGCTTCGCCCGCGGCCTGATCGTCGCCACCCTGACCTTCGTGGTCGCCGTGATCCTCACCCCGCTGCCGGTCGAGCACGTGCTGGTGCTGATCCCGGCGCTGTTCCTGGTCGGCTTCTTCTTCTCTCAGCTCGGGGTGCTGGTCGGCGTCCGCGCTGAGCAGTTCGACGACGTCGCCTTCGCCCAGACCTTCATCCTGACGCCGCTGATCTTCCTCGGCGGCGTCTTCTACTCGGCGACGCTGCTGCCGCAGCCGTTCGAGACGCTGACCAAGTTCAACCCGGTCTACTACATGATCAGCCTCGTCCGCTACGGCTTCGTCGGCTTCAGCGAAATCAGCATCCCGCTCGCCCTCGCCGCCCTGACCGGCGCCACCGTCGCCCTCTTCCTCTTCAACCTGCGCCTCTTCAGCCGCGGTTACAAGCTGCGCTCCTAGCGTTCGCTTTTTCTACCTCGTATGGAGTAGAAGAAGCGAACCCCTGGAGGACCGGGATCGCGAGGATCTCCGGCTCCTCGTAGGAGTTTGGCGGCGCGGATCGCCGCCTCGACCTCGGGGTAGAGGCGCTCCTCGGTCTTGGCCAGGCACTGCCACTCGGTCGCGGTCTCGCGCCGGCCCTGCCAGACGTAGCTGCTGGTGATCGGGCCGACGGTCTGGACGCAGGCCGCGAGGCGGGCGTCGAGCAAGGCCGGTTGCGCGCCGCGAATGGCTCAGGGGCCGATAAGGGTGCCTCTCTACAATCGGCGGCCGATGGCCACGCGACTTCGCAGGCGACGGCGCAAGCCGCACCGCCACGTCTGGCACAAGATCGCGATCCCCGTCGTGATCGTGGTGGGCGCTTGCGTCGCCGCCGGCGGCATCGGCGCCGCCTGGGCGCTCAACCAGTACAACTCCGGCCCCGAGCTGAGTGAACTGAAACCGATCCAGAAGGGTCGCTCCTCGGCGATCTACGCGGCCGACGGCTCGCTGATCGGGTTCATCCGCTCGGCCAACATCCGCCAGCCGGTGAAATGGGACCAGCTGCCGCAGGTGCTGAAGGACGCGACGGTCGCGATCGAGGACAAGAACTTCTACGAGCACGGGGCGCTCGACCCCGAAGGCATCGCCCGCGCCGCCTGGGAGGACATCAAGGCTGGCGGCAAGCCGGTCCAGGGCGCCTCGACGATCACCCAGCAGCTGGTCCGCAACCTCTACATCCACAACCCCGAAGACACGCTGAAGCGAAAGCTGATCGAAGCGCGGCTGGCGAACGAACTGTTCGAAAAGCACACCCGCAACTGGATCATGACCGAATACCTCAACACCGCCCCCTACGGGACGGTGGAAGGGCAGACCGCGGTCGGGGCCGAAGCCGCCTCCCAGACCTACTTCTCGAAACCGGTCGAAGACCTGAACCTGACCGAGGCGGCGCTGCTCGCCGGGCTGCCCCAGGCGCCCTCCGAATACAACCCGTTCCTCGACCCCGAGGCGGCGATCAAGCGCCGCAGCGAGGTGCTGAGAGCGATGTGGGAACAGGGCTACATCACCGGCGACGAATACCGCGTCGCCCGCACCCACGGCCTGCAGCTCGACGCCGGCCACAAGTACACCGAGATCAGGGACCCCTTCCTCTACGACCTGGTGGAAAGCGAACTGATCGAAAAGTACGGGATCAACACGGTGCGCAATGGCGGCCTCAAGGCATACACCACGATCGACCCCGACCTGCAGGCGAAGGCCGAAGCGGCGGTCGCGGAATCGTGTTACGTCTGCTACGTGGGCGGCCCCGCGGCCGGGCTCGCGTCGGTCGACCCGAAAACCGGCGCGATCGTCGCCCTCGCCTCGAGCGAAGGCGAAGCCGACGAAAGCCAGTTCAACTACGCCTGGCAGGCGCACCGCCAGCCGGGGTCCTCGTTCAAGACCTACGTGCTGACGACGGCGATCAAGCAGGGGATCGACCCCGCCTCGACCTATTACGACGGCACCTCGCCGATCACCCTGACGCTGCCGGGCGGCGGCTACTGGACCGTCCACAACGCCGAGCCGAGCGGCGGCACCGAGTCGCTGGAAGCGGCGACCTGGGCCTCGACCAACGTCGTCTTCGCCCAGCTCGACCTCGACGTCGGTCCCGAAGCGGTGACCGAAACGGCCGAAGAAATGGGGATCGAATCGGAACTGCAGTCGGTGCCGGCAGAGGCGATCGGCGGTCTCGCCGAAGGCGTCACGCCGCTGGAAATGGCCGACGGTTACGCGACCCTCGCCAGCGGCGGCATCCACCACGACCCGACCGCGATCAGCAAAGTCGTCTTCCCCAACGGCAAGGTCGACGAACCCGGCAGCGACTCGGGCGAACGCGTCCTCACCCCGGGGCAGGCCTACGAAGTGACGCGGATCCTCGAAGGCGTGATCACCCAGGGCACCGGCTCCCCCTACACCTTCATGGGCTGCAAGTCCGAGGCGGGCAAGACGGGCACCTCCGAGGAAGAGTCCGACGCCTGGTTCGTCGGCTTCACGCCGCTCTACTCGACCGCCGTCTGGGTCGGTCACCCGAAGTCACGCGAATACACCGGCTTCGGCGGGCCGACCGCGGGGCCGATCTGGCAGAACTACATGTCGGCGGCGCAGGAAGGCGACTGTCCCGAATTCGAAGTGCCCTCGAGCCTGCCCGAACTCTCGCCGTACACCGAAGGCCACACCGTGGGTGGCAGCTACACCCGCTCCTACAGCGGCGAAGAAGAATCCGAATCGGAATTCGGCGAAGAAGAAGAATCGGAAGAAGAAGAATCCGAATCCGAAGAAGAAGGCGGTGGCGAAGAAGAAGCGGCGCCGCCGAGCAACGGCGGCGGCACCCCACCGCCGACCGGCGGCGGCATCAGCCCCGGCTGATCAGCCGGGCGGAGGGCCCGGGTCGGCGCCGACCTTCCGCGCCTTCCAGACCTCCTCGCAGGGCCAGCGCCGCGACCACTCGAGGGTGACGTGGGCATAGCGGGTGGTGGCGCCGGGCGGCGGCCGCACCTCGAGCAGCTCCTCGACCTGCAGGCCGCAGCGCCGCAGCAGGGCGATCATCTCGCCGTGGGGGAGGTGGAACTCGACCGAGGGCGGCCCGTCGGACCAGACCATCCGGTGCAGCCCGAACAGCGGCCGGGCCAGGCGCTCGCCGGCCGGCACGTCCTCGCCCTCGTCGGGGTCGCAGAGCATCGCCAGGATGCCGTTGACGAGGAAGATCAGCTCCCCGCCCGGGCGCAGCAGCCGCGCCGCCTCGGGGATCCACTCGTAGGGGTCGCACCAGATGCTGGCGCCGTACTCGGAGATCGCCAGGTCGAAGCTCTCGCTTGGCAGCGGCACCCGCTCGGCGTTGCCGTGCAGCAGCGGGAACTCGATCCCGAACCGGCCCTGCAGCTCCCGCGCGGTCGCCAGCTGCGCTTCGGAGTTGTCGATTCCGGTCGGCCGGGCGCCGCGCCGGGCGAGCCAGGCGGAGACGTAGGCGGTCCCGCAGCCGAGCTCGATCGCCTCCTTGCCCTCGAGCTCGTCGGGCAGCACCGGCAGCTGCGACTCGGGCACGCTCCAGATCCCCCAGGTCGGTTCCGCCGCCGCCCACTTCTCGAGCCCGTCCGGCGCGTACTCGGCGGCGAGCCCGTTCCAGTAGGCGCGGTTGCTGGCGACGTGCTCCGGCAGGTCAGGCATGCCCTGACCTTAGATGGCCCCACTCAGCTGGTCTGGAACTCGCCCGAGCGCAGGTGCTCGGCGAACAGCGCCAGGCCGGCCGCCGACGGCGCGTGCAGCGGCTCCGGCAGCGCGTCCAGCGCGAAGAATCCGAGCTCGTGGGTCTCCTCGCCATCCGCCCGCAGCTCCCCCGACCACCGCTCCGCCCAGAAGCACATCGCGAAGCAGTGGGTGACGTCGCCGCCGTCGTATTCGATCGTGTGCAGCTCCGGGCGCGAGAGGCAGGCAAACGGCCGCAGCTGCTCGATCGCCACCACCGCGCCGGTCTCCTCTCGCAGCTCCGTCACCGCGGTTTCGGCGAATCCGGCGCCTTCCTCGGCTCCGCCCGCCGGCAAGCACCAGGTGCCGTCATCGACTCTCCGGGTCAACAGGACCCGCCCCTCGCCGTCGCGCAGCACCACCATCGCCCCCGGCATCAGCACCAGGTCCGAGCCGACCTTCTGCCGCAGCCGCCAAAGATAAGAGCCGACGAACCCCACGCGCGGAACCTAACGAGGCTTCGACTCGGCGGAGACCACGATCTTCAGGCCGTCCGGGTGGCGCTCCTGGCAGAACCGGGCAAACAGCCGGCGCATCTCGGCATCTGCGACTTCGCGAGCAAGGACCTCCTCGGCCTTGGCGAGCTTGACCAGGAGCGGGGTCGGCCGGTACCACTCGGCGCTGCTCCGCTCCGGCCTGTCCTGCCTCCAGACCTGACTTTCGTGGAAGAGGTTGTGCAGCATCGCCTCCTGAAGCGAGCCACCGACAACGGTCCTGGTCAGGGTGCAGGCGCGGCTGAGCCTCCTGCTCGGCGAGCCGGAGAAGCCGATCTTGATCAGCCCGTCCCGAACCGCAAAGTAGACCTGGTCGGCGGGATCGTCGGCGCCGCCCAGGTCGGTATCGAGCTCGCCCGATTCGATCCCCCAGATGAACATCGGCGCCGGCGGCGCGAGGATCGCGTACGCGGGGGCATTGGCCGTCCAATCGGTCCACGCCTCCCGCCAGGAGTTGAACTTCCCCTGCAGCTCCGCGAGCAGAACTTCGTGCGTCCAGAGTGGAGTCCCGGGCTCGGCGGCGAGCTCGTCGGGCTCGGCCACGGTCGCGCCTAGTAGCCGCCGCCGCGCTTGCCGCCGGGGCGCTCGATCAGCTCGATGCGGTAGCCGTCGGGGTCGCGGACGAAGGCGATCAGGGAGCCGGTGGTGCGGCCGCCGGGGCGGTAGGGGGGCTTCTCGGGCTCGATCCCGTCCTCGGCGAGGGCGGCGAGGGTGGCGTCGATGTCGTCGACGGCGATCGCGATGTGGTTGTAGCCGGTGCCGAGGTCGTAGGAGTCGACGCCGTGGTTGTAGGTCAGCTCGAGGCGGGCTTCGTCTTCGCCGGGCAGGGCCATGAAGACGTTCACCGCCTCGTCGCCGATGTCCATGCGGCGCGCCTCCTCGAAGCCGAGCTTCTCGTAGAAGGAGACCGAGCGGTCGATCTCGCCGATTCGGTAGCAGGTGTGGATGAAGTTGGTCAAATCCGGGCCTTTCCGAGGGTTGATCGCCGCCGCCTTGGGCATTAGGTTCCCAAAAGCGCTCGCATCAGTCGTTCGTCTCGCAATCCAGGCACCAGAAAGGCAACACGTGCGCAAAATGCTCCAACGCCCGGGCAGGGTCCGGGCACTGCTGGCCGCGGCCCCGCTGGCCGCCCTCGTCACTGCCCTGCTCGCCTCGGGCTCGGCCGGCGCCGCCGAAACGCCGGCACCCGTCGCCGGCAAGTCCGTGGTCAAGATGGTCCTGAAGGGGAAAAAGCTCTCCTTCGAAGCGCCGGAATCCGTCTACGAAGGCGAACAGCTGGAAGTGCTGAACGAAACGAACCCGCGGCAGGTGGGCCCGCACACCTTCTCGCTGGTCGAAAAGGGCACCCTGCCGAAGACCAAATCGGCGCAGAAATCGTGCTTCACGCCGGGGCACATCTGCCTCTCGATCGCCAAATGGCACGGGTTCAACCCGAAAACGGAAAAGATCACGATCAACCCGGTCGAAGCCGGCCCGGAAGGCTGGAGCACGCTGGGCAACAACAAGGGCAAGAAGGGCGACTCCTGGTTCACGGGTGAAACGAAGAAGGGCACCCACATCAGCCAGGAAGTGACGGCGAAAGCCGGGACCACGCTCTACTTCGTCTGCGCGGTCCATCCCTGGATGCAGGGGTCGATCAAGGTGCTGCCGAAGCCGGCGGTCTAGGCGCACGGACGCGCGGTCCTCATCTCAGCCCCGCCTGGGGCGCCGAGCATTCCTCGGCGCCCTCGGCGGCGGGGCGCTCTCGGTCCTCCTGCCATTGCGCGGAGGGCCGCTGCCGTTCGGCGCCGAGCCGGACCCGGCGCTGGCCGCGGTGCCGTTCCGGGCGCCGCTTCCGGTGCCGCCGGAGCTCACCGGCGACCACATCCGGATCCCGATCGTCGAGGCCGAGCAGCAGATCCTCCCCGGCCACAGGACGAAGCTCTGGACCTTCGGCGGCAGCTTCCCCGGCCCGACCGTGCGCCGCCGCGCCGGCCGCCGCACCCGCGTCACCTTCGAGCACCGGCTGCCCCCCAGCGCCGGCGAGCTCACCGTCCACCTCCACGGCGGCCACAACCGCTCGCAGTACGACGGCTATCCCGGCGGCCTCACCAAGGACCAGCCGCGCTCGCTCTTCTGCGACATCTCGCCCCGGCTCTCGCCACAGCAGTCCGGCAACGACCTGCTGTTCGCGCCGGGCAGCGAGAAAACCTACGTCTACGACCTGACCGAGGACGGCCGGCCCGAACGCGCCGCCTTCCAGTGGTACCACGACCACCGCCTCGACCGCACCGCCCCGCACGCCTGGCACGGACTGGCGGGGATGTGGATCCTCGACGACGCCTTCGAGGAAGGGCTGCCGCTGCCGCGCGGCGATCGCGACCTGCCGCTGATGATCGCCGACCGCAGCTTCGACCGCCACAACCAGCTGACCGATCCCTTCAGCGAGCAGCTGCGGCCGCCGGCCGACGGCATCCAGGGCGGCAAGATCCTCGTCAACGGCGCCTTCCTGCCGCACCACCACGTCGGCGCCCGCCGCTACCGGCTGCGGATCCTCAACGTCTCCGCCTTCCGCAGCTACAACCTGCGCCTCACCGACGGCCTGCCGATGGTCCAGATCGCGACCGAAAGCGGGCTGATGCCGAAGCCGATCCGCCGCGAGACGATCCTGCTCGGCCCGGCCGAGCGGGCCGAGGTGATCGTCGACTTCGCCCAGGCCGCCGGCGAGAGCGTCGAACTGCGCAGCACCCGGCGCCACGCCGGCCGCAACCCGAGCGGCGCCCGCACCTACGAGGGCGCGCTGATGCAGTTCCGGGTCGGCTCCGAGCGCCTGCCGGACCGGACGAAGATCCCGCGCCACCTGCGGCCGCTGCCCGGGTGGGCGCAGCGGGCGAAGGTGCGGAAGCCCGACCAGCGCTGGGAGATCACGATCGGCGGCGGCTTCAAGACCAAGTGGCTGCTGAACGGGCGGACCTTCGACCCGGCCCACGTGCAGGCGGTGGCGAAGCTGAACAGCACCGTGGTCTGGGAGATCGTCAACCGCACCTCGGTCGCCCACGTGATGCACATCCACCACACCGACTGGTACCTGCTGCAGCGCGACGGCCGCCCGCCGCCGGCGTGGGAAAACTGTCTCAAGGAGACGTTTTTCGTATACCCCAACGAAAAAATTCTCCTTGCCGGTCATTTCGCCGACTACACCGGGAAATTCGTCATCCACTGCCACATGCTGGACCACGAGGACCATGGCCTGATGGGCCAGTTCCGAGTCGTCAGGGCTTGAAAAACCGCGGCGGCTTGCCGATTCCTGGGGTGTGCCCGCCGGTGTCCTGAAAGCCCAGACCTCGTTGCGCGAGCCGGGCCATTCGGAGGCCCGCGCCGCCGGCGCCCTGCTGCTGGGTGGCAGCGCCTTCGTCGGCCTCTCGCTCTTGCTGCCGCACCCCGAGGGCGGCGACATCGCCGCCCTGATCGCGACCGCCGCGGCGATGGCCGCCGCCGGCCTCGCCTGCCTGTCGCTGGCGCCGCGGATCCCGCTGCCGGGAACCCACGCGATCATCGCCGCCACCGTCGTCGTCACCGGCATGCTGATCGTCGAGGCCGGCGTCGCGGTCGGCCAGTACGGCTCGATCTTCGTCTGGGTGACGTTGATCAGCGCCTATTACTTCCCGCGCCGGGTTGCCTTCGCCCACCTCGCCTGGCTGCTCGCCGTCTACGCCGGCGCCCTCGCGCTGGTGGAAAGCACGGCCGGCTACTCACCGGTCACCCGCTGGCTCTTCACCGCGATCTCGCTCAGCGTGGTGATGATGATGATCAGCGTCATCGTCTCCCACCGCGCTCGCGCCGACCTCCGCGCCCGGCGCTTCTTCGAGCTCTCCCAGGACCTGCTCTGCACGATGGACACCGGCGGCCGCTGCGTCGAGGCCAACGACGCCTGGCGGCGGACGCTCGGCTACGCCCCGAGTGAGCTCGAAGGCCGGTCGCTGCTGGAGCTGACCCACCCCGAGGACCACGGGCTGGCGCTCGATCGTGCCCGCGATCTCTTCGCCGGCGAGGAGTCGATCGACCTCGAGACGCGGGTGCGGGCGAAGAACGGCAGCTGGCACTGGCTGCGGACCAGCTCCAGCTTCGTGCCCGAGGAGGGGCTGGTCTACTCCCGCTCGACCGACGTCACCGAGCGGCGGCGCCTCGCCGGCGAACGCGAAGAGCTGCTGCGCCAGGTCGAGAGCATGGCCCGCCACGACGCCCTCACCGGCCTGCCGAACCGGCGCCAGCTCGAGGAGCAGGCGCCGCGCGAGATGGCCCGTGCCCGCCGCTCCGGGCAGCCGCTCTGCCTGGCGATCATCGACATCGACCACTTCAAGGCTTACAACGACGCCAACGGCCACCTGGTCGGCGACGAGCTGCTGCGGGAGTGCGCGATCTCCTGGGACGGGGCGCTGCGGGGCTCGGACACGATCGTCCGCTTCGGCGGCGAGGAGTTCCTCGTCCTCCTGCCCGAGACGGCGCCGGAGGAGGCGACCGAGATCGTCGAGCGGCTGCGGGCGGCGACGCCGCGCGGGCAGACCTGCTCGGCCGGGGTCGCCGCCTGGGACGGAGTAGCCGACATCGACGGCCTGATCGACGCCGCCGACGCCGCCCTCTACCGGGCCAAGGGCGAGGGCCGCGACCGCCTCGTGCTGGCGTAGCGGCGCGGCGCGTGCCACGACCGCGGAGCGCGGTCCGTCGTCCGGGGCCCACTACCAGCACCTCTCGGCCTCCGGCCGCTAGGGCTATTGGCGCCTTTTGCCGCCTATAGGGCTACTAACGCGCCAATTCTCAGTCGCGGCTGAGCCAGCGGGCGACGCGGGAGCCGGGGCGCAGGCCGCTGAGGTCGCCGTCGTCGCGGATCCCGGCCGCGATCTCGGCCAT
>DASXOF010000009.1:0-22439 GCA_036494495.1 Solirubrobacterales bacterium | reverse complement strand
AAAACACTCCAGCGAGCGAGGCGGAGCCGAGCGAGCGTTTTCAGAGGGAGTACCGGCGACCCTCCCCCGCATCCCTCCCCGCACAGCTATCCTGGCTGTGCAGCCAAACGGGGACAGAGGAGAGAACATGGAGACCAGCGTCGCCAATACCGGGACCGCGGCGAGCACGAACGGCACCGACAAGCCAGTCGATCAACTGACCGTTCTCAACCCAGCCACCGGCGAGACGATCACGACTCTCCCGGTCGACGGGCCCGACTCGGTCGCCTCGACCGTCGCCCGCGTCCGCACCGTGCAGCCGGACTGGGAGGCGATGGGGATCGAGGGCCGCTACCACTGGCTCGGCAAGCTGCGCGACTGGATCCTCGACAACCAGGATCACATCCTCGACACGATGCAGCTCGAGACCGGCAAGGTCCGCGCCGACGCCGGCAACGAGCCGGCCTACCTGACCGACCTGATCAACTTCTACGGCACCCGCGGCGCCGAATTCATCGGCGAGGAGGCGATCCGGCCGCACTCGCCGCTACTGGCCTCGAAGAAGCTCCGGGTCCAGTACCGGCCGCACCCGGTGGTCGGGATCATCAGCCCCTGGAACTTCCCGCTGGTGCTCTCGCTCGGCGACGCGATCCCGGCCCTGCAGGCCGGCGCCGCGGTCGTCATCAAGCCCTCCGAGTTCACGCCGCTGGGGATCGCCGAGCTGGTCGAGGCCTGGAAGCACGAGCTCGGCGCCCCTGACGTCTTCGACGTCGTCCAGGGGATCGGCGAGACCGGCGGCGCGCTGGTCGACAACGTCGACTTCGTCCAGTTCACCGGCTCCGACCGGACCGGCCGCAAGGTGATGGCGCGGGCGGCCGAGACGCTGACCCCGGTCAGCCTCGAGCTCGGCGGCAAGGACCCGATGATCGTGCTGGCCGACGCCGACGTCGACCGCGCCGCCAACGCCGCCGCCTGGGGCGGGATGTTCAACTCCGGCCAGGTCTGCATCTCGGTCGAGCGGATCTACGTCGAGGAGCCGGCCTACGACCAGTTCGTCAGCAAGCTCGCGGCCGAGGTCGGCAAGCTGCGCCAGGGCGCCGACGACGCCCGCGACCCGAAGGACGTCGGCGCGATGACCTCGCCGAACCAGATCGGCGTGGTCGAGGACCACGTCACCGACGCGCTCGCCCAGGGCGCGCGGGCGCTGACGGGCGGCAAGCGGGTCCCGGGGCCGGGCGACTACTTCGAACCGACCGTCCTCGTCGACGTCGACCACACGATGAAGGTGATGCGCGACGAGACCTTCGGCCCGGTGGTCGGGGTGATGAAGGTGCGCGACGAGGAGGAGGCGCTGCGCCTCGCCAACGACACCCGCTACGGCCTCTCCGGCTCGGTCTTCGGCGAGCGCGACCACGCCGAGCGGGTGGCGCGGCGGGTCGAGTGCGGCGCCGTCAACGTCAACGACGTGCTGATCAACTACTTCGCCTCCGACGTGCCGATGGGCGGCTGGAAGGAGTCGGGGATCGGCTACCGCCACGGCGCCCCCGGGATCAAGAAGTTCTGCCGCACCGAGTCGCTGGTGATCACCCGCTTCGCCGGCAAGCGCGAACCGACCTGGTACCCCTACACCCGCAGCCGCCGCGGCGTCATCTCCCGCATCACCCGGGCGCTCTACGCCCGCGACTGGCGCCGCCGCCTCGGCCTCCGCCGCCGCTGATTCATAAAGAATATTTGACTTTTTGCGGCTCGATCACCGATCCTCTCGCTGGGCAGGGCAACCCACGGGAGGATCGAAATGGATCTCAACAGGAGCATCAGGCTGGCAGGCATGGCTGCGGCGGCCTTCACGGCCCTCAGCGCGGTCGGCGTCGCCAGCGCCGCGGCCGCCCCGGCGCCTCAGTGGAAGGTCAACAAAGCGTTTCTAGGCGCGGGCAAAACCCAACTGTTCAAAGGCACGAGCAACCAAATCACCCGCATCGTGGTGCCCGGTGCCGGCGTCACCCTCGAAGGCCCCACCGCGGATTTCTTCTTCAGTGGGAAAATCGTCGGCGTCGGCAACAAAGAAGAAGACGGCCTGCAACAAGAAGTCACCTTGGGAGGCTCGAAATTCACCGTCAAAGGCGCGGCGGGGTGCACGGTGAACAGCGCGGGGCTGAAAGCCGGCGAAATCGCCTTCACCCTGTACCTGAAAGGCATCCTGGTGTGGAGAGCGCCCACCAGTGAAGCGGCTGCCACCCTGATAGAACCGGAAAAAGGGACGCAGCTGTCCGACATCCAATTCGCGGGAACCTGTCCGATCAAAGTCGGGGACTACACGCTGAGTGGAAAATTGATCGCCGTCTTCAGTCCGATCGCGACCGAAACCGCCACGGGGGCGCTGTTCGAATTCACCGAACCGGGCACCACCAGCTGGTACAACAACAATGCGCCGCGGGAAGTTCAGAGTATTAGTCTGCCGACCTTCAGCGGCCCCGGTGGCTCCTGGAGCGCCAACCTCCAGGGCACGTTCTCGACCGTGCTCATCAGCGGCGAATCATTCGGCATCTTCGGCCGCTGAGGTGGCCGATCCCGGCTGCGCGCGCCCGAGCCGGCGCCGCAGCCGGGAAGGCTGCTGCCGCTCGGTAGCCTCTCTGGCTCATGCCGGAGCGCGACTACATAAGGGCGGTCAACGAGCGCGTCGTCGTCTTCGACGGCGGCATGGGCGCGACCCTGGAGCAGTTCGAGCTGAGCCAGGGCGATTACGGCGGCCTCGCCGGCAAATGCCACGAGGCGCTGGTCCTGAACCGGCCCGACGTGATCGAAGGCGTCCACACGTCGATGGTCGAAGCCGGCGCCGAGGTGGTCGAGACCGACAGCTTCCAGGGCTCGCGGCTGAAGCTCGACGAGTGGGGGCTCGGCGAGCAGACGCTCGAGGTCAACACCAGGGCGGCGGAACTGGCCCGCGCGGCGGTCGGCGAGGAGCGCTTCGTCGCCGGCTCGATCGGGCCGACCGGCTTCCTCCCCGCCTCCACCGACCCGACCCTCGGCAACATCAGCTTCGGCCGCCTGGTCGAGGTCTTCGCCGAGCAGGCCCGCGGCCTCGTCGAAGGCGGCGCCGACCTGATCATGATCGAGACCGCGCAGGACATCCTCGAGGTCAAGGCGGCAATCTTCGGCGCCCGCGAGGCCTTCGCCGCGACCGGCCGGCGGCTGCCGATCCAGTGCAGCGTCTCGCTGCTGCCGAACGGCGGCAAGATGCTGCTCGGCACCGACATCCAGTCGGTGCTGACGACGCTGACCGCGCTCGAGGTCGACGTGATCGGCCTCAACTGCTCGACCGGCCCGGAGGACATGCGCGACGCGATCCGCTTCCTCGGTGAGACCAGCCCTCTGCCGGTCCACTGCATCCCCAACGCCGGCCTGCCGCTGCAGGGGCCCGACGGCGAGACGATCTTCCCCGAACAGCCCGAGCCGCTGGCGGCGACGCTGGGCGAGTTCGTCGAGCGCTACGGGGTCGGGATCGTCGGCGGCTGCTGCGGCACCAGCCCGGACCACATCCGGGCGATCCGCGAGCGGGTCGGCGACGGCCGCGCCCCCGCCCCCCGCCCCGCCCCGGCGCAGATCGAGGTCTCCTCGATGATGACCTCGACGCCGCTGGTGCAGGAGCCGCGGCCGACCCTGGTCGGCGAGCGGGTCAACTCGCAGGGCTCGAAGAAAGCCAAGGAGCTGCTGCTCGCCGACGACTACGACGGCCTCGTCCAGGTCGCCGAAGACCAGGTCGAAGGCGGCGCCCACGTGCTCGACGTCTGCGTCGCGCTGACCGAGCGCCAGGACGAGGACGTGCAGATGAGCCAGGTCGTGAAGCGGATCTCGCTCGCCCAGCCCTCGCCGATCCAGGTCGACTCGACCGAACCCGAGGTGATCAAGGCGGCGCTCGAGCAGATCCCCGGGCGGGCGATCGTCAACTCGGTCAACCTCGAGGCCGGCCGCGCCAAGGCCGACGTCGTGGTGCCGCTGGCGAAGGCCCATGGGGCGGCTCTGATCGCGCTGACGATCGACGAGGTCGGAATGGCGAAGACGGTCGAGCGCAAGGTCGAGATCGCGCAGCGGATCAAGCAGATCGCCTGCGACGAGCACGGGCTCGAGCCCGAGGCGCTGATCTTCGACCTCCTCACCTTCACCCTCACCACCGGCGACGAGGAGTGGCGCCCCTCGGCGGTCGAGACGATCGAGGGCATCCGCCGGGTCAAGGCCGAGATCCCCGGCGTCAAGACCTCGCTCGGCGTCTCCAACGTCTCCTTCGGGGTCAGCCCGCGGCCGCGCGCGGTCCTCAACTCGGTCTTCCTCCACCACTGCGTCGAGGCCGGCCTCGACCTGGCGATGGTCAACCCGAACCACATCACCCCCTACAGCGAGATCCCCGACGAGGAGCGCGAGCTGACCAACGACCTGGTCTTCAACCGCGCCCCGGACGCGCTCGAGAAGTTCATCGCCCACTTCGAGTCGAAGGGCGAAGAGGACGACGCGGCGGCGGCGGCCGACCCGACCGAGGGGATGGAGCCCGAGGAGGCCCTGCACTGGCACATCCTGCGCCGCAAGAAGGACGGGGTCGAGGAGTGGATCGACCGCTCGGTGGAGAAGATCGGCGCCGTCCCGACCCTGAACCAGGTGCTGCTGCCGGCGATGAAGGAGGTCGGCGACAAATTCGGCGCCGGCGAACTGATCCTGCCCTTCGTCCTGCAATCGGCGGAAGTGATGAAGCGCGCGGTGTCGCAGCTCGAGAACTACCTCGACCGGATCGACGGCCACGCCAAGGGCAAGGTCGTGATCGCGACCGTCTTCGGCGACGTCCACGACATCGGCAAGTCGCTGGTCAACACGATCCTCACCAACAACGGCTACAGCGTCGTCGACCTCGGCAAGCAGGTGCCGGTCGACGCGATCATCGAGGCCGCGGTCGAGCACGAAGCCGACGCGATCGGCCTCTCGGCGCTCCTGGTCTCGACCTCGAAGCAGATGCCGACCTGCGTCGCCGAGCTGCACCAGCGCGGGCTCGGCTTCCCGGTGCTGATCGGCGGCGCGGCGATCAACCGCGACTTCGGGCGCCGCACCCTCTACCCGAAGGGCAAGGAGTCCGACGAGGTCTACGAGCCCGGCGTCTTCTACTGCAAGGACGCCTTCCAGGGCCTCGACACGATGGACGCCCTGGTCGACGCCGAGGCGCGGGCGGCGCTGGTCGAGCGGATCCGGGCCGAGGCCAAGCAGCTGCGCGAGAAGGTGGTCGTGGAGGACGACGCGCCGCCGGTCACCGACGCGAGCGTGCGCTCGGCCGCCCGGACCGACGTCGCGATTCCCGCGCCGCCCTTCTGGGGCGTCCGCGAGATCCCGGTCGACCTCGCCGAGGTCTACCCCCACCTCGACCGCCACGTCCTCTTCAAGCTCCACTGGGGCGGCAAAGGGGTGAAGGGCGAGGCCTGGCGCGAGCTGGTCGAGGGCACCGTCGAGGAGGAGGGCTTCGCGCCGCGGCTGGAGCGGATGTGGCGCGAGCAGGACTACCTGCACCCGCGCGCGCGGCTCGGCTACTTCCCCTGCAACGCCGACGGCAACGAGCTCGTCGTCTTCGACCCCGAGAACCCCGAGGTCGAGCTCGAGCGCCTCGTCTTCCCGCGGCAGCCGCGCCACGACCGCATCTGCCTCGCCGACTTCTACCGCCCGCTCGACTCCGGCGAACGCGACGTCGTCGCCCTGCAGGGCGTCACCGTCGGCCCCGAGGTGACCGAGCTGATCGAGCGCCTGGAGTCAGAAGGCGAGTTCGCCGAACAGCTCTACGTCCACGGGCTCGGCGTCCAGGCGGCCGAGGGCTCGGCCGAGTGGCTCCACTCCCACGTCCGCTCCGAGCTCGGGATCGAGCCCGACCAGGGCCGCCGCTACTCCTGGGGCTACCCCGCCTGCCCCGACCAATCCGAGCACACCAAGGTCTGGCGCCTCTTGGGGCTGGAGGACGTCGGCATGACTCTTTCCGGCGGTTTCGCGGTGATGCCGGAGCAGTCGACGGTGGCGATCATCGCGCACCATCCGCAGGCGGTTTATTTCGGGATGAAGTCTGGGTTCATTCCGGAGTCGAAGGTGAGCGACGAGTTGATCGCCGGGACTGAGCGGGGTGGGGAGTTGCCGCCGGAGGCGGAGCCGGATGAGGGTGATGACGATGCGGAGGATGGAAAAGCTGCGGCCCAGGCGGAGACTGCCGTATAGGGATCAGGGCTGGGCGGGAGGGCTGTCGGCACCCCCTCCCAAAACGCTCGCTCCGCTCGCTTGAGTGTTTTGGGAGGGCGTACCGACATCCCTCTCACGAAACCGAGAGGGCCCCAATCTCTCTTATTTAGCTGACAAGGGACGGACGCTGGCCGGGGAAGCCCGATCGGCAGCGGCTAACGCTTGTCCCTAGTCAGCTTTAAACAAAGGGGGGTAGGTCCTTCGTTTCGTTGGGCGAGTGTCGGGGTCTCCTCTGAAAACACTCAAGCGGAGCCGAAGGCGGAGCGTTTTCAGAGGAGGCCCCGGCGATCGCCCCCGCCAAACCCTGATCCCTAGGAACCGAGTCCCTAAACAGTCGTACGTTCGCCCTGCCGCGCCCGACGCGCACCGCCCCGCCACGGCTCCAACCTCACCGGCGCCGTCGACAGCGCCTGCACGCGCAGGTCGCTCCAGGTCAAGCCCTCCCTCACCAGCGCCGGCAGGCCCAGGGCAACCGCGGTCGCGATCTCAACCGCCTGCAGGATCACGCCATACGCCAGCGCGTCGGCGGTGCTGACGCCGAAGCCGGTGTGCAGGACGCTGATCACGGCGAGCTGGAAGACGCCGATATTGGACGGGGTCGCCGGGACGACGGCGGTGACGTTGACGGCGAAGAGGACCGCGGCGGCGGCGCCGATCCCGGTCTTGCCGTCGAGGCCGAGCGCGAACAGGAGCGCCCAGCAGGCGGCGAGCTGGATCGCCCAGGCGCCGAGCTGGGCGGCTGCCGCGGCGATGCCGTGGCGCGGGTCGCGGAAGACGGTGAGGCCGGCGCGAACCTGGACCAGCGCCTTGTGGATGGCGGCGCCGATCCGGGCGACGCGGCCGTTGCCGTTGCGCCGCATCACCACCGGAGCGATCAGCACGACCAGCAGCAGGATCAGCGGCACCAGGCTGAAGAGGAAGATCTGCTTGGTGCTTTCGTGGAAGAGCGGGGTGGTAGAGACGATGATCACGCCGAGCATGATCAGGGCGACGATGTTCAGCATCGTCTGCGAGACCAGGGTCCCGATCAGGACCGGGAAGGTTTCGCGCATGCGGCCGGTCCGGCGCGCGAGCGCCAGGGCGCGGGCCGGCTCGCCCAGGCGGGCAGGCAGGGTCGCCGACATGAGGACGCCGATCATCGTCGCCGAGGTGACGTCGCGGCGGCGGATCGGCCGGTTCGGCAGCGCCGCGCGGGCGATCCAGTACCAGGAGGCCGCACGGAAGAAGAGTGAGCTCATCATCAGCAGGAGGGCGATCACGACCCAGCTCATGTCGGAGCGGACGATGCTTTCGACCACCTTGTCGACGCCGATTTTCTGCGCCGCGAGGACGCTCAGCCCGATCCCGAGGATGGCGGCGACACCGAGCCCGATCCGCCGCGCGACGCGGCGGCCGCGCTTGCCGGCCTGGGCCGGAACCGGGTCGAGCGAGGGCAGCTTTTCGGCCGGGCGCCGCGGCTCGCCGTCGGCGGGACGCAGCCCCGCCCACTGGGCGAGGCGCTCGCCACTGGTCTGCGGCACCGGCGAGGCGATCGCCCGCTCGTAGACCGCGGTGATCTGGTCGGCGACCCGGGGCCAGGCGTAGCGCTGGGCGCTGCGGCGGGCGGCGAAGCCCATCGCGGCCAGCCGCTCGGGCTCGTGGTGGAGGCGCTGCAGCTCCTCGGCCAGTCGCTGCGGGTCGGCCGGCGGCACCAGGACGCCGTCGACGCCGTCGGTGACGACGTCGCTGTAGCCGGCGATGCCGGAGGCGACCACCGGGGTGCCGGCCGCGAACGCCTCGGTCAGGACCATGCCGAAGCTCTCGCCCGAGAGCGACGGCGCGCAGAGGACGTCGGCGCGGTGCAGCTCGGCCCAGAGCTCGTCGCCGGCGACGCGGCCGTGGACATCGATCGAGGCCATCAGCTCGGGGTCGGCGAGGTAGCGGAGGACGTCCTCCCGCTCGGCCCCGATCACGGTCAGCCGGCAGGGGACGTGCTCGACCAGGGCGCCGAAGGCGGTGAGCAGGATCGGCAGCCCCTTGCGCTCCTCGGGGCGGCCGACGAAGAGGATCCGCAGCTCCTCGCTGGTCGGCGCCAGGCCGGCGGGAGCGGCGTCGACGTCGACCCCGTTGGGGACGATCGTGTACTCGCCGCCGAACCAGCGGCGGCCGGTCCAGGCGGCCGCCTCGGAGACGGCGATCCGGGCCGAGAGCCGGTTGAAGACACGGCGTGCGCCCAGCGCGTTGGCGATGTAGTTGGGAACCGGCTTGGTCGAGTAGGTGTGGAAGGTGCCGACAACGGGGGTCTCGAAGTCGGCGCCGAGGGTGGCGTTCCAGCCGACCAGCGGCACCACCGGCTCGTGGACGTGGATGACGTCGAAATCGCCGGCGCGGACGGCGCGTCGCGGCGCCGCGACGCCGCCGGCGGGGAACGGCGCCAGGTTGGAGACCGAGCCGTTGGCGCCGAAGCCGGCAGTCCGCCCCAGCGGCACCAGGTAATCGGGCATCTCGCGACTTTCCGGCGCGGCCCGATGCAGGGCACGGCTGAGCCGCCCCGGGGGGTCGAAGGGAGCAAGCACGCGGACATCGTGGCCACGACCGATGAACTCCTCGGCAAGCGCCTCGACGTGCCGGTTTACGCCTCCCTGATAAGACCAGGAATATGGCGAGACGAGCCCTATGCGCACAGGAGACAAAGGGTAGATGATCGGCCGGTCTCAGTTGGCGAGGCCGGGTGCCGGGCTTGTCGCAGAATCGGCTCTTCCACTTCGATTTCCTACTCCAGCTTCGGCGCCGGGTTGCACCGACCTTCCCGACTCGGCCCAGGCATAGGCGGCGAAGACGAGCAGGTAGGCGGCGCCGATCACCAGCAGCAGAGCGCCGGAGTCGTTGGCGAGGGTGCCGACCAGGGTGGCGACCAGGGCGCCGAGCAGGGCGGCCCGCATCGCCGGGCGGTCGCCGAGCCAGGCGGCGAGCAGGTCGCGCCGCCAGATCGCCAGACCCGCCAACAGCGCGACCAGGGGCAGGAAGATGAGCAGGACCGGGCGGCCGAAGCTCTTGACCGAGAGCTGCAGGCGGCGCTGGGCGACGTCGCCGAGCGAGTGCAGGCCGCCGGCGTCGAGAACCGAGCGCGTGAGGTGGGCGTTGGCGCCGGAGACGAGGTCGATCAACGCCAGCAGAGCGACCATCGCGAAGGGGATCGCGATCACCAGCAGGACCATCCGCCGGCGGCCGCCGGCGACCGCGACCGCCGCCACCGCGGCGCCGACCGGGAAGACGATCGCGGCGCCGACGTCGGCACCGAAGCGCCCGGCGGCGAAGACCAGCGCCGCCACGAGGCCGATGCCGAGGAAGGCCGAGGCCGCGGCGCGGGGGCTGGCACGGGGCGCGAAGCCGGCGAGGCCGGCGCCGATGCCGCCGACCACGAGCACCGCGAGCAGCGCCTCGAGCTCGTTGCCGATCCCGTAGAAGCGGACGCCGAGGCCGGGGTTCGGGCCGAGCAGCGAGAGCGAGGTCAGCGGCGAGCCGGCGATCATGTCGATCGCGTAGGCGAGCACGGTGACCCCGGCCGCGACGGCGAGCGCCCGGTAGTCGCGCAGCGCCGCCACGGTCAGGGCTGCCAGCAGCGGCGCCCCGAGCAGCACGAGCAGCGTTTCCGGCACCTCGGCCGGTTCCAGCGCGGCGCCGAGGAGCAAGAGGAGCGGCAGGTAGACGACGGAGAGGACGATCAGGCGGACCGCGATCCGGGCGGCGGCGCCGCGGGTGACCGCGATCACCAGCACCAGCGCCAGCACCCAGGCGAGCAGGCTGTAGCCGATCACCGGCCCGCGCCGGGGCGAGACCTCGGCCATGCGGTCGCCGAGGGCGACGATCCCCGCCGGGTCGAGGGCGCCCTCGGCGGAGATCGGCTGGCCCGACATCTGGCTCGGGACCGAGATCCCGAAGCGGTCAAGGACGGTCGGCGCGAGGTCGGTCGAGAGCACGTAGCCGTCGGTCCGGGTGCTGTCGGAGGTGAGGTCGCCGGCGTCGGCGCCGCTGAAGCCCGGCCCGGCGATCCCGATCGCCAGCGGCTCGTCGCTCCTCCCGGTCGGGCGCGCGACGGCGATCACGAGGGTGCGCGGGCCGAAGGCGTGCGGCAGCGCGCGCAGCTGCTCGAGCCTGGCTTCGCTCATCATGAACACGCTTTGGCTCAGCGGACGGCCGAGCTCCTGTTCGGGGCCACCGAAGGCGCAGGGGAAGGGGCCGAAACGCAGGAAGGCGACGGCGTGCGCCGCCAGCTGCTGGCCGAGCAGATTGGGCTCGATTTCCGCCGGCGCCGATTCGGCGCGACGAACCGCCTGCTCGAACCAACGCCGGCAGGCGACCCGGTCTGACGCGCCCGGCGGTTCCGGCAGCGCTTCGCCGTAGAGGGAGTCGAAGACCCGGTTGCCCTGGCCGACGTCGAGATAGGTTTGAGCCGCCGGCACAGTTCCGAGCCCGGCGCTCATCAAACCGGGCGAAAAGCCGACGGCAGCCAGCTGGTCGACGGTCGTGCCGGCCGGCAGCCAGACCAGCGCCACGTCGACCTTCTTCGGAGCGAAGAGGAACGAGACGCTGCTGCTCGCCGCCGCCGCCCCAGACGGCCCGGCCAGCGCGAGGCCGAGCGCTATCGTGGCCACGATGGCAGACCGCACTTTCGCCAAATTCAGCTTCTTCAAGATTGATCCCGCCTGGCGCCGTCGCGACGCCGAGCTGCGCGCCGCCGACAAGCAGGAGTTCCTCGCGGCCTGCGAGGACTTCGCCGTCGATCGATCGCTGCGCGCCTACTCAACCATAGGAACGCGCGGCGACGTCGACCTGGTGCTGCTGACCCAGAGCCCGAACCTCGACGACATCCACACCTTCCACGTCGTCCTCGGCCAGAGCGGGCTGGCGAAATGGGCCGAGACGCCCTACTCCTACCTCTCGATGACGAAAGTCTCGCCTTACTCCGACGAGAAGGCGCGGCCGGAGATCTGCGTGACCGAGCGCAAGTACCTCTTCCTCTACCCGATGGTCAAGCAGCGGCGCTGGTACGGGCTGCCGCCGGCCGAGCGCGGGCGGATCATGAAAAGCCACATCGAGGTCGGCCGCCGCTACCCCGAGATCACGATCAACACGACCTACTCATACGGGCTCGACGACCAGGAGTTCGTGGTCTGCTTCGAGGGCGACGACCCGGGGATGTTCCTCGACCTGGTCAACGAGCTGCGGCCGACCGAGTCGAGCGAGTACACCGAGCGCGAGACGCCGATCTTCACCTGTGTCGCGATGTCGGTCGGCAAGGCGCTCGACGCGCTCGACGGCACGCCGAGCGCCGTCGCGGCCCCCGCCTCGAGCCTCGGCTGAGCGGGCCCGGCGATGCCGGTTCCCTATATTTCCGCGTTCCCATGAGCAAAGTAGGCACTGAAGAGACCCCGCTCCGCGTCGCGATCGTCGGCGCCGGCCCGTCCGGCTTCTACGCCGCCGAGCACATCCTCAAGGACGGCGACCTGCACGCCCAGGTCGACCTCTTCGACCGCCTCCCGACCCCGTTCGGGCTGGTCCGCGGCGGCGTCGCCCCAGATCACCCGAAGATCAAGTCGGTGATCCGGGTCTACGAGAAAACCGCCGCCCGCGACGGCTTCCGCTTCTTCGGCCACGTCAAGGTCGGCCGCGACATCGAAGTCGAAGAGCTGGAGAAGCTCTACCACGCGATCGTCTTCACGGTCGGCTGCGAGACCGACCGCTCGCTCGGGATCCCCGGCGAGGAGCTGGCCGGCAGCCATGCCGCCACCGCCTTCGTCGGCTGGTACAACGCCCACCCCGACTACGCCGACGACGCCTTCGACCTCTCCTGCGAGCGCGCGGTGGTGGTCGGCAACGGCAACGTCGCGATGGACGTGGCGCGGATGCTGGCGCTGACCGACCACGAGCTGCGCCAGACCGACACCGCCGACCACGCGATCGAGCTGCTCGACCAAAAGCAGATCAAGGAGATCGTCGTGCTCGGTCGCCGCGGCCCGGTGCAGGCGGCCTTCACCAACCCCGAGATCAAGGAGCTCGGGGAGATGGAGGGCGCCGAAGTCGTCGTCGACCCGGCCGACGTCGAGATCGACGCCGCCAGCAAGGCCTTCGTCGAGTCCGACGAGGTCGACAAGACGACCAGGGTCAACTACGAGATCTTGAAGGAGTACTCGGAACGGCAGCCGGAGGGCAAGAAGCAGCGGATCGTGCTGCGCTTCCTCGCCTCGCCGATCGAGATCAAGGGCGACGGCAAGGTCGAATCGATCGTCGTCGGCCGCAACGAGCTGGTCGAGGAAGGCGGCGCCCTGCGCGCCAAGGACAGCGGCGAGCGCGAAGAGCTCGAGTGCGGGCTGATCCTGCGCTCGGTCGGCTACACCGGCATCCCGATCGAGGGCGTGCCCTTCGACGAGCGCCGCGGCCTGATCCTCAATGAGGGCGGTCGCATCCTCGACTCCCACGACGGCGGGCACAAGGTCGGCCACTACACCGCCGGCTGGATCAAGCGCGGCCCCTCCGGCGTAATCGGGACCAACAAGAAAGACGCGCTGGAGACCGTCCAGCACCTCTTCGCCGACGTCGAGTCCGGCACCCTGCTCGCGCCCGAGAAGCCCGAGCCGGAGGCGGTCGAGCAGCTGCTCGGCGAGCGCAACGTCCGCTACGTCAGCTTCGAGGACTGGCAGGCGATCGACGAGGCCGAGGTCGGCCGCGGCGAGCCGCACGGCCGCCCCCGCGTCAAGTTCGTCCGGGTCGAGGAGATGCTCGACACGGTCGGCGAGAAGCTCGCGGGCTGAGCCCGATGCCGGTCGACCTCGAGGAGCTGCGCCGGATGATCGAGGCGGCGCTGCCCGGCGCCAGCGTCGAGGTGAGCGACGAAGACGGCGGCGGCCAGCACCTGCGGGCCGATGTCTCCGCCCCGCAGTTCGAGGGCCTCTCGCGGATCGACCAGCACCGCCTGGTCAAGGCCGCGGTGAAAGCGCGCTTCGACGACGGCACGATCCACGCGCTCTCGGTCAAGACCTCGGTCGCTCCGTAGTTTCGTCTACGCTGTAGACGAAACGTCTCAATCTCGTGCGCCACGCGTACGACTTTTCTCCCTAGGCTGGAGGCATGGAGGCAATGCGATCGACCTGGACCGATTCCCGGCTGGACGACCTGAGCGAAAAGGTCGACCGCGGTTTCGGGCGTCTCGACGCCCGGGTCGGGAAGGTCGAGACCCGGATGGCGGGGCTCGAGGGGCGGATGGGTGGCCTCGAGGGGCGGATGGTTCAGTTCGATGGGCGGATGGATCGACTCGAGGTGCGGATGGAAGGCATCGACGGCAGGATCAGCTCGCTCAACCAGACTCTCGTCATCGTCGGCGGCACGCTGCTCGCTGCCCTGGTCACGATGGTGGCGGGCCTGATCGGCGTGATCGCGACCCAGCTCTGAGGCCGGCGAACCCGACTGGCTAGTCTTAGGCCCATGGCCGACCCAGAGCTGAAGTCCAAAGTCGAAGAGCTGATCTCCGCCAACCCGGTGCTGCTGTTCATGAAAGGCACGCCGGACATGCCCCGCTGCGGGTTCTCGATGCGGGTGGTGCAGACGCTCGACGCGATGGGCGCCGAGTACGGCGCGATCGACGTCCTCCCCGCCCTGCAGCCGCTGCGCGAAGTGACCGCTGAGATCTCCGACTGGCAGACCTTCCCGCAGCTCTACGTCAACGGCGAGCTGGTCGGCGGCGCCGACATCGTCGAGGAGATGTCCGACTCTGGCGAACTGGCGGACCTACTCGGCGTCGAGCAGCCCGAGGCCGCCGCGGCCCCGGCGCAGGCCGGCCCCCCCGGGCAGTCGCCCCCCCTGCAGATCGAATAGCCGAGCGCGAGCGAAGGTTGCCGAATGGCCCGCTATCCGGGTCGAAAGGCAACTTCGTCGAGACGGACGGCGGCGCTAGACAGCGGCGCCGGCAGCGTCCTCTTTCACCTGGAAAGAAGAGCCGCAGCCACAGGCGGCGACGACGTTCGGGTTGTTGACCTGGAAGCCCGCGCCCTGCAGGCCTTCCACATAGTCGACCTCGGAGCCGAAGACGAACTGCATGCTGACCTTGTCGACGACGACGGAGACGCCATCGGCTTCGAAGACGTGGTCCTCGGCCTTCGGCTTGTCGAAGGCGAGCGCGTACTGGAAGCCGGAGCAGCCACCGCCTCGCACCGCGACGCGGAGCGCCTGCTCGCCGCCGTCGGGCTGGCCCGTCAGCAGCTCGCCGATCTTCGCGGCGGCCTTGTCGGTGAGGGTGACTGCGGCCTCTGGCGTATCGCTCACTTCAATAAGTATAGCCAGGCTCTGCGCTCGCCCCGGGAGCCGGGCGGCAAGCGGCGCTGAGACTGGCGGAGCGGCCAGTTCTGTAAGAATCGCCCGCCTTGACCTCGTCCGCCGAGACCGCGATCGTCTGCGACAGCACCGCCTACCTGCCCGCCGAGATGCTGGCCGAGCGGGGGATCGAGATGATCAGCCTCTACGTCTCGATCGACGGCGAGCAGGAGCGCGAGCTCGACGTCACCGATTACGGCGACTTCTACCAGCGGCTCCGCAACTCGACCGCGGGCGCGACCACCTCGCAGCCCTCGATCGGCGACTTCATCGACGTCTGGGGGCCGCTGCTCGACAGCGGCCGCGAGGTCGTCTCGATCCACCTCTCCTCGGCGATCTCCGGCACCTTCGCCGCCGCCAACCAGGCCCGCGAGCGGCTGATCGCCGACGGGCGCGACGGCGATCGCATCCACCTCTACGACTCCGAAATGGCCTGCGGGGCGACCGGCCTCTGCGTGCTCGCCGCGAGCGCCGCGATCGCCGCCGGCGGCGGCCCGCAGGAGGCGATCGCCCGGGCCCGGGGCGTGCGCGAGAGCATCAAGATGTGGTTCGCGGTCGACACCCTCGAGTACCTGCGCAAGGGCGGCCGGATCGGCGGCGCCAGCGCCTGGATCGGCGGCGCCCTGAAGATCAAGCCGATCCTGACGATCGACCGCGAGATCACCCCGATCGAACGGGTCCGCACCCGCGCCCGCTCGCTCGAGCGGCTGCGCGACTACGCCCGCCAGCGGCACGAGGCCGGCGCCGACGCCTGGGTCGTCCAGTACATCCAGGACGAGGAGACGGCGTCCGGGCTGGCCGACGAGTGCCGCGAGATCTTCGGCTGCGAGACCGCCTTCACCAACGAGATCGGCCCGGTGATCGGCGCCCACGTCGGCCCTGGCCTGCTCGGCGTCGGCTCCGTCAACTGGGACCTGCTGCGCTGAGCGGCGCTCCGCTGCTGGCTAGCGGTTCTTGCGGCGGCCGCGCATCAGGCGGATCCCGACGAGGAACCCGACCGCGGCGGCGCCGATGATCAGCTCGCGTTTGTGCTCCCGGGCCTGCTGGCGCCAGTCGGTCAGCTCGTTGACGCGGCCCCGCAGCGCCTCGACCGAGGTCCCCAGCTGCTGGCGCTGGACGTCGATGTCGCGGCGGATTTCCTCCGCCGAGCGGCCGGGGCGGCCGGCGGTCGCGGGTCGCTCCGGCGTGCTCATTTGGCCTCCTTCGAGGGGATCGGCGCGGTCGCGGCGCCCGGCTCCCCGGTCAGCGTCTCCTTGGTCAGCTTCGCCTCCTCGATCGCCTGCTGCGGCACCGGCGGCGAACCGGCCTTGACGGCTTTGTAGGCGAGCAGCCCGGCGAGGGCGGCGATCAGCAGGAAGATCGCGGCCTCGATGAAGAAGCCGGGCCAGGTCTTGCCGTCGAAGACCTCTTCGTTCAGCAGCCAGGCGACGCCCTCCATCACCAGGATCAGGGCGAGGAAGGCGAAGACGCCGGCGGCGACGCCGACGACCGAGCCGCGCAGCAGCTTGCCGAGCTTCTCGGAGACCTCGGCCTTGGCGAGCTCGATCTCCTCGCGGACCAGGCTCGAGCCGCGCTCGGAGACCTCGACCACGAGGTCGGCCAGCGAGCGCTCGTCCTGGGGCGACTGCGGCGGCGGGATCGGCGGCGGCGCCTGCGGCGGCGTCGGGCCGGGCGTGCCGGCGGCGGCGGGGTCGGACGAACCGGACGGAGGTTTGGGGGCGTCGGGCATCGGCTACTCCGGTGGGTCTTCGTCGAAGAGGCGGCGGTAGAGGACCGCCGCGAGGCGGGTGGCGGCGATGCTGGCTATCGCTCCGCTGGCCGCGAGCATCCCGCTCCAGACCAGACGCCTGACTATCTCGTTGTCCACGCAGTTCGCCTTCCCTCGGGGATGTGGCAGTAAACCACCTCAGCGCGGCCGGAGGCCGTCGCAGATGGTCGTGACGAGCAGGTCCTTCGCCTCTTCGAAGCCACCTTCGGTGCTGGGGACGACATCGAAGATCCAGCCCGAGAGCAGCTGCTCGATCGCCCCGTAGAAGGCCATCGAGGCGAAGATCGGGGCGACGTCGCTGCGGAACTCCCCCGCCTCCTGGCCGTCGGCGACGATCTTGGCGATCGACTCGTAGGCGCGGCGGATCTCGGTCAGGTGGGTCTGGCCGAAGGAGTTGGCGGCGCGGGTGACCTCGACGATGATCACCTTCATCAGCTCGGGGTCGTGGCGGTAGGAGTCGATGATGAAGCTGGCGACCGCGGCGAGCCGCTCGCGGTGCGGCCCGCCGGCCCGGTCGGCCTCTTCGATCGCCGCGATCAAGAGCGACCAGCGCTCGACGAAGAGCTCGTTCAGCACCTCTTCCTTCGAGTTGAAGTAGTGGTAGACGAGCCCGTAGGCGACGCCGGCCTCGTCGGCGATGTCGGAGACGCGGGTCGCGTGGAAGCCCTGGCGGGCGAAGACGCGGACGGCGGCGTCGAGGATCTGACGGCGCTTCTCGGCCGGCGGCGCTTTCGCCATCAGGCCCGCGCCTCCGCGATCTGGGGCCATTCGTAGGCGCCGGGGCGGCGGTGGGCGAGCGCCGGCAGCGACTCGCGCACCCGCTTGCGCTCGGCCAGGTCGAGGTCGGCGGCGACGAAGCGCTCGCCCTCGGCAGCGACGGCGAGCAGCCGGCCCCAGGGGTCGACGATCGCCGAGTGCCCCCAGGAGTCGAAGTGCGGCGGCGCCTTGCCGACCTGGTTGGGGGCGAGGACGAAGGCCTGGTCCTCGATCGCCCGCGCCCGCAGCAGCACCTCCCAGTGGTCGCGGCCGGTGGGGGTGGTGAAGGCCGAGGGGACGCAGAGCAGCTCTGCCCCGCGCAGGGCGAGGATCCGGTAGAGCTCGGGGAAGCGGAGGTCGTAACAGACGCTGAGCCCGACGACGAGCTCGCCGACCGCAGCCGTCACCAGCTCCTCCCCGGGCTGCTCGTGGGCCGACTCGCGGTAGGAGACGCCGCCGGCGTCGACGTCGAAGAGGTGGACCTTGCGGTAGACGGCGAGGTCCTCGCCGTCGGCGCCGACGAGGACCGAGGTGTTGAAGGCGCGCTCGCCGGTCGCCTCCGCGACGGACCCGGCGAGCAGATGGACGCCGAGCTCGCGCGCCCAACCGCGGGCGGCGGCGAGGCTCGGGCCGTCGAGCGGCTCGGCGCCGGCGAGCAGCTCCTCCCCCGCCGCCAGCAGGTTCCACTTCTCCGGCAGCGCCACCAGCTCGGCGCCGTCGGCGGCAGCGGCGCGCACCAGCCGCTCGGCCGCTTCCAGGTTCCTCGACTTGTCGCCGTTAGAGTTCAGCTGTACTGCGGCTACTCGCAAATGCCGTCGCCCTCCGCGCTGGTTGATTGACCAGTCAATCGGTGCCCGCAGTATAGGGCGCAGGCGCTAGCGCAGCGCGAGGTGCCGGCCGACCAGCCGGTCGAGGACCGGGGTCGGGATCAGCGGGACGATCCGGGCCTGGAGCTTGGCGTCGATCCCGACCAGGTAGCGGCTGCGGGGGCGCTTCGACTCGAGCGCGTGGACGATCGCCTTCGCCACCCGCTCGGGCGGGATGCCACGCTCGGCGGTCTGGCGCACCACCTCGCGGAAGCGCTCGATCGCCGGCCCGTAGAGACGCTCGGTCTCCGGCGAGGAGGCGAGGATCTCCTCGGCGTTGGCCGCGCCGCGGTCCCAGATCGGGGTGTCGATCGAGCCCGGCTCGATGATCGCGACCCGGATCCCCCACTTCGCCAGCTCCTGGCGGAAGCAGTCCCCGATCGCCTCGGTGCCGTACTTGGCGGCGTGGTAGGGGCCGTTGAGCGGGACCGCCATGCGGCCGCCGATCGAGCTGAGGAAGACGACGCGGCCGCCGGCACCGCGGATCTGCGGCAGGAAGGCCTGGGTGACGGCGAGGTAGGAGACGAGGCCAACCTCGAGCTGGCGGCGGAACTGGTCGAGCGGCAGCGTCTCCAGCGGCCCCGGCACCGCGATCCCGGCGTTGTTGACCAGGCCGTGCAGGCCGTTCTCGCTCTCGGCGGCGATCCGCTCGGCCGCGGCGGCGATCTGCTCCGGCGAGGTGACGTCGAGCATCACCGGCGTCAGCCGCTCCGAGGCGACGGCGCGCAGGCTCTCGCCGTCCTCCTCGCGGCGCACCCCGGCGAAGACCTTCCAGCCACCCTGGTCGAGGGCAAGCGCCGTTGCCCGCCCGATGCCGGTCGAGGACCCGGTTACCAGCGCCGCCCGCACGAAAGTCAGCCTACAGGCGGACCTGTCTACCCTTAGAGATCGTGTCGAATCGCACTGGGGACGACGCCGAGCGCAAGCAGGTCACGGTCCTGTTCGCTGACGTCAGCGGCTCGATGGATCTGGCCGAGGGGCGCGACCCCGAGGAGTGGGCGGCGATCATGCAGCGCTTCTTCGCGATCCTCGCCGACGCGGTCGCCGAGTTCGAGGGCACCGTCGACAAATTCACCGGCGACGGGATCATGGCCGTCTTCGGCGCCCCGGTCGCCCACGAGGACCACGCCCAGCGCGCCTGCTACGCGGCGCTGCGGATGCTCGACGACGTCGCCGGGTACGCGGCCGAGCTGCGCCGCAACCCCGGCCTCAACTTCTCGACCCGGATCGGGATCAGCTCGGGCGAGGTCGTCGCCGGGGCGATCGGCGGCGGCGACGGCGCCTACACCGCGATCGGCCACACGGTCGGGCTGGCGCAGCGGATGGAGGCGCTGGCCGAGCCCGGCAAGGCGTACCTGACCGAGAGCACGGCAGCGCTCGCCACCGGCTTCCTCGAGCTCGACGACCTCGGTGAGTTCGAGATCAAGGGCGCGAGCCGGCCGGTGCGGGTCTACGAGCTGGCCGGGGTCGGCCACGCCCGCTCGCGGCTCGACCTCGCCCGCGAGCGCGGCTTCAGCCGCTTCGTCGGCCGCGACGCGGAGCTGGCGCTGCTGGCCGAGGCGCTCGACCGGGCCGAGGCCGGCGACGGCGCCGTGGTCGGGCTCGTCGCCGAGCCGGGAGTCGGCAAGAGCCGCCTGCTGCGCGAGCTGGCCGAGCGCCAGCACCAGCGCGAAGGGATCGAGGTCTTCGAGGCGCAGGCGCAGTCGCACGGCGCCGCGATCCCCTACAGCCCGATCCTGCAGATGCTGCGCTCCTTCTTCGAGATCGGCGAGCGCGAGCCGGAGCGGGCGGCGCGCGAGAAGGTCGCCGGCCGCACCCTGCTGCTCGACCAGTCCTTCGCCTCCGACCTGCCGCTGATGTTCGACTTCCTCGGCTTCCCCGACCCAGAGCGGCCGCTGCCGCAGATGCGCCCGGAAGCGCGGCAGCGGGCCCTCGCCGAGATCCTCTGCCGGCTCGTCAACCCGCCGAACCGGCGCAAGACGCTGGTCCTGGTGGTCGAGGACATGCACTGGATCGACCCGGCCAGCGAGGCGATGCTGGCCGAGCTGGTTGCGACCGTGGCCGGGACCAAGACCCTGGTGCTGTTCAACTACCGGCCCGAATACGCGCCGCCCTGGGCCGGCGCCGAGGGCTACCGCGAGCTCGCCCTGGAGCCCCTGACCGCGCTCGACACGGCGGCGCTGCTGCGGGACGTCGCCGGCTCGGACCCCTCGCTGCACGGGATCGAGACGGCGATCCACGAGCGCACCGGCGGCAACCCGTTCTTCATCGAGGAGGTCGTCCGCGAGCTGGCCGAGTGCGGCTACCTGAGTGGCGAGCCCGGCGCCTACCGGCTGGCGCAGCCGATCGACGACGCCGGCGTGCCGGCCGCGGTGCAGGCGATCCTGGCGGCGCGAATCGACCGTCTCGGGGCGGAGGCAAAGGCGCTGCTGCAGGTCGCCGCGGTGATCGGGCTGGAGCTGCGCGAGGTGCTGCTCCGGCTCGCCGCCGGCCTGCCGCGCGAGGAGGCCGAGGCGACGCTGCGCGAGCTGGTCGACGGCGGCTTCCTCTACGAGGCCGAGCTCTTCCCCGAGCGCACGCTCGCCTTCCGCCACCCGCTGACCCGCGAGGTCGCCTACGGGAGCCAGCTCGCCGAGCGGCGGGCGCGGACCCACGCGGCGGTGGCGCGGGCGACCGTGGAGCTCGAGAGCGAGCGGCTCGAGGAGCTGGCCGGCCTGATCGCCCACCACTTCGAGCAGGGCGGCGAGCCGCGCGAAGCGGCGCGCTGGTACTCCCGCGCCGCGCACCGCGCCGGCCACAGCCAGCCGCGCGAGTCGATGGCGCTGTGGCGGCGGGTGACCGAGCTGACCGACCGGCTCGAGCAGGACGAGGAATCGATCCAGCTCGGGCTCTTCTCGCGGATGCTGCAGCTCGAATACGCCTGGCGGCTGGGGATCGAGCCGGACGTCTTCGAGGGCCTGGTCGCCGAGGCGACCGAGATCGCGACCGCGAGGGATGACCTCAACTCGCTGGCCCTGCTGAAGCTGCTGACGACGGCGCGGCCGGGGGCGGCCGCGACCTCAAGCGAATGGCTGCAGGCGGTCGCCGAGGCGCAGGCGCTGGCCGACCGCTCCGGCGAGCCGGCGCTGGCGGTCGCCGTCCGCGCCGCCGGGGCCTACGCCCAGATGTGCTCGGGCAACCTCGACGAGGTCGAAGCGACCGCGGCCGAGATCGTCGCGCTGATGGGCGACGATCCCGAGGTCGGCGCCGGCGTCGTGATCGCCAGCCCGCGGGCCTGGGCGAACGTGGCGCAGGCGATGGCGCAGCGCGAGCGCGGCAACGAAGAGGAGGCGGAGCGGCTGATCGAGGCGGCGCTGGCGGAAACCGCGGCGCGCGAGGACCTCGAGACCGAGAGCTGGGCGCTCGGCACCCGGGCACAGCTGCTGGCCGACCGCGGCGACACCGAGGGGGCGCTGGCGATCGCGCTCCGCAACCGCGAGCTGACCGAACGGCTCGGCGACGTCTTCTCGCGCACGATCGCCCTCACCTCACTCGCCTACGTGGAGCTCGAGGCGGGCGAATTCGAGGCGGCGCTGGTCGACGTCGAGCTCGCCGACCGCGGCTACCGGGAGGCGATGGGGACGCCCGGCGAGATGGCCGCCTGGCGCGGCACGATGCGCGCCCGCGCCCTGCTCGGCACAGGCCGCATCGAGGAGGCGCTGGCGCAGGCCGAGGAGGCGGTGGCGGGCTCGCGGCAGCGCGGCATGGCCTGGCAGCTGCCGCCGGCGCTGCTGGTCCTCGCCCAGGCGCGCGCCGCCACCGACGCGGCGGGGGCCTGCGAGGCGCTCGAGGAGGCGGCCGAGCTGGCCCGCGAGCGCGGCCATGTGATGTCACAGCGGCGGATCGAGGCGACCCGCGACGAGGTCGTCCCGGCCTAGTTTTTTCGCGCGTCGCGCTGGCGCTCGAGCTCGGCCACCAGCAGCTTGGTGTGGAGGGCGGCGATGAAGTCCTTCAGCGGCTGGGCGCCGGCTTCGAGCATCTCCACCACCCGCTCCGGCGACACCTCGCCGGCGAGCCGCCCCATCACCACCTCGACCTCCTGCCGCACCAGCTCTTCGAGCGCGGTCTTGTAGCGCAGGGTGTCGTAGACGGTGAAGCCGATCTGCTCGTCGTAGCCGCCGGCGCGGAAGCGGCTGATCGCCTCGATGATCGTCACGTCGGAGGGCGAGTAGCCACGGCTGTTGGGGGTGAGGACGCCGAGCTCGGCGAGCCGGTCGAGCACCTCGCGGGGGACGCCGTAGCGCCTGCGGACCTCGGTGGCGCTGGTCCGGGAGCGCTCGCCGGCGAGGGCACGGTCGAGGATCTGGTCCTCGAGCTGGAGCAGCGCTTCGGCCCGCTCCGGGTCCTCCTCCAGGACCGAGCGGATCGCCTTCAGCGGCATGAAGCGCTCCTCCTGCAGGCGCTTGATCAGGCGGATCCGGTCGACGAACTCG
>DASXOF010000008.1:0-41894 GCA_036494495.1 Solirubrobacterales bacterium | reverse complement strand
CGGGTCGGCGATCTCGTCGTCGACCCCGCCCGGCGCCGGGTCAACGTCGCCGGCCGCGAGATCCGCCTGGCGAAAAAGGAATTCGCCCTGCTCGAAGCGCTGGCCGCCGACCCGACCCGCGTCTACACGAAGTCGGAGCTGCTGGCGGCGGCCTGGGGCTTCAACGGCCCGAGCAGCACGAGGACCTTGGACTCGCACGCAAGCCGGCTGAGGCGCAAGCTCGACCCCGACCACAGCCGTTACGTGCAGAACATCTGGGGCGTCGGCTACCGGCTGATCGAGGGCTGAGCAGCCAACCGGCCGGCGGCGGTGCCTGGATCACCGCGCCGGGCCGGGGCCGAGGGCCGTTACTCGCTGGGCGACTCGAAGTGGAGGATCGCCAGCTTGGTGCTGATCGACTCGCCCTTGGTTTCGGCGAGGCGGGCGGTTGCTTCGTCCTGGATCTCGTTGGCGCGCTCGAGGGTCTCGCCGAGGAGCGCGTTGAGGTCGCGCCAGGCCTGCTCGTCGAGGATCAGCGGCGAGCGGGTGACGTGCGAATCGGTGCGCTGGTCGAGCGTTCCCGCGCCCAGGGCTTCGGTCGCGTCCTTGCCGATCGACTCGAGGATCACGCCGGTGATGCCGCGGCGCGCCGGGGCCGGGATCTTCGCCCAGTCCTCGTCGCTGAAGAAGGCACGCTCCGTGGCCCGGTAGAAGTGCTCGACGGCGCCACGCCGGGGCTCGGTTTTGACCAGTTCGATGCAGTCGAATTCGAGCAGTGTTTTGACGTGGTAGCTGACGTTGCCGAGCGGCTCGCCGAGCTCCTGGGAAAGCTGGTTCGGGCTCGAGATGCCGCGGTGGAGCGAAGCCAGGATGCGCACCCGGAGCGGGTGCGCCAGGGCTTTGGCCAGCTGTTGGGTGATTCCTTCCGGTGAGGTGCGAGTCTGGGGCACGAGCGGTTCTCCGATCTTGTCTGCTTGGGGGGGCTTGTCGGAACCTGTTAGCTGCTTTTTTCTAAATCAAGTATTCCAGAACAATCTGCCGTTTCCCCCGCGCAAAGCCAAATTCTAGTTTGGGAACGGAACGGATACCAAAGGTAAAGAGGTCTTATCCGAGCGCACCTGCGCGCTCCGTAGCGCCTGGCCGAGACCGCATCGGGGTGCCGGGTGCGCATTTTGCGCTCTTTCGGCGTGGAGTCGGGGGAGAACCACGGCGGGCATGTCCCTTGAGGGGGCATGTCCGCCGTTGGTCCGTCAGGAGTGAGCTGAGATGGTGCCGCTGGCCCTCGACCAGCTTGTCGGCGGCTGGCCGTTCGTGCTGGCGCTCGGCGCGGTTGGATTCGCCGGCGTGCGCGAGGCCCGCCGCCGCACGGCGCTGAACGAGGCGCTGCACGAGGTCCGCCGGCCGCTCCAGGTGCTGGCGCTGACGGCGCCGGTCGCCGGCACCCCCGCTGGCGATTTCGAGGGGCCGGTGCGGATGGCGGCCGCCGCCCTGGAGCGGCTCGAACGGGAGATCAACGGCGGCGGCGCGGCGACGGCGGTTCGCACCACGGTGGCCGCGGCGCCGCTGCTCGAGGCGGCGGTCGGCCGCTGGCGGGCGCGGGCGGCGCTCGCCGGGCGCGGGCTCGAGCTGCGCTGCCGCTGCGGCACGGCGGCGGTCAACGGCAGCCCCGCGGAGCTCGGCCAGGCCCTCGACAACCTGCTGGCGAACGCGATCGAGCACGGAGGCGCCCGGGTCGTAGTGAAGGCGAGCGCTCGCGGCGGGCGGCTGCGCGTCGTCGTCGCCGACTCCGGCCGCGGCGCGCAGCGACCGGGTGGGCCGCGAGCGCGGAGCCGGCTGGCGCGGCGGATCGGCGGCGAGGAGAGCCGCGGCCATGGGCTGCGGATCGTGCGCCGGATCGCTGCCGAGCACGGTGGCAGCTTCGCCCTTCAGGCCGGGGCGGGAGGCACCGAGGCGGTACTGGAGCTGCCGCTCGAGCCGGCGGGAGTCGAGCGGTGAGCCGGCGGAGACGCGCTGTCGCCTTCGGCTTTGCCGCGCTCGCAGCGGCGGCGATCTCGGCCGTGCTCGCCGACGGCTATGGCGAGCGGGTCGCCAGCGGCTACGGAGAGCTGCGGCCGGTGGTGGTGGTCGGGACCTCGCTGGCGGCCGGCGAGCAGATCGATCCGAAGCTCGTCCAGCGGCTCCAGGTACGCCGGGTGCCGGTGCGCTTCGTGCCGCCGGGCGCGCTCTCAACGCCGCCGCAGGCGCTCGGCCTGGTCGCGCGGGCGCCGGTGCCGGCCGGCTCCTACCTGCTCGCTTCCGAGCTGCGGGCGCCGAGCGAGGGCTCGAAGCCGGGGCCGCTGCTCGGCCGCGGCCGCCGGCCGGTGCAGATCGCGGTCTCCGGCGCCGGCGCGCTCCTCGCCGCCGGGCCGCCACCGCCGGGGACCAGGGTCGACATCGTGGTCACGGTAGAACCGAAGGGCGCCGGCTCGGGCCGCACCTACGTCGCCGCCCCCGGGGTGCCGCTGCTGGCACTCGCGGCAGGCGCCGAAGCCGAGGCCGGCGGCGAAGCGGAGGCGACGCTCGGTCTCACCCGGGCGCAGGCGCTGACGCTGATCCACGCCGAGAGCTTCGCCCGCCAGGTGACGATCCTGCCGCACGCATGAACGCCGCGGCGAGGGAGCGGAACCTGGCCGAGCTGGCCGCGGCGCTGCGGGCGCGGCTGGTAGAACGGCGCCGCGACGAGGCGGCGGCCGGGCGGCGGGGCGCCGAGTTGGCCGACGCGGTCCAGGAGCTGGTCGCCGAGGAGGCCGCCGTCCTCGGCAGCGAGGACCGGGCGGAGCTGGCGGCGCGGATCGTCCGCGACAGCGTCGGCCTCGGGCCGCTCGAGGAGCTGCTCGCCGACCCCGAGGTCGAGGAGGTGATGGTCAACGGCGCCGAGCGCGTGTACGTGGAGCGGCGCGGGGTGGTGGAGGCGACCGCGGTCCGCTTCGCCGACGAGGAGGAGCTGCGCAACGCGATCGAGCGGATCCTGGCGCCGCTGGGGCGCCGGGTCGACGAGCTGAGCCCGATGGTCGACGCCCGGCTCGGCGACGGCTCGCGGGTCAACGTGGTGATCCCGCCGCTGGCGATCGACGGCCCGGCGGTCTCGATCCGCCGCTTCGGGGCACGGCGGCCGGGCCCCGAGGAGCTGGTCGAGCTGGGGACGCTCGGCGCCGAGCAGCGGGCGAGGCTGGAGGAGGCGGTGCGCGGGCGCCGCAGCGTCCTCGTCAGCGGCGGCACCGGGGCGGGCAAGACGACGCTGCTGAACGCGCTCTCGAGCTTCATCGCCCCGCGCGAGCGGGTGGTGACGATCGAGGACGCGGCCGAGCTGCGGCTGCAGCAGCCGCACGTGGTGCGGCTGGAGAGCCGCCCGGCCGGGGTCGAGGGCCGCGGCGAGGTGACGATCCGCGACCTCTTGCGGAACGCGCTGCGGATGCGGCCGGACCGGATCGTGATCGGCGAGGTCCGCGGCCCGGAGGCGCTCGACCTGCTGACCGCGCTCAACACCGGCCACGACGGCGCCCTCTCGACCGTCCATGCCAACTCTCCCGCCGACGCGCTGGCGCGGCTCGAGACGCTGGCGCTGATGGCCGGCCTCGGCCTGCCGCACGCGGCGATCGCCGAGCAGGTCCGGCGCGGGATCGACCTGGTGGTGCAGATGGAGCGCCGTCCCGACGGCGCCCGGGTGGTCAGCGCGGTCGAGGAGGTGGCGTCGTGATCGGCGCCGGCGGACCGTTGCCGACCCTGGGCGGCGCGCTCGCCGGCGGGCTGCTGGCGCTGGCCACCCGCGAGGCGCTGCTCGCCAGCCCGGCGGCGGCGGGCTGGGTGCGGCAGGCGGTGCAGCCGCTGCTCCGCGCCGGCCGCGAGGGGTACGTGCCCTCGACCCGCGAGCGGCGGCGGCTGGCGGCGCTGGCGATGCTGGTCGCGGTGGCAGCGGGTTGGCTGCTGGCAGGGGCGAAGGCGGGGTTGCTGCTGGCGGTCGCCGCACCGGCCGCGGCCGGGTGGGCGATCTCGAGCCGGCGCCGCCGCTACCGGCGGGCGGTCGAGCGCTCGCTGCCCGAAGTCGCGACCGCGGTCGCCGACTCGCTCAGCGCGGGCCGCTCGCTGCGCGCCTCGCTGCCGGCGGCCGCCGCCTATCTCGACGGCCCGCCGGCGGCCGAGCTCGGCCGGCTCGGCGCCGAGCTCGACCTCGGCGCCCCCACGACCGAGGCGATCGCCGCCTGGCGGGCGCGGATGCGCTCGCCGCGGGTCGACGCCTTCGCCGCAGCGCTGCTCAGCCAGCGGCTCGCCGGCGGCGACCTCGCCGGCCTGCTGCGGCGCTTCGCCAGCGGCGCCGCCGAGCGCGACCGGGTGGCGGAGGACGCCAGGTCGGCCACCGCCCAGGCCAGGTTCACCGGTCTGCTGGTGGTGGCGATGCCGACCGGCGGCGCGCTCATCGCCGAGCTGCTCGAGCCGGGCTTCCTCGGGACCCTGCTCGCCTCGCCTGCCGCCGCCGCGATGCTCGGCGTCGCCGCCGCGCTGCAGTTGGTCGGCTTCCTCGCGATCAGGCGGATCTCGCGGGTGGTGGAATGAGCGGCGCCGGTCTGCTCGCCGCGATCGCGACCCTGTGCGGCTTTGCCGCCGCGGCCGAGCTGCTCCGCGGCCGTTCGGCGGGTCGGGCCCGGCGCCTCGGCCTGACCGGCCGGCCGGCCCGGGCAGCGCTCCGGCTCGGGCTGCCGGAGCGGCTGCGGCGCTCGGGGCTCGAGGCGCGCTTCCCGCTGCCGGCGGTGATGGCGGCGAAGCTCGCCGGGGCGGCCTGCGGCGCTGTCCTCTCCTTTGCCGCGGCCCCGACGGCGCCGGGACGGACCGCGCTCCTGGTCGCGCTGCTCCTGCCCGGCGCTGGTTTCTTCCTCCCCGACGCGCTGCTCGAGCGCGAAGCGCGGCGCCGTCACCGGCTCCTCGTCGCGGCGCTGCCCGACGCCCTCGACCTGCTGGCGGTTGGCGCCGCCTCGGGCCGCGGTCCCGCCGCCGGCCTCGAGCAGCTGGCGGCGAGCGGCGAGGGGCCGCTGGCCGAGGAGCTGCGGCTGACCGTCGCCGAGGTCTCCTGCGGGGCGCCGCTCTCGGCGGCGCTGGCTTCGCTCCGCGCCCGCGTCCCGGGCAGCGAGGTGGCGACGCTGGTCGCCTCGATCGAGCGCTCGCGCCGCTTCGGCTCGCCGCTCGCCGACCAGCTCCGCCGCCAGGCCAGCGCCATGCGCCGCGACAGCCGCCGCGCGGTCGAGGAGCGCGCCGCCCGCGCCGCGCCGAAGATCCAGCTCGTCGTCGCCCTGGTCCTGGTCCCCTCGGTCCTGCTGATGATCGCCGCCAGCCTCATCGCCAACGCCGGCACCCTGTTGCAGGGCTTCTAGCGACTGTGCGGGGCGGCTTTGCGCGCATGAGGTGCAAAAGGCGCCCCGGCGGCGGGCCAGCGGCGGACGGAGGCGCTACTCGGTCGCCTCTTCGCGCAGGCGGCGGGCGACGGTGGCGGTGGCGGCGCTGAGGAGGTCGAGGTCGTCGGCATCTTCCTTGTGGCCGCTGACGTAGCAGCAGAGGTTGCCGTCGACCAGCTCGAAGGCGAACTTCGGTGGGGCCGAGTCGTTCAGCCAGACGATGAAGGTGGGAGCGAAGAGCTGGCGCAGCCAGTTCTCGTCCTGGCCCTTGCCGGAGAAGATCTCGTACTTGTCGTCGAGCGCCTCGCTCTCGAGCTCGACCCGCTGTTTGGAGCGGCGGAAGACGTCCTCGAACTTCTGCAGGGCCTTGAAGCCGAACTTGCGCTGGCAGTAGAGCTCGGGGACGCGGCTCGTGCACTCGGGGACCGGGGTGAGGCCGACCGTGTAGTGGTAGTAGTTGGTCTCCCGGTTGCCGTCGCCGTCGGTGTGCTCTTCCTCGTAGGTGTAGAGGGCGAGGATGCCTTCGCAGTCGGCGGCGAGGTGGCCGGACAGGGTGCGCTCGGCGTAGCGGTCGTCGCCCTTGCGGAGCAGCGGCGTGACCGGCGGCAGCGGCGCGCGCCCGCCGAGCTCGAGGCCGTGCTGGCCCGCATATAGGGAGAAGAAGGCGTCGGCGGCGCGGCGGTCGGCGATCGCCCAGGCGACAACGACCCCGATCAGGATCACGACGACGAAGGCGGCGCCGCCGACGGCCGGCACGCCGATGCCGGCGAGAACGCCGCCGACGACGAGCGCCGGGACGACGATCAGGGCCCAGGTCCTGCCCGAGCCCATCAGCCGCTTGAAGTGGTAGCCGCGGAGGTCGTCGGCGTCCTCGGGCGGGGCCGGGGTGGGGGGCGCGGTCGTCGTGGCGACCTGCTCCGGCGCGGCGTTTTCGTCCGGCGGTTGTGCTCCCTCGGCCTCAGGCACGGATCAGACCCTAACCAGGCCAGGCGGATGCAAAGGGGGTTGCAGAGGGAGGTGGTGTTGCAAAGTGGGAGAGAGTGGGTTACTGTGGCGCTCGAGTTGAAGCCCAGGACCGGGGTGGTGAGGCTCCTCCCACCTCATCACTCCGGTCCCAACTCCTTCCCGCCCTCCCAGTGAGACCACTCAGAAAGGACCATCCGAGTTGGCATTCCGGGGCATCTATGAGCACAGCCTCGACGCCAAGGATCGGCTCACGGTTCCTTCCCGATTCCGCGCTTCGCTCGCCGACGGAGTGGTTCTCTCCAAAGGCTTCGACCCCTGTGTCTGGGTCCACACGACCGAGTCCTACGAGCAGCTCTCCGAGCGCTTCCTCGAACCGCACAGCCCCTTCGGCCGCGACGCGCGGCTGCTCCGCCGCCGCTTCCACGGCGGTTCCTTCGACGACACCCTCGACTCGGCCGGGAGGATCAGGTTGCCCAAGCCGCTGATCGAGCACGCCGGCCTGTCCGGCAACTGCGTCGTGGTCGGCGCCGGCGAGTACCTGGAGATCTGGGACGCCGACGCCTGGGCCAAGCAGGAGGAAGAGCTCGATGCCGCCGCGCCGGAAATCGCCGAGGGCCTGGCCGGGGCCGGAGCCGCGCAACCATGAGGCTTCATGCAGCCCGCATCCCCATCTCCCAAGGACCCGCCCTCGGGCCGGCCGCTGCGCTGATGAACACCGAGCACGAGCCCGTCCTCGCCACCGAGCTGCTGGCGCTGCTGGCGCCGGCCGCCGGCCAGGTCGCGGTCGACTGCACCTTCGGCGCCGGCGGCCACGCCCGCCTCGTCGCAGAGCGGCTGGGGCCGGAAGGGACGCTGATCGGGATCGATCGCGACCCCTCGGTCGAAGCCCGCTTCGGCGCCTTCGCCGCGACCGCGCCCTGCCGCACCCGCTTCGTCTCCGCCGACTTCGCTGCAGGACTTCTTGCACTGCAGGGCGAAGGGGTGCGCCCAGACATGGTCTACATGGATCTGGGAATGTCATCGATGCAGGTCGACGCCTGGGAGCGCGGGTTCTCCTACTCCTACGACGCGCCGCTCGACATGCGGATGGACACGCGCCAGCGCTTCAACGCGGCCGACCTGCTGAACGAGTGGCCGGAGTCGCGGATCGCGCAGGTGATCCGGCGCTTCGGCGAGGAGCGCTACGCCGGCGGCATCGCCCGCGAGATCGTCCGCCGCCGCCCGCTCGCCACCACCTCCGACCTCGTCGCCGCGGTCAAGGCGGGGATGCCGGCCTCGGCCCGCTTTGCCGGCGGCCATCCTGCCAAGCGCACCTTCCAGGCGATCCGAGTCGCCGTCAACGGCGAGCTCGAGGCCCTACATGAGGCTTTACCGGTTGCCTGGGAGATGCTGCCGCTGCATGGCCGCTTCGCCGCGATCAGCTTCCACTCGCTCGAGGACCGGCCGGTGAAGCAGTTCCTGGCCGAGAAGGCGCGCGGCTGCGTCTGCCCGCCCGAGCTGCCGGTCTGCGTCTGCGGCCACGAGCCCGAGGCCGACGTGCTGACCCGCCGCGCGGTCGCGCCGGGGCCGGACGAGGTCGAGGCAAACCCGCGCTCGCGCTCGGCTCACCTGCGCGCCGCGGTCAAGATCTCCGAGCCGGCCGCCGAGGGGGCGGGCGCCTGATGGCCGTCGCCGCTCCCGCCCGGCGATCGAGCGCGCCAGCGACGGCGCCGCCGCCCTCGCGGACCAAACCGCCGCGCAAACGCAAAGCCGCCGTCGCACCCGCTCCGGCCCGCCGCAAAGCCGCGCCGAAAGGCGCCGCGACCGCGCCGGCGCCCGCGCGCCGCAAAGCGCCGGCCCGCGCCCCCGCCCGCAAAGCTCCCGCCCGCGGGCCCTCCCGCAAAGCTCCCGCCCGCGGGCCCTCCCGCCGCGCCACGCCCGGCTCGCGCGTCGCCGCCGGCGGCCGCCTGATCCCGCTCGCCGCCGCCCGCACCGCGGTTGCGGTCCGCGAGCTGCCGGACTCCGGCCTGGTCGTGCGGCTGACTCGCGGCCGCGCCTGGATCGGCGTTCTCGGCGTGCTGCTGGTCGGGATCGTCGCCCTCAACGTCGTCACCCTCAGCTTCGCCGCCTCCTCGAGCAAGATCGACGAACGGAACACCGTCCTCGAACAGGAAAACTCGGCCCTGCTCGGCCGCCTCGCCGGCGTCGAGAGCGCGAAGAAGACCCGCCACGCCGCATCCGAACGCGGCCTGGCGATGCCGACCACCGAAGAGCCCACCGTGATCAAGGTCGGCCCCAAGGTCGTCTCCGAAGCGGCGCAGCGGCTGGCGGAAGCGGGATAGGGCGGCGTGCGGCTGCTCGACCGCAGGATCGGGCTGCTCTTCGCCGGCTTCCTCCTCTGCTTCCTCGTCATCGTCTGCCGCGCCTTCTGGCTGCAGGGCGTGCAGGGCTCGCAGCTCTCGGCCGAGGCGATCTCGCAGCAGACCGAGTCGGTGATGGTTCCCGGCCTGCGCGGCAGCCTGCTCGACCGCAGCGGCAACCTGCTCGCCTCCTCCGAAGACGCGGCGACGATCTACGCCACTCCCTACCAGGTGAAGAACAAGCCGAAGGCGGCCAAGGAACTCGCCGCGATCCTCGACGAGAAGCCTGACGAAGTGCTGGAAGCGCTGTCGGAAGAATCGGGCTTCGCCTACATCGCCCACAAAGTGCCGCTGTCGACGGCGACGAAGATCGAAAAGCTCCACCTGGAAGGGATCGGGCAACTGCCCGACAGCCGCCGCGTCTACCCGCAGGGGGAGATGGCGGGCCAGGTGATCGGCGTCGTCGGCTCCGAAAACCAGGGGCTGACCGGGCTCGAAGAGGGCGAGGAATCGGTGCTCGCCGGCAGCGACGGCGAACGGCGGGTGATCCGCGACGCGCTCGGCGACCCGCTCCGCCTGGAAACCGTGAAGCAGGCCGAAGACGGCGAAGACATCCAGCTGACGCTCGACCCGGTGATCCAGCAGAAGACCGAAGAAGTGCTGAACGGGGTCGGCGAAACGTACTCGCCGGCCGGGGCAACGGCGATCGTCGTCGATCCGCGCACCTCCGAAGTCCTGGCGATGGCCAACTGGCCGCCGGTCAACCCCGGCGACTTCGCCGAAGCGAGCAACGAAGACCTGATGAACAAGGCGACCAGCTTCAACTACGAACCGGGCTCGACCTTCAAGGCGTTCACGGTGGCGGCGGCGCTGGAAGAAAAAAAGGTCACGCCGACGACCGAATTCACCCTCGAACCGCAGATCCACGTCGCCGACCGGACGATCGAAGACGCCGAGGAACGCGGCACCGAAACGATGTCGGTGAAGACGATCCTGGCCAAATCCTCGAACGTCGGCGCGGTGACGATCGGGCTCGAGGTCGGTGCCACCAATTTCAGCAAGTGGATCGAAAGGTTCGGCTTCGGCAAGCAGACCGGGATCCAGTTCCCGAACGAGGAACAGGGCATCGTCCCCAAGCTCGCCCAATGGTCGGGCTCGACGATCGGCAACGTCCCGATCGGCCAGGGCCTGGCGGTGACGCCGATCCAGATGGTCGCCGCCTACACCGCGATCGCCGACAACGGCTACCTGCGGCCGCCGCAGCTGATCAAGCGGATCGGCGAAGAAAAGATCGAAGAGCCGAAGGGCAAGCCGGTGATGAAGCCGCAGACCGCGGCCGAGCTGCGCGAAATGCTCGAGGGCGTGCTGGAAGCGGGCGGCACCGCCTCGGCGGTCAGCGTCCCCGGCTACAGCCTCGCCGGCAAGACCGGCACCGCCCAGGTCGCCGAAGACGGCGGCTACTCGGAAACCAAATACGTCGCCTCCTTCATCGGCTTCGCGCCGGCGCAGAACCCGCAGCTCCTGGCGGCGGTGATCGTCGACCAGCCGCAGGGCGAAATCTACGGCGGCTCGGTGGCGGCGCCGGCCTTCGGCAAGATCGCGGAATTCGCGTTGCCTTACCTCGGCGTGCCGCAGGAATGAGGCTCGAGCGACGCGCCGACGGTGCCCGACCGTCTACCTAGACTTGCGCCGGTGAGATTCGACACGCTCCTCGCGGGAGCTTCCGTGGGACGGATCGTGGGCGATCCGGCCGTCGAGATTTCCAACCTCGCCTACGACAGCCGCAAGGCCGGGCCGGGCACGTTGTTCTTCTGCGTGCCGGGCGGGAAGCGGGATGGGCACGAGTTCGCGCCGCAGGTGGTCGCGGCCGGGGCGGCGGCGCTGGTGGTCGAGCGCGAGCTGGAGCTGGCGGTGCCGCAGGCGGTGGTGGGCGACGCGCGGGCGGCGATGGCGCCGGTGGCGGCGGCCTTCAGCGGCGACCCGACGGCGGAGCTTCGAGTCGCCGGGGTGACGGGAACGAACGGGAAGACGACGACCGCCTTCCTCCTGCGCGAGATCCTCGAGGCTTCGGGCACGAAGTGCGGGCTGCTCGGCACCGTCAAGCAGGTCGTCGGCGGGGTGGAGGAGGAGGTGGTGCGGACGACGCCGGAGGCGATCGACCTGCAGGCGACCTTCCGCCGCATGCTCGAAGGCGGCGACCGGGCCTGCGCGATGGAGGTCTCCTCGCACGCGCTCAGCCTGCACCGGGCCGACGCGATCCACTTCGAGGTGGCGATCTTCACCAACCTGACCCAGGACCATCTCGACTTCCACGCCGACATGGAGGACTACTTCCTCGCCAAGCGCAAGCTGTTCGCCGAGCTCCGGCCGGGGACGGCGATCGTCAATCTCGACGATCCCTACGGGCGGCGGCTGGCGGAGGAGTTCGAGTGCGTCACCTTCTCGGCCGAGGGCGCCGACGCCCATTACTCGGCGCGGGGCGTCGAGTTCGACGCCGGCGGCGCCCGCTTCACGGTCGGCGGGACCGAGATCCGCACCGGCCTTCCCGGCCACTTCAACGTCGCCAACGCGCTCGGCGCGTTCGCTGCGGCGCGGGCGATGGGGGTGCGCGAGGCCGACGCTGCGGCCGGCCTCGAGCGCGCGGCGCGGGTGCCGGGCCGCTTCGAGCCGATCGACGAGGGCCAGGGGTTCGCCGTCCTCGTCGACTACGCCCACACCCCGGACTCGCTCGAGAACGTGCTGCGGGCGGCGCGGCGGCTGACCTCCAGGCGGGTGATCTCGGTCTTCGGCGCCGGCGGCGACCGCGACAGGGACAAGCGGCCGAAGATGGGCCGGGCCGGGGCCGAGCTCTCCGACCTGGTGATCGTCACCTCCGACAACCCGCGCTCGGAGGAGCCGGCGGCGATCGTCGCCGAGGTCGCCGCGGGGGCCGGGGCGGCGCCGCAGCTCGAGGTCGAGGTCGACCGCCGAGCGGCGATCGCCGCGGCGCTGGCGCGGGCCGAGCCCGGCGACACCGTGGTGATCGCCGGCAAGGGGCATGAGCAGGGGCAGGAATTCGAGGACGGGCGGAAGATCCCGTTCGACGACCGGGAGGTCGCCCGCGAGGAGCTGCGGCGATTGGCCGAGCAGCGCGCGCGGGCGGGCGCGGCGTGAGGCTGTCCGGGCACGAGATCGCCGCCGCGATCGGGGCCGAGGCGCTGGCCGAAGGCACGCCGGCGGCGCCGCGGCGGGCGACGATCGACTCCACCGAGACCGGCCGGGGCGATCTCTTCTTCGGCCTCCGCGGCGAGCGCCGCGACGGCGGCGAGTTCGCCGAGCAGGCGCTGGCGGCTGCGGCGTGGGGCGTCGTCGTCGGCCCCGAGCACGCCGCCGCGATCGCCTCCTCGGGCCTCGCCGGGGGCGCCGGGGCGATCGCCGACATGGCGCCGCCGGCCTGGGTCTTCGGCGCCGCCGACCCGCTGGCGGCGATGCAGCGCCTCGCCAACGCTTGGCGGCGAGCGCTCGGCGCCAAGGTGGTCGGGGTCACCGGCTCCGTCGGCAAGACCTCGGTCAAGGACATCGCCCGGGCGCTCCTGCCGGGCCAGGTCCACGCCAACCGCGAGAACCTGAACACCGAGATCGGGCTGCCGCTGACCGTGCTCGAAGCCCCCGACGACACCGGGACGCTGGTCCTGGAGATGGCGATGCGCGGCGCCGGCCAGATCGCCGAGCTGGGGGCGATCGCCGAGCCCGACGTCGCGGTGATCACCAACGTCGGCCCGGTCCACGTCGAGCTGCTCGGCTCGGTCGCGGCGATCGCCGCCGCCAAGGCGGAGATCATCGACGCCCTGCGCCCCGGCGGCACCGCGGTGGCGCCGGTCGGCGCCGGCGAGCTCGAGCCTCACCTCGAGGGGGCGCCGCAGCTCCTGCGCTTCGGGCCCGGGGGCGACGTCTCGGTGGTCGAGTCGCGGGTCGCCGGCGGGGTGACCGAGGCGACGATCGCGACCCCTGCCGGCGAGCAGCGCTTCGAGCTCCCCTTCACCGAGGCCCACAACCTGACCAACGCCCTGGCGGCGATCGCCGCCGGCGTCGCCCTCGGCGCCGATCCGGCCGAGATGGCCGAGCGGGCGGCGGGCGGCATAGGATTCTCCCGCTTCCGCGGCGAGCGCCTCGAGCTTCGCGACGGGATCGTCCTCGTGAACGACTGTTACAACGCCAACCCGGTGTCGATGCGTGCGGCGCTCGACCACCTGATGACCCTCGAGGCGCCGCGCCGGCTGGCGGTGCTGGGGGAAATGGGCGAGCTCGGCCCCGGCAGCCCCGGCTACCACCGCGAGGTCGGCGAGCACGCCCGCGCGGTCGGCGTCGACCTCCTCGTCGGCGTCGGCGAGCCGGCCCGCGAGTACGGACCGGACGAGCTGGTCGCCGACCCGGCCGAGGCCGCCGAGCTGCTCTCGGCCCACCTGCAGGCGGGCGACGCGGTGCTGATCAAGGGCTCGCGCGCGGCCGGCCTCGAGGCCGTCGCGGAAGCGCTGTCGGAGCTGGAAGGCGCGGCCTAGCCGATGGGCGAAGTCCTGATTGCCGGCATGGCGGCGATGCTGATCTGCATCTTCCTCGGCCCGAAATTCATCGAATACCTGCGGGTGCGCGAGTTCGGGCAGCACATCCGCGAGGACGGGCCGCAGGAACACCACGCCAAGGCCGGCACGCCGACGATGGGCGGGCTGATCATCTTCGCCTCGATCTGCGTCCCCTACCTGGTCCTCTCCGACCGCGACGCGCAGAGCCTCACCGTCTTCGGCGTCGCCCTCGGCTGCGCCGCGATCGGCTTCTTCGACGACTACATCAAGATCGTCAAACGGCGCTCTTTGGGGCTCTCGGCGCGCTGGAAGATCCTCTTCCAGATCGCCCTGGCGCTGGTCCTCTGGTGGGTCGCCCGGCACGAGGTCGGGCTAGAACCGATTCTCTACCTGCGGATCGGCGGCGGCACGATCGACCTCGGCCCGGTCCTCTACTTCGTCCTCGTCTTCCTCGTCCTCGCCGGGACCTCGAACGGGGTCAACCTGACCGACGGCCTCGACGGCCTCGCCGCCGGCTCCTGCGCGATCGTCCTCCTCACCTACACCGCGATCTCCTTCATCGCCAACCAGCAGCAGGATCTGGCGCTGCTCTCCGCCTGCCTGGTCGGCGCCTGCATCGGCTTCCTCTGGTACAACGCCTTCCCGGCCTCGATCTTCATGGGGGACACCGGCTCGCTCGGCCTGGGCGGCGCGATCGGGGCGCTGGCGGTGATGACCCAGACCGAGGTGCTGCTGCTGATCATCGGCGGCATCTTCGTGATCGAGGCGCTCTCGGTCGCGATCCAGGTCTTCTCCTTCAAAACCTTCCGCCGCCGCGTCTTCCTGATGGCGCCGCTGCACCACCATTTCGAGATGATGGCCTGGTCGGAGACGAAGATCATGCTGCGTTTCTGGATCATCGCCGCGGTCTGCTCGGGCATCGGCTTCACGCTCTACCAGCAGTCGATCGGGCGCTGAAAATCGGCCCCGCCGGGGCGGTGGGCCGGCGAGCCCCGGTCTCAGTCGTACCTAAAAGTCGTCGGTCACGTGTCCAATTTTCCGGCCGATCAGTTAAATCTTTCCTTGACGGGACACCCTGGTTCTTATAAGTCGCTGACCTCCGGTGAGACGGAACCCACCGGTAGGGAGGAGGCGAACCAAGTGAACGCCTCCAGGGGGTCATAGGTCGGCGTTCTCGCCATCTGCGCCGACCACGACAAGGTCGGGGGGCCTTGCGACCGGAAGACGGCGGGGATACTGGGGGTGGCCGGGGGGCCCGCCCCCAGTTTTTCCTGTCTGGGGGCGGGGTCGCGTTAGCGCGAGTTCCTTGACTCGCTCGATTCGGTGCCCGCCAGCGGCCACATGTCGTCAGTGTCTGATCTTCTCGTGCTCGAGCTCTAGCGCAGGGCACAGGTAGTCGAAGCTCTCGTCGACGGCGAGCAGAGTCTCGTCCGGCGCACACTCGAGGGCTATGCAGATATCGCCACCGATCCCGTTTCCTGCCCAGCAGGCCTTGCCTTTGCTGCCGTTGTTGGAAAGCGCGTCAAGTGCCCTCAGAGCCTTTTCCCCCATTTTCCGATCGCCCTTGCGCCTTGCCCCAAGGAGGGCCGTCGCTGCCGCTTTCGCCTTGGCAAGGTTCTCGGACAAAAACTCGGGCTGCCTGCAGATCTCATGGTCCTTCTCGCACGTATGCTTGTACCGAAGCTCTCTCCCGACCTCGTATGGCACCCGCGCGGCAACAGCGCAGTCGGTTCCGTCCCGTACGGTGGGCGTCGCTGCCCTGAAATACGCTCGGGCGCGCACCCGAGCGTAGTCGTCCGCCCGCTTCTCGATCAGCCGGAAGTCTTCGTCGGGACCCATGATCCACTCGGTGACCTGCCAATTGCGGGCCGCTTCCCGACCATAGCCTTGCTTCATCGCGTTCACGACATCCATGCGGTCCTTGGCGGTTGGGAGGACCTTTAAAAGCTTGGTGCAGGCCACGAAGACAATCCGATTCCACTCCCGCAGCACCTGGCTCGACGTTGCGTGCATTTCCCTGCCGAGCATTGCCTTGAGGCGGTCTCGAATCTCGGTCTTTCCTCCTACCCTTTCCATGTGGGCGGAGGTGTCGAGGTAGTACTTGGGCAAGCGATCGGCCTAGTAAGGAGCCGAATCGAGGTCCACGGCAGGTGCCAAATTCCAGCCGGTGCGGATTAGCTCGACGAGAAAGTCCTCCTCGGCCCTTTCTGCGATGAATGGTTCGCTGAGCAAGGCGAGGCTGCGCTCGAGGCTCTCGAAGGACGACGAATCGAGGGCCGGGTCTTGGGGATCGGTGAAGGTCAGTGCATCGGCCGCTGCCAGAAGGACTGCGGAATGACGAGCTGCAAATGAGTTCCGAAGCCGGATCGCATCAGCCTTCAGCGCCGTAGCGGCTTCAAGCCAGTCTGCCGCTCCTCGATCCGATCGGACTGCGCCCAAAGCCTCGAACGACCGCCGAAGACGCCCCTCCCGTTTCCCCTGCTCACTTGAGGCAAAGGGGATTTTCAGGTCAGCCTTGCTGTCCGGTGAATCCGCTTCCTGGGTCGAGGAGGCCTGGCGAGCGATCTGCACCCTCAGGACCCCGTCGCCATCGGCTTCAGGCGTCCGAATTCCGGCGGTGGCAGGTTCCACGATCGGAACCTGCGGTCGATGGCGCAGGTTCTCTGGCTCGGTAATCGTTTCGAGAAGTGCGGTCAAGCTACTCGCTCTCTGATCCACTGCCCCGCGTGCGTGACGAGCTCACGCTGTTTATCGAGTGCCTGCTCCCAGCGGGAAACCGCCTTGTTACGGACGAGTCCGCCGACGGCGAAGTTAACTTCAGCCAGTACCCCGAGCATGTTGGGCGGAGCATCCTGCACCTCCGGAACCTCAAGTCTCATAGGCAGCTCGTCGCTGCGCATTGCCCCGAACTGTATCCGACCGGACACGTCGCCTTGCGCAAATTCATGCACCCATGCGGAGTCGCTGATGTTGTATCCGATGGCTTGGGCGATACCTGCATAGTCCGAATAAAGCGCCTCGTTCAGCCGGTTCCGAAGCGCCTCGAACGACTCCGTCGGAGCGATGTCGAATGAGGCGACGGTGATCCTGTCTATCGCGTCGGGCTGGAGGTGCTCGAGGGCAAGTTCGAAGTACTCACGGGTTTGCGTCCTGGCATCCTCGAGGTCGTCGAAGTCGGTCAGGTTCGCGAAAATCTGATTGATGCCGATCCGAAACTTGTTCCGCTCGTCCTGGCCCGAGACTTCAACTGAAGTCTGGCCCATCGTGAAATTTTCCAGACCGAGAGAGTCATGCAATACCTGCATGGTGTCGCCCTTGCGATCGAGAATGGTCGGTGCAGTGCCGTAGACGAGCCGGCAAAAGACCTGAATGGGGGCTAGGCCTTGTAGCTCCACGGGCGGAGGTTATTCGCTCAGAGCAAACTAAGCGCTCTTTCCCCAGTGCAGGTTTCTTCTACTTCGGGCGGGCGTAGCCGGTCGAGGCCGAGCAGCCTTCGTAGGAAAGGAAGCTGCTGAGCAGCGTGCGGGCCGGGTCTTCTTAGTCCCAGATCGCGTCGAAGCTGCGGTCGACGGTCCTGCCGGCGGCACTGACCTTGACCGGCATCGGCCCGGGTTCGCCGCCGATGTCCTTGCCGACGCCCCAGGTGCTGTAGCCGCCGCGGCTGTAGGCCTTGAGCGGATAGCTGCCGAGGACCGTCACCTTCACCGATTTCACTTCGCATTCGGCGAGCACGTGGTAGCCGGTCATCGCCACCTTGCCGCCGCTCTTCTTCAGGGTGAAGGCGCCGGTCGCGCCGTGGAGCTTCCAGGCGCCGAGCGTGGGCTGGGGCAGCTTCGCCGCCGCGGCGGCGCCGGCGGCGAGCGCGAGCATGGCGACGAGGGCGAGGAGGACGGGGCCACACTTCAGCTTCGGCACGAGCGACTCTCCTTGTCGGGGGCGCGGAATCTATCCGCCCTGGCGGCGCCCGCAGGGACCGCGGGGGCGGGGGCGAAGGAGGGTTATGTGAACGTGCCGCCTCCGAAGGAGATCCGCCCGCCGCTGCCGCGGGGGGCGTTCCTGGTGGTTGGGCTGGCGCGGTCGGGGCAGGCGGCGGCGCGGCTCTTGGCCGAGCGCGGGGAGGTGGTGCGGGCGGTCGATTCCGGCCATCCCGAGGGGGCGGCAGGATTGGCGGCCCTCGGCGTCGAAGTTCACACGGATACGGATGGATTGGCGCAGCTCGAGGGGACGCATACCGTCGTCAAGAGCCCGGGGGTTCCCCGGGAGGCGGCGGTGATCGCGGCGGCGCTGGAGCGGGGGATCGAGGTGACGGGCGAGCTGGAGCTGGCCTGGCGGGCGCTGCCGAACCGGTTTCTCGCGGTCACCGGCACCAACGGCAAGACCACCACCGCCGAGCTGCTCGGTCACCTCTACCGCGCCGCCGGTGAGCCGGTCGCGGTCGCCGGCAACGTCGGCACGCCGCTGGCCAGCCTGGTCGGCGAGGTGGAGCCGGACGCGACGGTGGTCTGCGAGGCCTCGAGCTTCCAGCTCGAGGACACCGACCTGTTCGCGCCGGAGTGCGCGGTCTTCCTCAACCTCGCCCCCGACCACCTCGACCGCCACCACACGCTGGAGGCCTACCTGGCCGCCAAGCTCAGGGTCTTCGCCAACCAGGGCAACGACGACGTCGCCGTCTTCAACGAAGACGAGCCGGCGCTGGCCGGGGTCGATCTCGGCGGCTGCGCGCGGCGGGTCGGGTTCTGCGTCGGCGCCGGGCCCGACTGCGAGGTCTCGCTGGCGGAGGGGACGATCTTCTACGACGGCGAGCCGCTCCTGGCGGTCTCCGAGCTCGGGCTCTTCGGCGAGCACAACGTCGCCAACGCGATGGCCGCCGCCGCGGCGGCGCTCTCGATGGGGCTCGACCGCGAGGCGGTGCAGGAGGGCCTGCGCAGCTTCGCCGGGGTGCCGCACCGGCTCGAGCCGGTGGCCGAGATCGGTGGTGTGCGCTTCGTCAACGACTCGAAGGCGACCAACGTCGCCTCCGCCACGGTCGGGATCCGCGCCTTCGACGGCGGCGTCCGCGTGATCCTCGGCGGCAGCGACAAGGACGAGCCGTTCGCGCCGCTGCTCGAGCCGCTGCGCGAGCGCGCCGTCGCCGCCTACCTCCTCGGCGCCACCAGCGAGCGGATGGCCCGTGAGCTGGCGCCGGCGGTCGAGGCCGGCGTCGAGCTGCAGCGCTGCGCCGACCTCGAGGACGCGGTCGGCCGGGCCGCCGCCGCGGCCGCCCCGGGCGAGGTCGTGCTGCTCTCGCCGGCCTGCGCCAGCTTCGACGCCTTCGCCGACTTCGAGGCGCGCGGCGAGCGCTTCCGCGAGATCGTCGAGGCTCTGGCGTGAGCAGCGACGCGCTCGGCCTCGGCCGCTTCGGACTCGGCGGCGGCAAGGCGACGAAGTCGAAGGGCAAGGGGGCGAAGGGCATGCGCCGCGCCCGCGGCAAAGCCGCATCGACCGAGTACAACATGCTGCTGACCGCGACCCTCTGCCTGCTGGCGCTGGGCGCGGTGATGGTCTTCTCCGCCTCCTCGACGACGCGGATCCTGCAGAACGGCGGCCTCTCCGACAGCGCCTTCTACCTGAAGCGGACGCTGATCTTCGGCGCCGTCGGGCTGCTGGTCATGCACGTCGTCGCCCGCCGCGGCCTGGGGATGATCCGCAACGCGACGCCGCTGCTCCTCGGCATCTCGCTGTTCCTGCTGCTGGCGGTGCTCGGGGTCGGCTCCAACGTCAACGGCGCCACCCGCTGGATCGGCGGCGGCTCGCTGCAGATCCAGCCTTCGGAGCTGGCCAAGGTGGTGCTGGTCCTCTACGCCGCCGACGTCCTCGCCCGCAAGCCGCGCCGCGCCCGCACGCTGCAGGGGATCATGCCGGTGCTGCTGGTCACGGGCATCTCCTGCCTGCTGATCATGGCCGAGCCCGACATGGGGACGACGATGGTGGTGGCGCTGGCGATCGGCGCGACCCTGATCGCCGCCGGCGCCCGGCCCCAGGACCTCGGCAAGATCGCCCTGGCGATCGGCGTCTGCGCGCTCTTGATGACGATCGTCGAGCCCTACCGGATGGCGCGCCTGACCGGCTTCCTCAACCCCGGCTCCTCGGCCGAAGGCGCCGGCTTCCAGGCGGCGCAGGCGAAGATCGCGCTCGGCTCCGGCGGCCTCTTCGGGGTCGGGATCGGCAACGGCGTGCAGAAGGCCTTCTACCTGCCCGAGGCCCACACCGACATGATCTCGGCGGTGATCGGCGAGGAGCTCGGGATGGTCGGGATCGTCGGCGTCGTCGGCCTCTTCGCGATGTTCGGCTACGCCGGCCTCAAAGTCGCGCAGAAAGCGAAGGACAACTACGGCAAGCTGCTGGTCGCCGGCCTCACCTCGCTGATCGTCATCCAGGCGACGATCAACCTCTTCGCGGTGATGGGGCTGGCGCCGCTGACCGGGGTGCCGCTGCCCTTCGTCTCCTACGGCAACAGCAGCCTGATGGCGACGCTGTTCGCGGTCGGGCTGATCCTCAACGTCGCCCGCGGCGGCCGGGCGAGCGCGGCCCGCGGGACGGCTGGCGGCGCTGGCAAACTGCGCGTCGTCGAAGGAGGGCGCGTCAGCGCCCGCGAAAGGAGCCGAGCGAGCGGTGCCAGAGGAGCCAAGGGTCGTGGTGGCGGCGGGGGGAACCGCGGGGCACGTGGTACCCGCAATGGCCGTCGCCGAAGAGCTTCGGGCTAGCGGCGCCGTCGTCTCCTGGCTCGGCACCCGCGAGCGGATCGAGGCCGAGCTGGTTCCGGCGGCCGGGTTCGAGATCGACTTCCTGCGGGTCCGCGGGATCGACCGCCGCAACCCGCTGCGGGCGGCGCGGGCGGGCTTCGAGGCGGTCGGCGCGGTCGGCGCGGCGCGCGCGGCGCTGCGGGCGCGGCGCGCCGACGTGGTGATGGGCGGCGGCGGCTATGTCGCCGGCCCGGCCGGCCTCGCCGCTTCGCTGACCCGGACGCCGCTCGTCCTGACCGAGGCCGACAGCCACCTCGGCCTCGCCAACCGCCTGCTGGCCGGGCGGGCGCGCCGGGTCTGCCTGGCCTTCCCGATCGAGGGGAGGGAGGGCGAGCGCTACCTCGTCACCGGCCGGCCGGTCCCGGCGGCGGTGCTGGCGGCCGACCGCGGCGCCGCTCGTCGACGGTTCGGCATCGATCGCCAATCCCGATCCGTGCTGGTGATGGGCGGCAGCCAGGGCGCCCGCTCGCTCAACTTCGCCGCGGTCGAGGCCTTCGCCGAGGGCGAGGGGGCGGCGGCGCGCGACTTCGACGTGCTGCAGCTCGCCGGCCGCCGCGACTACCCGCAGCTCCGCGAGCGTCTCGACGCGGCGCCGCACCGCGAGCGCTACACGCTGCTCGAGTACGAGCCGAACCTCGGCGACGTGCTCGCCGCCGCCGACCTCGTCGTCGCCCGCTCGGGCGGCTCGATCTTCGAGGTGGCCGCCGCCGGCCGCCCCTCGGTCCTCGTCCCCTTCCCGCACGCGACCGCCGACCACCAGGCCGCCAACGCCCGCTGGCTCGAGCGCGCCGGCGCCGCGACCGTCCTCGCTGACGCCGACCTGACCCCGGCGCGCCTGGCGGCCGAGGTGGGAGCCCTGCTCGACGACGATCCGCGGCTCGACGCGATGACCGGCGCGGCACGCGCCTTCGCGAAGCCCGACGCGGCGAAGCGAATCGCCGCGGAGGTTCTGGCGGCAGCGCGTTCGTCGCATTCCCCGCAGAGCGCGACAAGCGACGAACGCGGTGGGGGCGAGGCGCGTGGCTAGCGACTGGGCGGGGCGGCGGCTGCACTTCATCGGCGTCGGCGGCGCCGGGATGAGCGGGCTGGCGCTGGTCTGCGCCCGGCTCGGGGCGACCGTCACCGGCTCGGACCGCAGCGACTCCTCTTATATGGGGCGGCTGCGCGCCGCCGGGCTCGCGGTGACGGTCGGCCACGACGCCGCCAACCTGCCGGCGGGGGCCGAGGTCGTGGTCTCGACCGCGATCGGCGCCGAGAACCCGGAGCTGGCGGCGGCCCGCGAGCAGGGGGTCGAGCCGCTCCACCGCGGCGCCCTGCTGGCCCAGCTCTGCGCCGAGAAGCGGCTGATCGCGGTCGCCGGCACCCACGGCAAGACGACGACGACGGCGATGATCGCGACGGCGCTGCGGGCGATCGGCGCCGACCCGGCCTTCTTCGTCGGCGGCGAGGTTCCGGGCCTGGGCGAGGACGGCGGCGTCGCCAACGCGGGCTGGGGCGAGGGCGAGTGGGTCGTTGCCGAGGCCGACGAGAGCGACGCCAGCTTCCTCGAGCTGCGCCCCGAGGTCGCCGTCGTCACCAACGTCGAGATGGACCACCACAGCCGCTGGGGCTCGCTGGCCGAGCTGCACGCCGCCTTTCGCCGCTTCCTGGCGCCGGCCGCCGGCGCGGCGCTGCCGGCTGACGGCTCGCTCGACGACCTCGCCAGCGAGAGCAGCGCCCGCCTGCTCGGCTTCGACGCCGAGCATCCCGGCCCGTCGGAGGTCGAGCGGCTGCTGATGGTCCCCGGTCGCCACAACCAGCTGAACGCCCGCGCCGCGCTGGCGGCGATCGAGCTGGCCGGCGAGGACGTCGAGGGCGCGGCCACTGCGCTCCGCTCCTTCCCCGGGGTGCGGCGCCGGCTCGAGTTCAAGGGCGCCCGCGAGGGAGTCTTCATATACGACGACTACGCCCACCACCCGACCGAGGTCCGCGCCGCGCTCAGCGCCCTGCGCGAGTTCGAGCCGCACCGCCTGCTGGCGATCTTCCAGCCCCACCTCTACTCGCGCACCAAGGCCTTCGCCGCCGGGTTCGGCGCGGCGCTCGCGCTGGCCGACGAGATCGTCGTGCTCGACGTCTACCCGGCCCGCGAGCAGCCGGTCGGCGAGCTGGCCGGGGTCAGCGGCCTCGACGTCGCCCGCGCCGCCGCCGACCACGCCGGCGGCCGCCGGGTCTGGTGGCTGCCGGACGCGGCTCGCGCCGAGCGCGCCCTCGCCGCCCGGCTCGACGCCGACCCGATGCTGTTCGGCCACGGCTCGATCGCGGTGACGATCGGCGCCGGCGACGTCTACCGGCTCGGCGAGGCGCTGGTGACCGACAAGGCCCTGGTCACGGAGGAGGGGAAGTGAGCGCCGCGCCGCCGCCCGGGGTCGAGCGCGACTACCCGCTCGCCCGCCTGACCACGGTCCGCACCGGCGGCCCCGCCGACTGGTTCGCGCGACCGGCGAGCGACGAGGCGCTGGTCGCGATCCTGCGCTGGGCCGAGGCCGAGGGGGTGGCTGTAGGGATGGTCGGGTCCGGCTCGAACCTGCTGGTAGCCGACGATGGATTCCACGGCATCGCGATCAAGCTGGACGGCGAGCTCGCCTCGATCGAGCGCGACGGCGAGACCCTGCTCTGCGGCGGCGGCGCCCGCCTGCCCTCGGCCGCGGCGAAGGCCGCCGGCTGGGGCCTCTCGGGCCTCGAGTTCGGGATCAACATCCCCGGCACCGCCGGCGGGGCGGTGCGGATGAACGCCAATGCCTACGGCGGTCAGCTGGCCCGGGTGCTGGAGTGGGTCGATGTCGCCACCGCCGCCGGCGTCGAGCGCCGCGGCCCCGACGACCTCGGCTTCGCCTACCGCAACTCGAACCTGGCGGCGGGGGAGGTGGTCGCCCGCGCCAGCTTCCGGCTGCGCTCGGCCGACCCCGAGGTCGTGCGGGCGACGCTGGCCTCGATGCGCGGCCGCCGCCGCGAGGCGCAGCCGTCGGGGATCAAGACCTTCGGCTCGACCTTCAAGAACCCCGACGACCCGCGCGCCGATGGCCGCTCCGCCGGGCAGCTGCTCGAGGCTGCCGGCTGCCGCGGCCTGCGGGTCGGCGGCGCCCGCTTCTCCGAGAAGCACGCCAACTTCGTCGAGAACGACCGCGAAGCGACCACCGCCGAGGTGCTTGAGCTGATGGCGGAGGGCAGGCGGCGGGTCCACGATCGCTTCGGCGTCGAGCTGGAGCCGGAGGTCCAGGTGCTGGGCGCGGCGGAGCCGCCCGGCGGCTGGCAGCTGTGAGGCGCTGGCTCGCGGCGCTCGCGGTCGCGCTCGTCGCGGTGGTCGCCTTCTACTGGCTCGTCGTCCGCGACAAGACGGTCGAGGCGACGGTCGAGGTGCCGCGGCTGGCAGCCCAGATCGGCGAAGGCGAAGACGCGGTGCTGGTCGCCTCCGACGGCGAGGTGATTCGCTGGGGGTACCGGCCCCAGCACCTGCACCTGCCGGCGCTGCCGCTGAGCGAAGCGCCGAAGGGAGGGCGGCTGCAGGGGCCGGCGCTCGAACAGGCCGAAGTCCTGGGGGCGGTGCCGCCGGCGCTCCGCCAGTACGTCGCCTCCAGCCGCTACGGCGAAAGCGGGGTCGACGTCGAACTGACCTCGGGGATCGAACTGCGCTTCGGCGACTCCTCCCAGGCGGCACGCAAGTGGAAGGCGGCGGCGGCGGTTCTGGCCGATCGATCGGTGACCGCGCTGAGTTATGTCGACCTCCATGCTCCCGGCCATGCAGCCACCGGAGGCGAAGGGCACACCCTGCCGGAATAGGGAGGTCGAGGGTTCGAGGGTCGGACCGGCCCCCGGCGGGAGTGCGGTCGATCGTCAGCCGCAGAGCGGGGAACGCGCTTTTCCAGGACTTTCCAGAGCGGTTCGCCAAATGTCTAAACTAGAGGGTGAGGGTTGCGAAACCCTCGACCCGTGGTTGAGGAATGCATGTTGCAGGATGCCTCCCGGGCGTTTGACACACCCCCGAGAATGCCCTACGTTGAGCGCAATTTCCGCGACTACGGCGGATGCTTGAACCCTTAAGCATCGCTGCAGGCTCGGACAGAACAAGGGCTCAACTCAAACCAAGACTTCTAGAAACGGCTACCGTCGGCCCCCCTAACTGACGAGCTGGAGAAATTCGGGAGATGGAAAGCACTTACCTCGCGGTCATCAAGGTCGTCGGCGCAGGCGGCGGCGGCACCAACGCGGTCAGCCGCATGGTCGACGCCGGCATTCGCGGCGTCGAGTTCGTCGCGGTCAACACCGACGCCCAGGCGCTGCAAGCCTGCGACGCCGACATCAAGCTGTCGATCGGGCAGGAGCTGACGCGCGGCCTCGGCGCCGGCGGCAACCCCGAGGTCGGCGCCGGCGCCGCGGCCGAGAGCCGCGACGAGATCAAGGAGGCGCTGAAGGGCGCCGACATGGTCTTCGTCACCGCCGGCGAGGGCGGCGGCACCGGCACCGGCTCGGCCCCGGTGATCGCCGAGATCGCCAAGGAAGAGATCGGCGCCCTGACCGTCGGCGCGGTCACCAAACCGTTCGAGTTCGAGGGCAAACGGCGGATGCAGCAGGCGCTCGAGGGGATCGAGAAACTGCGCAACAACGTCGACACCCTGATCATCGTCCCGAACGAGAAGCTGCTGCAGGCGGTCGAGCGCCGCACCTCCGTGCTCGACGCCTTCCGCCAGGCCGACGACATCCTGCGCCAGGGCGTCCAGGGCATCACCGACCTGATCACGATCCCCGGCCTGATCAACCTCGACTTCGCCGACGTGCGGACGATCATGCGCGACGCCGGCTCGGCGCTGATGGGGGTCGGCACCGCCTCCGGCGAGAAACGCGCCCTCGACGCCGCCAAACTGGCGATCACCTCGCCGCTGATCGAGGAGTCGATCAAAGGCGCGACCGGGATGCTGCTGAACATCACCGGCCCCGAGGACCTCGGCCTGTTCGAGGTCAACGAGGCGGCGCAGCTGGTCCAGGCCGAGGCGGACGACAACGCCAACATCATCTTCGGCTCGGTCGTCGACCAGTCGATGCGGGACGAGATCCGGGTGACCGTGATCGCCACCGGGTTCGAAGGGTTCGAGCTCCTGGCGCGCTCGCCGCAGCGGGTTCGCCGTCGGTACGAGAGCCGTCCGAGAGTGGATGCCGAGGATCGGGAGATCCGGAAACTGCGGGTCTCCGACGACGACATCGACGTGCCCGGGTTCCTCAAAGACTGAGCGTGAGGACAGCCGGGGGACCCTCCCCCGGCTGCTTCGCAGGAGTTCCGGGGGAGGGTCCCCCGGCTGTCCTCTCCGGGAGCTTGCACGGGTTCAATACGCTGGCGGCCATGACCGAGGCTGCGACTGCGCTGCGAAAGACGCCGCTCCACCAAGCGTGCTTTGAGCTGGGGGCGAAGCTTGTCCCGTTTGCGGGGTGGGAGATGCCGGTGACGTTCGAGGGGGTGCGGGAGGAGCACACCGCGGTGCGGACGCATGCGGGGATGTTCGACGTGTCGCACATGGGCGAGGTCGAGGTGGAGGGGCCCGGGGCGCTTCGCTTTCTCCAGCGCGCGGTCTCCAATGACGTCAGCAAGGTCGAGATCGGCGGGGCCCAGTACCAGCTGCTCTGCAACGAGGAGGGGGGCGTTGTCGACGACCTCTTCCTCTACCGGCTCGGGCACGATCGCTACATGGTGGTGACCAACGCCGCCAACCACGAGACCGACCTGGCGCAGCTCGGGCGGATCGGGCACGGGTTCGACGTCGCCGTCCGCGACGTCGCCGATCGCTACGCGATGCTCGCCGTCCAGGGCCCCCATGCGCGGGACGTCGTCGAGCGGACCCTGAAGATCGATCTGCCGCCCCGGATGCACGTCGCCGCGGTCCACGTCGGCCGGCGGCCGGCGCTGGCCTGCGGCACCGGCTACACCGGCGAGGACGGGGTGGAGCTGCTGATCGACCCCGAGATCGCGGCGCCGATCTGGGCCGAGCTGCTCGAGGCCGGGGTCGTGCCCTGCGGGCTCGGCGCCCGCGACACCCTGCGGCTCGAGGTCTGCTTCCCGCTCCACGGCAACGAGCTGACCCCGGAGCGGAACCCGATCGAGGCCGGGCTCGGCTGGGCCTGCAAGGAGGAGACCGGTTTCCTCGGCGCCGAGGCCGTCGCCCGCGCCCGGGCCGAGGGCACGGCCGAGAAGCTGGCGCCGTTCCTGATCGAGGGCGCCGGGATCCCCCGCGCCGGCAACCCGGTGCTGTCCGGCGGCGAGGCGGTCGGCGCCGTCACCAGCGGCACCTTCGCCCCCTCGCTCGAGCAGGGGGCGGGGATGGCCTACGTCCGCAGCGACCTCGCCGCGCCCGGGACCGAGGTCGAGATCGACGTCCGCGGCAAGCACCGCGCCGCCCGCATCGCCACCAAACCCCTTTACAACCCCCAACGAAGGAGCTGACCTTGGCCGAGCCGAGCTATCCCGATGAGCTGCGCTACCACGACGAACACGACTGGGCGCGGATCGACGGCGACGAGGCCACCTTCGGGATCACCTGGTTCGCTCAGGACACGCTCGGCGAGGTGGTCTTCTTCGAGCCGCCCGAGGTGGGCACGGCGCTGACCAAAGACCAGCCCTACGCCGAGGTCGAGTCGGTGAAGGCGGTCTCCGATGTGATCGCTCCGCTCTCGGGCGAGGTGACCGCGGTCAACGACGCCCTCACCGAGGCGCCGGAGAAGATCAACGAGGACCCCTACGGCGAGGGTTGGCTGATCAAGGTCAAGCTGACCTCCCTCGACGAGGTCGAGACGCTGCTCGGCGCCGCGGAATACCGCAAGCTGGTCGAAAATCAGTGACCATCCAGCCGGACCGGCCGCTTTCGTAGCCTTAGCCCGGTGACTCGCTACACCTCCGCCACCCCCCACGATCGCGCCGAGATGCTGGCGGCGATCGGCGTCGACTCGGTCGACGAGCTCTTCGCCCAGATCCCCGCCGAGCTGCGGCTCGGGCGGGAGCTGCGGCTGCCCGCCGGCAAGAGCGAGGCCGAGGTCTACGAGCTGCTGGCCGAGCTCGCCGGCCGCAACGCCGACGCCGAAGCCGAGGTGAGCTTCCTCGGGGCGGGGATGTACGACCACTACGTGCCGGCGATCGTCGACGCGATCACCAGCCGCTCCGAGTTCCTCACCCCCTACACGCCCTACCAGCCGGAGATCTCCCAGGGCGGGCTGCAGGTGATGTTCGAGTTCCAGACCGCGATGTCGGAGCTGACCGGGCTGCCGGTGTCGAATGCGGGCCTCTACGAGGGGCCCTCGTCGGTCGCCTCGGCGGCCTACCTGGCGCTCGGGGCGACCGGGCGCCGCCGCCTCGTCGTCTCCCGCGGCCTGCACCCGCACAGCCGCGAGACGCTGGCGACCTACTCGCAGGGCTTCGGCTCCGAGGTGGTCGAGGTCGGGCTCGAGGGCGGGCTCACCGACGCGGCGGCGCTGGCGGCGGCGGTCGACGGCGAGACCGCGGCGGTCTTCCTCCAGAATCCGAACTTCCTCGGCGCGGTCGAGGACGTCGCGGCGCTCGGCGCGGCGGCGAAGGAGCACGGGGCCCTGCTGGTCGTCGCCTGCGACCCGATGACGCTGGGGATCTTGAAGCCGCCCGGCGCCAGCGGCGCCGACATCGCCCTCGGCGAGGGTCAGCCGCTCGGCAATCGCCTGGACTTCGGCGGCCCCTCGTTCGGCTTCTTCTGCGCGACCGAGGAGCAGATCCGGCGGATGCCGGGGCGGATCGCCGGCGAAACCGAGGACGTCGACGGCCGCCGCGGCTTCGTCCTCGCGCTGCAGACCCGCGAGCAGCACATCCGTCGCGAGAAAGCGACCAACAACATCTGCACCGCGCAGGCGCTGAACGCGCTGGCCGCGATGGTCCACCTCGCCTGGCTCGGCCGCGAGGGCTTCCGTGAGCTCGGTGAGCTGCTGGTGCGGCGGACCGCCTACGCGCGGCAGAAGCTGGCCGCGGTCGACGGGGTGGAGCTGCTGCACGAGGCGCCGGTGGTGCGCGAGCTGGCGCTGCGGCTGGACGGCCCTGTTCACGCCGTGCTCGACCGCGTCGCCGAGCGCGGGATCGCCGCCGGCTACCCGCTCGGCCGCGAGTACCCCGAGTACGAGGACGGCCTGCTGGTGGCGATCACCGAGCGCCGCACGCCGGAGCAGATCGACGCCCTGGCCGAGGCCCTCGGCGCCGCGATCGCGGCCGAGCGGGGCGCATTTGTTCGCGATGGTGGAACAAAGGCGCCCCAAGAGGTGGCGCGATGACACTCACCGAGACCCCGATGCAGCGCGAACGGGCGCGGACGATCTACGAGAAGTCGAAGCCCGGCCGGCGCGCCGCCGTCCTGCCCGAGGCCGGCGTCCCCGAGACGCCGATCGAGGAGCTGATCCCGGCGAACCTGCTGCGCTCCGAGCCGCCGGCGCTGCCGGAGATCGCCGAGCCGGAGATCGTCCGCCACTACAACCGGCTCAGCCGCCGCAACTTCGACCTCGACAGCGGCTTCTACCCGCTCGGCTCCTGCACGATGAAGCACAACCCGCGGCTCAACGAGCGGGTCGCGGCGCTGCCCGGCCACGCCCGGCTGCACCCGGCCCAGGACCCGCGGCGGGCGCAGGGGGCGCTGGAGCTGATGTGGCTGCTGCAGGAGAGCCTGGCGGAGATCTGCGGCCTGCCCCACGTCAGCCTGCAGCCCTCGGCCGGCTCCCACGGCGAGCTCGCCGGCCTGCTCCTGACCCGCGCCTACCACGCCGACAGGGGCGAGGTGCGCCACAAGGTGCTTGCCCCCGACACCTCGCACGGGACCAACCCGGCCTCGGTGACGATGGCCGGCTACGAGGTGGTCAAGGTTGCGACCAACGAGCGCGGCGGGGTCGAGATGGACGACCTGCGGGCGAAGCTGGCCGAGCACTCGGGCGACGTCGCCTGCCTGATGCTGACCAACCCCAACACGCTCGGCCTCTTCGACGAGAACATCGCCGCGATTGCGGCGCTGATCCACGATGCCGGCGGCACCCTCTACTACGACGGCGCCAACCTGAACGCGGTGATGGGCCAGTCGCGGCCCGGCGACATGGGCTTCGACATCGTCCACGTCAACCTCCACAAGTCGTTCAGCCAGCCGCACGGCGGCGGCGGCCCGGGGGCGGGGCCGATCGCGGTATCGGAGCGGATCGAGCCCTACCTGCCGCGGCCGCAGGTGGTGCGGCGCCAGGGCAGTAACGGCCATGGCCCGAGCTTCGACCTCGACTTCGAGCGGCCCAAGTCGATCGGCCGCCTGCGCGGCTTCCAGGGCAACTTCGGCGTCTTCGTCCGCTCCTACGCCTACATCCTCAGCCTCGGTGCCGACGGCCTGGCCGAGGCCTCGGAGACCGCGGTCCTGAACGCCAACTACCTCAAGGCCCGCCTCGCCGCCGGCCGCGCCGGCGAGCGCCTGCCGGTCGCCTTCGACCGCCACTGCATGCACGAGTTCGTGCTCTCCGGCAAGCCGATGAAACGCGAGCTCGGCCTCGCCACCCTAGACCTCGCCAAGCGCCTGCTCGACTTCGGCTTCCACCCGCCGACCGTCTACTTCCCGCTGCTGGTCGACGAGGCGCTGATGATCGAGCCGACCGAGACCGAGACGAAGGAGAGCCTCGACGCCTTCGCCGACGCGGTCGAGGCGATCCTCACCGAGGCCGAGTCCGATCCCGAGCTGGCGAAGAACGCCCCCTACACGACCCCGGTCCGCCGCCTCGACGAGGTTCGAGCCACCCGCCGCCCGGTCGTCCGCCAGCCGCTCGGCGACTGAGCATGTCGCCGCCGCGCCGGGTCGCCGAGCAGGCCGACCTCGAGGCGATCGCCGAGACCCTCGCTCGCGCCTTCGAGCGCTACCCCGTCTGGCAGTGGGCGTTCGAGCCCGAGCCCGACCGCGCATCGCGGCTGGCCGGGATGCGCGCCGTCTTCGGCTTCTGCGCCGGCGCCGCGCTCGCCTGCGGCTGGGTGCGGGTGAGCGACGGAGTGGAGGCGGTGGCGCTCTGGATCCCGCCGGGCGAGGCGGAAATGTCGCCGGCCGACGCCGAGCGCTTCCCGGCGCTCGTCCGCGCCAGCGTGGGCACCGAGCAGACCGCCGACCGCATCCTCGCCGCGATGGAGGCCTTCGAGCGCACCCAGCCGACCGGCCCGCCGCACTACTTCCTCGACATGCTCGGCACCCACCCCGACCACGCCGGCCACGGCTACGGCAGGGCCCTGCTCGGCGCCAACCTCGAGGAGATCGACGCCGCCGGCGCCCCCGCCTTCCTCGAGACCTCCTCGCCCGCGAACATCCCGCGCTACGAACGCCTCGGCTTCCGCGTCGAGCGCGAGGTCGACCTCCTCGCCGGCCTCAGCACGACCCAGATGTGGCGGCCGCCCGGCGGCGCCCCTACATAACGGTTCTCAAAAACTCGATATAAGACGACCGCTGAAAGGGATCTGAGTCGTCGAGCAGGGGGGAAGACCGTGGCGCCAAACTGGGAGCCGGACGTCCGCAGGACCACGATTTCGATTCGAGTGCGGTGGCTGGCCGCGCTCGCCCTCACCGCAGCCGCGGTGCTGGCGCTCATCCCGGCAGCCCGAGCGAGCGCCGCGGCCTTCGAAGGGACGGTCCGCGGTCAAGCGCCCGGCGTGGAATCGAAACCGATCGCCGGCGTCGAAGTGACGGTCCTGAAATTCCAGAGCGAAGAAGTCGTCGCGGCGACCAGCACGGACGAAAGCGGCAAATACGTGATCGAAGCGCCCGTCGGCGTCTACGACATGAGATTCGAACCACCGGCGCCTTTCGAACCGACCACGATCCACGGCATCGAATCCGGTCGGACCGTCAACGTGGTCCTCGCCCGAGCCGAAGCAGTCCACCTCACCGGCACCCTGCGCGACGCCGCCGGCGAACCGGTGCCTGGGGCCACGCTCTATCTCAACAACGGCATCTTCCAGGTCAGTGCGACGACCGCCGCCGACGGCAGCTACGACCTCGCGGCACCGACCGGCAAATACGAACTGCTCGCCTACTCGCCCGAATCTGGCCCGGCCGGCCTGCCGGCGAGCTGGTTCCTGCAGACCGAACACTTCGCCCTCGAATCCGACCAGCAGCGCGACCTCAACTTGCCGCCGACCTCGACGCTGACGGTCGAAGCTCACGGCAAAGCCGAAGCGCCGATCGCCGGCGCCGCGGTCGACATCCCGACCCTCGACTCCGCCGCCGATCTCGGCGGCCTGCACGCCACCCACATCCAGACCCGCAACCTGCACGCCGTCACCGGCGAAGAAGGCCGCGCCTCCTTCACGGTCTTCGACGGCGGCGCCACCCTCGGCGGCGAACCGATCCTCACCCCGCCGGCCGAAAGCGGCTTCGCCCGCACCGCCTTCGAAGTTCCGCAGATCGAAGGGGACACGACGGTGGTGGTGCAACTCGGCGGCAACGGCGAAGAAGCCGAAAAAGACGAAGAAGCGCCGCAGGTCTCGAGCGTCTCGTTCTCGCCGACCGAAGTCGAGACCACCTCGGGGAAACAGCTGGTCACCGTCTTCGCCCGCATTCGCGATCTCCAGTCGGGGCCGGGCTTGGTGAAAATGTACTTCCACGGGCCGGGATCGCAGGTCACCGAAACCGCCACGCTGCAGCACTATTACGGCGAAGAAAAAAGCGCCATCTTCAAAGGGACGGTGACCTTCGGGCAGTTCTCCGAACCTGGCGAATGGAAGGCGACGCTCAGCGCCTCCGACAACGCCGGCAACACGGTCGTCCTCACCCCCGAAATGCTCGAAGAACGTGGCGAACCCAGCACCGTCTACGTGTTCGAAAAAGGCGATGAAGAACCACCCCACCTGGTCAGCCTGACCTTCGAACCGGCCGAAATCGACACCAGCTCGTCGGAGCAAGCCGTCACCGTGGTCGCGCACGTCGAAGACAACCTGTCGGGCGCGGTCTCGCCGCAGATCTCCTTCCGCGGGCCCGGCTCGGGTGAAACCGGCACGACGAGCCTGCAGCTCGTCTCCGGCAAAGCGACCGACGGCATCTTCGAAGGCACGGTGACGTTCGAAGCGGGCTCCGAACCCGGGACCTGGCCGGCGACGCTGGTCCTCGCCGACGAAATCGGCAACACGTCGGTCCTCTCGGCGGGTGCGCTCGAAGAACTCGGCCAGCCTGGTGCGATCGCGGTCGAAGCCGCCACGCCCACCGTGACCGGCCTGCTCCCTGGCTCGGGCACCGAAGCGGGGGGCACCCAGGTGGAAATCCTCGGCTCCGGTCTGCGCGGCGCCGTCGAAGTCCGCTTCGGATCGAAACCGGCGCTCGAATTCTTCGTGGCCTCACCGGGCACGATCGTCGCGATCGCGCCGCCGGGCAGCGGCACCGTCGACGTGACCGTGACCAAGGGAAGCACCACCTCGGCAACCGGCCCGGGAGATCGGTATCGCTATTCGCCGCCGGTAACGCTGACGGCCTCTCCGAACCCCTCGGTGCATGGGGCCAAAGTGACCTTCACCGCGAAGGTGACCCCTCTCAGCGGGTCGGCCCCGACGCCGCTCGGGACCGTCGCCTTCGTCGAAGGGTCGAACACGCTGGGTGTCGCCAACCTGAGCAAAGGCACCGCGACGTTCAAAACGACCTCGCTCGGCGCCGGCGAACATCCCGTCCGCGCCGTCTACGGCGGCGACTCCTACTTCGGCGCGTCCGAATCGGAAGCGATCGGCCAGCTCGTCGAACGGGCCGCAACCCGTGTCTCCCTGGGCAGCGCGCTCAACCCGGCGCCGTTCGGGTTCACGGGCACGCTGAAAGCGACGGTCTCGGTACTCGCACCGGGAGCCGGGACGCCCGCAGGCACGGTCACCTTCGAGGAAGGCGAAACCGTCCTCGCGACCGTGCAGCTCGCCGGTAGCAGCGCCAGCCTCTCGCTCAAGACGCTGTCGCCCGGCAGCCACGAAATCACCGCCACCTACAGCGGCGACTCCAACGACCAGCCGAGCGAATCGCCGTCCGTCACCCAGACGATCACCGAAGCAGTGACCAAAACGAACCTGACCAGCACCCTGAACCCGGCTGCTTACGGCTCCGCCGGCACTCTGAAAGCGACCGTGGAAGCGGTGCTCCCGGGTGCCGGCACGCCGAGCGGCACCATCACCTTCCGCGAAGGCGAAATGGTGCTGGCGATCGTCCCGCTATCGGGCTCGACCGCGAAGTACGCGCTGAAATCGATCGCTCCCGGCGAACACGCGATCACCGCCACCTACACCGGCGACGGCGATTACCAGCCGAGCGGATCGAGCCTGAACCAGGTGGTGGAAAAAGCCGCCACCGCGCTGACCCTCACCAGCAGCAAAAACCCCGCCCCGCACGGGTCGACCGGGACGCTGAAAGCGACCGTCAAAGCCGTGCCGCCCGGCGGTGGCACGCCGACCGGCAGCGTCACCTTCCGCGAAGGCGCGACCGTGCTGGCGATCGTGCCGCTCTCCGGCAGCGCCGCCAGCTACCCGCTGAAATCGCTGCCCACCGGGGTGCACGAAATCACCGCGACCTACGGCGGCGACCCGGACTACTCGCCGAGCGAATCGGCGCTGGTCGAGGAAATCACCCCGTAGCCAGCGTTCTAGAGGTCCGGCAGCTCCTGCTCGAGCTCGAGCACCGGGGCGAAGAGGTCGCCGTGGCGCTCGAGTCGGTCGAGGACGGCGGTGGCCTCGAAGACGAGGGTCGAGCCGTCGCCGGAGTCGGCTGCGGCTTCGACCTCCTCCCAGGTGACCGGGGTCGAGGCGGTGGGGCGTTCGCGGGCGCGGAGGCTGTAGACGGCGATCGTGGTTTTGCGCTCGTGGTTCTGCGACCAGTCGACGAAGACCTTGCCCTCGCGTTCGACCTTTTTCATCTTCGAGACGACCAGGTCCGGGGTCTGCTTTTCGAGCAGCTGGGCGATCGCTTTGGCGAAGGGTTTGGTGACCTCGTAGCGGGCCTTGGAGTTGAGCGGGACGTAGATCTGGAGGCCCTTCGAACCGGAGGTCTTGGGGAACGACTCGACGCCGAAGTGGCTGAACATCTCGCGCAGGCGGACGGCGACGCGGCAGCAGTCGACGACGTCGGCGGGCGCCCCGGGGTCGAGGTCGAAGGCGAGCACGGTGGGGCGTTTGGGGGCTCGTGACTTCGAGAGCGAAGGGTGGAGCTCGACCGCGGCCAGCTGCGCGAACCAGATCAGGGTCGGCAGGCCGTCGCAGACGCAGAAGTCGATCTTGCCGGTCTCTGCCTCGACCGGCGTCGTCTTCACCCATTTCGGCCGGTGCTTGGGGCAGCGCTTCTCGAAGAAGGCGGAGTCGAGGTCTTCGACCCCTTCCGGGAAGCGGCGCAGGGTCACCGCCCGGCCGCTCAGGTGCGGCACCATCGCCGCCGCCACCTTGGCGTAGTAGTCGACGACCTCGCCCTTGGTGAAGCCGGCCTTGGGGTAGAGGACCTTGTCGAGGTTGGTGAGCTTCAGCTCACGTCCCTCGACCTCGACCACCCGGTCCGCGGCCACGGCCTATTTCGATTTGGCTTTGGCGCGGCCCGAGCTCTTCGATTTCGATTTCGCCTTGGATTTCGATTTCGACTTGCTCGGTTTCGGTGCGCTTTGGCGTTTCTTCGGGCCTTTGGCCGCGGCGATGCTTTCTTCCAGCGCGGCCATCAGGTCGGGAGCCTTGGTCGGCGTCGGCTCCTCGGTCTCGGCGGCGACGATCTCCTTGCCTTCGGCCTTGCTTTCGATCAGCCCCAGCAGCTGCTCGCGGTAGTCGTCGCGGTAGGCGCTGGCGTCGAAGTCGGTGCTGAGGCTGTCGATCAGCGCTTCCGCCATCTCCTGCTCTTTCTTCGCCACTTTCCCCTGTTTCTGGGGGAGGGCGTCGTCGAGCTCGGAGGCGGGCACGACCTCGTCGGCGAAGCGCATCGTGGTCAGGGTCAGCACGCCCTTGCTGGCGCGGATCGCGGCCAGGTGCTCCTTGTTGCGGAAGACGAAGCGGGCAATTGCGGCCTTGCCCGATTTCTCCATCGCCGCGGCGAGCAGCGAGTAGGCCTTGTCGGCGCCCTCGGCGGGGCCGAGGTAGTAGGGGCTGTCGAAGTACATCGGGTCGATTTCCTCGATGTCAACGAAGTCCTGGACTTCGATCGCCCGCGTCTTCTCCGGCGCCAGCGCCGCCATCTCGTCTTTGCTCAGCGGCACGTAGCGGCCGGGGGCGATCTCATATGCCTTGACGATGTTCTCGTAGGGGACCTCCTCGTCGGTCCCCTCGGCGACGCGGCGGTGTTTGATCCGGGCGCTGTCGGACTCGCGGATCTCACGCAGCGCGATATTGCGCCGGGCGACGGCGCTGTAGAGCCGCACGGGCACGTTCAGGAGCCCGAAGCTGATGGAACCGGACCAGATCGCTCTCGCCATGGGGGTGATTGTCCCAGCCGAGCCGCAGAATGGAAAGCGGACGGCCCCGGGGGCAGGCGATCTTGCGGGGTGCAGGGGTTTTTGCGACGGCAGGAGCGGGTCAGCCGGCGTCGTCCGGAGCCGAGCGGCAGCACCAGCCGACGACGCGGGGGAAGGCGGCGCCGCTGCCGCTCGCGAACTCCTTGGCGACGCCGGCCAGCGCGGTTCCGGCGACCGGGCGGGTCGGCAGGAAGAGCCACTCGTCGAGCCGCGGCCAGCCGACCAGCAGGCGGCCGCCGTTGGGCGCCCAGGCGACTTCGGCGAGCCGGCCCGGGACGCTCAGCAGGCGGACCGAGGCGCGGTGGCGGCGGTCGAAGATCATCAGGTCGGTGCGCCGGGCGCCGGCGCCGTCGCGGCGGCCGAGCAGCGCCGCGACCTTGTTGCCGCTGGGCGAGAGGGCGAGGTCCTCGACCGTCTCCCCGGCCGGGAGGTGGAAGGCACGGGGCTCTCCCAGTGCGATCGCGCCCGCGTGGTGGCGGTCGCCGGCCGGGCCCCCGCGGGGGTGCGACCCGCTAACCGGCCGCAGCCGGACCCGCCGCGGCGAGGCTTCGAGCAGGATGCCGCGGCTGCCCGCGCCGCCCCATTCGAGCCACTGGATCCCGGCCAGCGCCGTCGCTCGGTCGAGTCCCCGCCCGTTCGCGGCGTCGATCACCCGCAGGGCGCCGCGGGCATCGACGTAGGCGAGGTCCGGCCGCCCGTCCGGCGACCAGCTCGGCGCCAGCGGCGCCACCGATTCGTCGAGCGGGCGGTCTTCGCTGCCGTCGCCGGCGACGACGCGGAGCCCGCTGCCGGCCCGGTAGGCGACGAGGTAGCCGGAGGGCGACCAGCGCGGGTCGCGGACAGTCCCCGGCGCAGCCAGGGACCAGTGCACGGAGCCGTCCGGCTCGACCGCGCTGAGCCTGCGCCCCGCGGCGGCCGCGACGTAGAGCCCGTGCGGCGACCAGCTCGCTTCCTCGTAGTCGCCGAGGCGGTGGCGCGAGCCGTCGGCTCCGACCACCCAGGGGCCGGTCGAGGTCTGGACCAGCAGGCGGCCGCCGCCGGGGATCGCGGCGAGGCCCGAGCGCGAGGGCGCCGGCGCCGCGGAGAAGACGTCCCCGACCCAGTCGCGGACCGAGGCCCCGGCCGGGCTCAGCAGCAGCGCCGCCAGCAGCGTCGCCCCGGCGAGCACGAGCGCGAGGCGGGGGAGGGGGTTGCGACGCCGCTCCGGCCGCCACTCCGCGTAAGCGGCCAGCACCACGTCGAGCCCCCGGTCCTCGGCCCCGGCATCGACCGGCACCGGCGCCTCGCGCAGCCCCGCCCCGACGAGGTTGCCGATTCGGGCGCTATTCGCCTGAAAAGGCAACCTCTCGCTCATCGGTCCGCTCCGATCGTCTCGCGCAGTTGGTCGAGGGCGCGGCGCAGGCGGGAGTTGACGGTGCCGCGGGGGAGGTCGAGCATCGTCGCGATCTCGCCGGGGGTGTACTCGAGCAGGTGCCGCAGCACGACCACGGCGCGCTGCTCGGGCGGCAGCCGGCGCAGCGCCGCCATCAGCTCGTCCCCGAGCTCCGGCCCGGCCGGCTCGACCCCCTCCTCGGCGGCTCCCTCCGGGTCGACCCGGCGCCGCAGTCCCTCGCGCCGGGCCCAGTCGAGCGCCCGGTTGACGACGATCCGGTGCAGCCAGGGCGCGAACGGGCGGCGGCGGTCGAAGCGGTCGAGCGCGTCGACCGCGGCGAGGAAGGCGTCCTGGGCGACGTCCTCGGCGGCTGCCGCGTCGTGGACGACCAGGTAGGCGGCGCGGTGGGCGCGGCGCCAGTGCGCCGTGTACAGCTCGGCGAGCGCGTCGGCGGAGCCGTCCTGGGCAGCGCGGACGAGCCGGCGCTCGCGCCGCCGCGACAGCTCTGGCGCCGCCTCACCCTCGACGGCGATCTGCTCGGTGCCCAAGCCTCACCCTTTCCGTGGCACAGCTGGATCATCGCCCACCTCCTCGCCGAGGCCGGAGATCGCGGCGGTCAGCCGCGACCGCAGCGAGGAGCTGAGCTTCCCGCGCGGCGTCTCGACGACGAAGGAGGCGGTGCCGGGGAAGCGGTGGTTCTGCCAGTTCGGCCCCGTCCCCGCCGGCCAGCGCAGCAGCCGGAAGGGGATCCCGGCGAGCCGGGCAAAGCGCCGCCCTGCCGGCGCGCTCTGGCCCCAGGCGCGGACGTAGGCGTGCCCGCCCCGGTCCTGGTGGAACCAGATCGTCACCCGCGGCTGGATCTGCCGCACCAGCCGCGCCGCCAGCCGCGTTTCCGGCTCCGAGAACGGCCGCGGGCCGCCGTATTCGAGCGAGCCGAGCGCGCCGACCGGCCGCCACTGCGAGCCGAAGTTGCGGTTGAGGTCGACGCCGCGGGCGTTCAACCGCGAGCCGGCGGCGCTGCCGTCGGGGTCGAGGTCGGGGACGAGGAAGGCGTTGACGTGCGGGTCCGGGCAGCCGTTCTCGAGCGGCTCGAGCGCGCCGGCGCCGCACTCGTCGCCGTGGATGCAGCCGAACACCAGGAGCTTGCCGGGCAGGCCGAAGTTGCCGACGTGCTTCAGCTCGATCGGCCGGCCGCCTACCGAGTGGGCGAGCACGTGGGAGAAGGCACCGATCGTCGCCGCGGGCGGCGGCTCTCCCTGCGGTTCGACCAGCCTCAGCCTCCGGCCGACGGTGTCGAGCGCGAGCACGTACCCGCGGCCGCTGCGATCGCGGTAGCGGGTGTAGACGTGGTGGCCCGCGGCGTCCTGCCAGCGCGCGACCGGCACGCCGGAGAGGATTTCGCCGTCGCCGGCGATCGCGCCCGCCGGCAGCAGGCGGTCGCGCCGCAGGTCGTAGGCCCGCAGCGCGAAGCGGGTGAAGCCTTCGGGCTGCGAGAGCCAGTGGGCGAGGAAGAGGGTGGAGCCGTCGGGCGAGATCGCGTAGGCGCTGTAGTCGCCGGACAGGGAGAAGCGGTGGACCGGGTTCGCCGCGCCGCGCCGCGCCGCTTCGAGGACCGCCATCTGGGTGCGGTGGCGCAGCCGGACCTGCCAGTGCTCGATCCGGGTCAGGACGACGACGCTTTCGTCGCCGGAGACGCCGGTGCCGCCACCGTGCCAGGCGGGTGCCGTCAGGTACCAGCTGCCGCGCAGCGTCCACCAGCGACCGATGTGGCCGCCGCTTCGCTTGATCCGCTCGACGATCGTAACCCCGGCATCGCGCGGGGCGAGCGCCGTCCAGCGATAAGGCGAGCCGGCGAGCACGATCCCGTTCGGGGCCGCGTAGCGGTCCATCGGGATGCCACCCGCCACGGCCTGGGCCGGCAGCGCGCAGCCGATCGTCAGCGTCGCGGCGACCGCCGCCCCGAGCGCACCCGCGTGGATCCTTCGCATCGGCTCCATGTCTCTTCTACGCGCCAGCCCCGCCCAGAGGTCCCGACCGGCCGAGGTGAGCGGGTTCCTAGACTCAGGCCGTGTCCCGCGCCCAGCGCCTGACCCTGATCGCGACGATCCTCGGCTCCGCGGTCGTCTTCCTCGATGCGACCGTCGTCAACGTCGCCCTGCCCGCGATCGGCGACGACCTCGGCGCCGGCCTCGCCGGCCAGCAGTGGGTGCTCGAGTCCTACATGCTGGCGCTGGTGGCGCTGATCCTGGTCGGCGGCAGCCTCGGCGACCAGTTCGGCCGGCGCCGCCTCTACGTGATCGGGCTGCTCGGGTTCGGGGCCAGCTCGGCGCTCTGCGCGGTCGCCCCGAGCGAGGGGTTCCTGATCGGGGCGCGGGCGCTGCAGGGGATCGCCGGAGCGCTCCTGGTGCCCGGCTCGCTGGCGATCGTCGCCGCCACCTTCGAGGGCGAGGAGCGCGGCCGGGCGATCGGCACCTGGACCGCCTGGACCGGGATCGCCACCGTCTTCGGCCCGGCCGGCGGCGGCGCCCTGATCGGCATCCTCTCCTGGCGGGCGATCTTCGCCGTCAACCTGCCGCTGATCGCGCTGACGATCTACCTGGCGCTGACCGCGGTCGCCGAGTCGCGCGACCCCGACGCCCACCGCGGCATCGACTGGACCGGGATCCTGCTCTCGGCCGCCGGGCTCGGCGGCCCGGTCTTCGCCCTGATCGAGCAGCCGCGGCGCGGCTGGGAGGACCCGGTGGTCTGGGTGCCGCTCGTCGCCGGGGCCCTCTGCTTCGCCGCCTTCCTCCTCTACGAGGCGCGCGCCCGCCACCCGATGCTCGACCTCACCCTGTTCCGGATCCGCAACTTCGCCGTCGCCAACCTGACCACGCTCAGCGTCTACGCCGGCCTCAGCGGCGGCATGCTCTTCGTCGCCCTCTACCTGCAGCAGGTGGTCGGCTACTCGGCGCTCGAGGCGGGGCTGGCGACGACGCCGATCTCGATCCTGCTCTTCGTCCTCTCGCCGCGCTTCGGCCGCCTCGCCTCCGGCACCGGGCCGCGGCTGCCGATGACGGTCGGCCCGCTGACCGCCGGGGCCGGGATGCTCTTGATGCTGCGGGTCGGCCCCGGCGCCTCCTACCTCGGCGACGTGCTGCCGGCGGTGCTCGTCTTCGGCCTCGGCCTCTCGGCGACGGTGGCGCCGCTGACCGCGACCGTGCTCGACTCGGTCGCCGAGCGCCGGGTCGGGATCGCCTCGGGGATCAACAACGGCGTCTCGCGGGTCGCCGGGCTGCTGGCGATCGCCGTGCTCGGGGCGGTGATCTCGGCCCACTTCGGCACCGTCCTCGACTCCAGGCTCGGCGCCGACGTCAAGGGCCCGGCGGTCGAGAAGGCGGTGGCGGAAGCGAAGGAACAGCCGCTGGCGGTGCCGGAAACCGAAGACCTCGGCCCGGCGCAGGCGCCGCGGGTCCGGGCCGCGGCCACCGACGCCGCCACCTCGGCCTTCCACCTCGGCGCCCTGCTGGCGGCGCTGCTCCTCTTCGCCGGCGGCGTCGCCGCCGCAATCGGGATCGAGAACCCCCGCCGGCGCACCGCCGCAGCGGACGCGGTTGTCCCCGGATAGCGGGGACAAATGCAACCTGTGGGGACAACTGCACCCGAGTGACTAGATTTCGCCGCCGATGAGCAGCGAGAGCGCCAAGCCGATCATCTTCTCCGGCATCCAGCCGACCGGCCGCAAGCACCTCGGCAACTACATCGGCGCGATCCGCCAGTACGTCGAGGGCCAGGAGCGGGGCGAGCCGGCGATCTTCTGCGTCGTCGACCTGCACTCGATCTCGGTCCCCTACGAGCCGGCGGAGCTGCGCGAGCGCGTGCTCGACACCGCCGCGATCCTGCTCGCCGCCGGCCTCGACCCCGAGCGCTGCGTCTTCTTCCGCCAGTCCGACGTCGCCGCTCACACCGAGATGACCTGGCTGCTCTCCGCCGTCACCTCGCACGGCGACCTCGACCGGATGACCCAGTTCAAGGAAAAGACCGGCTCCGCCCGCGAGCTGGCCTCGGCGGCGCTCTTCTACTACCCGGTGCTGATGGCCGCCGACGTGCTCGCCTACCGGGCCACCGAGGTCCCGGTCGGCGACGACCAGCGCCAGCACGTCGAGCTGATGCGGGAGATCGCCCGCCGCTTCAACAGCCGCTTCGGCGAGACCCTGGTGGTGCCGGAGCTGAAGATCCCCGAGGTCGGGGCGCGGATCATGGACCTGCAGGAGCCGGAGCGGAAGATGTCGACCACCGGCGGCACCGAGCAGGGGACCGTGCTCGTCCTCGATGACGAGAAGACGATCCGCAAGAAGGTCGGCAGCGCCGTCACCGACTCGGGCCGCGAGGTCGTCGCCGCCCCCGACAAGCCCGGGGTCACCAACCTGATCGACATCCTCGCCGTCGCCCGCGGCAGCGGCCGGGCCGAGATCGAAGCCGAGTTCGACGGCAAGGGCTACGGCGACTTCAAGGGCGCCGTCGCCGACGGCGTGGTCGAGCTGCTGGCGCCGGTGCAGGCGCGCTATGCCGAGCTCCGTCCCGACGAGGCCGAGCTCGAGCGGGTGATGGCGGTGGGCGCCGAGAAGGCGGCCGCGATCGCCGCCCCGGTCCTCGCCGACGTCCGCGCCCGGATGGGCTTTGGCGGCGTCCCGCCGCGGGGCTAACCTGCTCCGATGGCCCTCGCCGAACTCGACCTCGATCTCGACCTGGAGGTCTTCGCCGGCCCCTTCGACCTGCTGCTGGCGGTGGTCCTGCGCGAGGAGGTGAGCCTGCTCGAGCTGCAGCTCGGCGAGGTCGTGGTGGCCTACGTCGAGCACCTCGAGAGCGAGGGCGAGATCGAGCTCGAGGTCGCGACCGAGTTCCTGGTCCTGATCGCGGCGCTCCTGGAGCTGAAGTCGCGGCTGCTCCTGCCCGGCCCGGAGGAGGGGCTGGAGGAGATGAAACCGGAGGAGGCGGTCGAGGAGCTGCTG
>DASXOF010000007.1:0-58316 GCA_036494495.1 Solirubrobacterales bacterium | reverse complement strand
GCGCCACTTGCCGAGCAGGGTGTCGTCGGCGGCGAGCGGCTCGCCGTCTTTGATGATCCCGACGTCGAACGAGGTGCCGCCCATGTCGGAGGCGATGATGTCGCGGCGGCCGAGGTCGTCGGCGACCCGGGCGCAGCCGATCAGGCCGCCGACCGGGCCGGAGCCGATCGTGAAGATCGGCCGGTCGGCGCCGAGCCCGAGCGGGACCATGCCGCCGTGGCACTGCATGATGTGGAGCTCGCCGGCGAAGCCGACGTCGGCGAGCCGGCCCTGGACCCCGTGCAGGTAGGTGCTGGTGACCGGACCGACGTAGGAGTTGATCAGGGTGGCGACGAAGCGCTCGTACTCGCCGACCGACTTCGAGATCTCGCTCGAAATCGTGACGAAGGTGTCGGGGGCGCGCTCGCGGACGATCTCGCGGGCGCGGCGCTCGTGGGCGTCGTTGCGGACCGACCAGAGGAAGGCGATCGCGATCGTCTCCACCCCGGCCTCGACCAGCGCGTCGGCGGCGGCGGCGACCTCCGCCTCGTTCAGCGCGACCACCACGTCGCCGTCGGAGTCGATCCGCTCGGCGACGCCGAAGGTGCGCTCGATCGACACCAGCGGCTGCGGCTTCCGCGTTTCGGCGAAGCGCAGCAGGTTCTCGGGCGGCTCGCCGGTCGGGCGGCCGAGCCCGCGCATGGTGCGGACCGTGTCCTCGAAGCCGCGGGTGGTGATCAGCCCGATCTCCGCCCCCTTGCGCTCGACGACGATGTTGGTGGCGACGGTCGAGCCGTGCGAGATCAGCCGGTCCATCTTCGAGTAGAGCTCGCCCGGCTCGAGCCCGAGCTGGTCGCCCGCCGACTCGATGCTGCCGAAGAAGCCCGATTTGAACGAGTCGGCCGGCGAGGAGAGGGCCTTGCCGTAGGCGACCTTGCCGTCCTCGCCGATCAGCACGCAGTCGGTGAAGGTGCCGCCGATGTCGACGCCGCAGACCATTCCGGGCAAAGCTCGCTCCTCCTGACTCGATCCACTCCGGTCTCCCAACCCAGACTAGGCCCGGGCGGATGCCGTCCAAACCGCCTCCGGCGCGCCCTTTATGGGTCCTCCAAACCCATTCTTACAGACTGACCGTCCGGTCGGTCAAGCCCTGCTATCGTCGCTCGGGTGGAGGCTGTGCGCTGGCACGCCGCGGGTGACGTGCGGCTCGAGGAGGTCGAGCTGGAGCTGCCGCTCGGGCCGGGAATGGTCGAGGCCGAGGTCCTCTTCTGCGGCATCTGCGGCTCGGACCTGGCCGAGTTCCGCCACCCCTTCGCGATCCGCCCGGAGAAGGTCCACCCGCTGACCGGGCAGCAGCCGCCGCTGACCCTCGGCCACGAGCTCAGCGCCGTCGTCACCGCCGTCGGCGAGGGGGTCGACGAGGTGGCGCCCGGCGACCGCGTCTCCGCCGACGCCTGCTGGCGCTGCGGCGAGTGCGCCGCCTGCGTCGCCGGCCGCTACAACCAGTGCATCTACAGCGGCTCGATCGGCCTCTCCTCCGACGGCGCCTTCGCCCCGGTGGTCCGCTTCCCCGCCTACTGCGCGGTGCCGCTGCCGGAGGAGGTGAGCGACGAGGTCGGGGCGCTGCTGGAGCCGCTGGCGGTCGGGCTGCACGCGCTCGACCGGGCCGCGGCGCGCGCCGGCGAGCGGGTCGTGGTGATCGGCTACGGGCCGGTCGGGGCGGCGACCGCGCTGCTCGCCCGCTCGCTCGGGCTCGAGCCGCTGGTCTACGAGCTGGCGGAGGGACGGCGGGCCCGGGCCGAGGCGCACGGCTTCGAGGCGCACGCGCCGGAGCGCGAGGTCCGCGACTTCGCCCGCGCCGTCCGCGGCAGGACCGATGGCGGGGCCGAGATCGTGGTCGACTGCAGCGGCGCCGTGCCGGCGCTGGAAGCGGCGATGGAGATGACCGTCCGCGGCGGCCGCGTCGTCATCGCCGGCATCCCGAAGCAGCCGGTCCCGGTCGACCCGGGCCGGATGGTCGTCTACGAGCGCTCGCTGATCGCCACCCTCGGCTACGCCAACGACCTGCCGCGGGTGGCGCGGATGATCGCCTCCGGCGCCCTCGACCCGGGCGTGATGATCACCAAGCGGATCCCGCTGGCCGAGGTGGCCGGGGAAATCGAGCGGCTGGCGGGCGACCCTCGCGACGAGGTCAAGGTGCTGGTGCAGGTGAAGTCGTGAGCCCGGCCGCGACCGGGATTGCGATCCCGCTGCCGCACATGGGGGTGTCGGTCGAGGAGGCCACGGTGATCGAATGGCACAAGGAGGTCGGCGACGAGGTCGCTGCCGGTGACGTGATCTGCGAGATCTCGACGGACAAGGTCGATACGGAGATCGAGTCGCCCGCCAGCGGGACGCTGACGAGGATCGTGGTGGCGGTCGGAGAGACGGTGGCGGTCGGCGGAGCGCTCGCGGAGCTCGACGGCGAGGGCAGCGGGACCGCGGCCGACCTCGGGGCCAGAGCGGCGGGCGGCCTCGACGCGGTCGGGGGCTTCGATCCGGGGGCGGCCGCGGAAGCGGTGACGAGCTTGGTTAGGGACGAGCCGTTGGCTTCACCAGTCGCAAGGCGGGTAGCTGCGGAGCGCGGTGTGGAGCTTCGGTCGGTTTCGGGCTCCGGCCGCAACGGCCGGATCAGAAAAGCCGACGTACTCGCCGCGGCGGCGGCCGGGCCCTCCTCTTCCGGGGCCGCCGCGGCACGTCGGGCACCGGCCGGTGCGCCCTCGCCCGGCGGTGCGCCCGGCCCGCAGGGGATCCCGCCCGGATACGAGGGCGTGCCCCATGAGGTGGTGGCGACGACGCGGGTGCGGCAGGCGATCGCCGAGCACATGATCCGCTCGCGCCAGACCGCGGCCCACATGACGACCGAGGTCGACGTCGACATGAGCGCCGCGGTGCGAGCCCGGACGGAGCTGAACCGCTCGCGCCTCGCGGCCGGCGCCTCGAAGCTCTCCTTCCTCCCCTTCATCGCCCGCGCCGCCTGCGCCGCCCTGGCCGAGCACCCCGACATGAACGCGACCTTCCAGGGCGAGCAGACGATCCGCTGGGGCGAGGTCAACCTCGGCATCGCCGTCGATACGGACGCCGGCCTGCTGGTGCCGGTGATCCGCAACGCCGGCGCCTTCACGGCGGGGGCGATCGGCGAGGCGATCGCCGGCCTCGCCGCCCGCGCCCGCGCCCGCAAGCTCGCCCCCGACGACCTCGCCGGCGGCACCTTCACGATCTCCAACCCCGGCTCCGTCGGCGCCGTCTCGGCGCCCGCGATCATCAACCAGCCCCAGGTGGCGATCCTCGGCATCCCCACGATCCAGCGCCGCCCCTGGGTCGTCACCGGCCCCGACGGCGAGGAGATGCTCGCGATCCGCTCCATCCTCCGCCTCGCCGTCACCTTCGACCACCGCGCCGTCGACGGCGCCGACGCCACCCGCTTCGCCGTCGCTGTAAAGGACCGCCTAGAAACGTGGGGGCCCGAGGCCTACGCCTGAGCTGGTGCGGATCCCGGCGCGGCAGCCGGCCGCTAAATGTCCTTGGGGAGAAGGCCCGCCCGCTGGAGCCTTCGCTTTCTAGCCGGGGCACGGCGGTCAAATTCGCGAAGTGCCCGCCGGATCATGGCCGAGGTTCGGTCGGCCTGTTCGTTCAGCACTTCCTTCCGTCCGATTTGCCTCTGGATTTCGTCTCTTTCAGTCATTCCGTCCCCTGCCTCACTGCCTCTAATCGGATCCGTCATGCCGTCTTAGATCCTGAATCGTATTGTCTGCAATGTCAAGTAACTCTTTGAGTTGGCGATTCTCCTCGTAGGTGTCCGAAACATCCGCCACCTCGACGGGTCCTACCCGCGTCAGCCAGCGGCCTCTCCGAGCGAGGGCGACGACGGAGGCGGCAACGAAACAGCTCGCCGCGATGATCGCAACGCGGATCGCGGCGACGACGGCTCGGCTCGCCAGCAGCGTGTCGACGAACCCGGGGCTCGCCGGCGCTGGCCTCGGGGCGAGGATCGCGTCGCCGACCGCATAGGCGGTAACCGCGGCGGCGGCCAGCGACAGCGGCACGGCAAGGCTTCGTCCCATCGCCAAGACCAAGCAGGCGAGCCCACAGGATGCACCCCCTCCGGTCGGCTGATAAGCCGCGCTATCCGGCGCTCAGAGCGTGAGCAGCTCGCGAACCGCAGTCTCGATCTGCTCGGCGCTGGGGATGACGAGCTGCTCCAGGTCGGGGTCTTGGGGGATGGGGGTGTCCAGGGCGCCGAGGCGCCAGACGGGGGCGTCGAGAGCGAAGAAGGCGGCTTCCTGGATGCGGGCGGCGATCTCGGCGCCGGCGCCGGCGGTGCGGACCGCCTCGTGGACGACGAGGGCGCGGCCCGTGCGCTCGACCGAGGCGATGATCGTCTCCATGTCGAGGGGGACGATCGTGCGGGGGTCGATCACTTCGAGCTCGGTGCCCTCGGCGGCGAGCCTCTCGGCGGCTTCGAGCGCCCGGGGCACCATCAGGCCGGTCGCCACCACGGTGGCGGCGTCGCCGCGGCGGCGCACCGCGGCCTCGCCGAACGGCACCAGGTAGTCGTCGCCGGTCGGCACCGGGCCCTTCACCCGGTACATCCCCTTGTGCTCGAAGAAGAGGACCGGGTTGGGGTCGCGGATCGCCGTCTTCAGCAGGCCCTTGGCGTCGGCGGGGGTGGCCGGCAGCACGACCTTGAGCCCGGGGACGTGCATCCCCATCGCCTCGAGGCTCTGCGAGTGTTCGGCGCCGGCGCCGCCGACGACTCCGGTCGGCAGCCGCACCACCACCGGCAGCGAGAGCTTGCCGCCGTGCATGTAGCGCCACTTGGCGAGCTTGTGGAAGATCTCGTCGCCGGCGACGAGGCCGAAGTCGGCGAACTGCAGCTCGACCACCGGGATCGTCCCGGTCAGCGCCGCGCCGGCGGCGCCGCCGACGATGAAGGTCTCGTTGATCGTCGTGTCGCGGACCCGGCTCGGCCCGAACTCGTCGAAGAGGCCGCGGGTGACGCCGAAGACGCCGCCCATCTTGCCGATGTCCTGGCCCATCATCCAGACCCGCTCGTCGCGGCGCATCTCCTCGGCCAGCGCCGCGTTGATCGCCCGCCCATAGCCGAGCTCCTCGGTCTCGACTCCCTCCGGGACCTCCGCCACCGCGCTCACGACCAGACGTCCCGGGTCGCCACCTCGGGGCCGCCTTTCGGCATCGCCAGCGCCGCCTCGAGCGCCGCCTCGGCCTCGGCCCCGGCCGCCGCGTCGAGGGCGTCGGCCTCCCCCGCCGGCACCCGCTCGCGGAGGATCTGCAGCGGGTCGCGCGGCACCTCGAGCCCGTCGGCGATGTCGTCGCGGTACTTCTGCGGGTCGCCCTCGTAGTGGCCGCGGATCCGCAGCGTCTTCGCCTCGATCAGCACCGGCCCCTCGCCGCCGCGGGCGCGTTCCGCACCCTCCAGCACCGCGGCCCGCACCGCCAGCGCGTCCTGGCCGTCGACCACCACCCCGGGCACCCCGTAGGCCGCGGCCCGGTCGGCGACGTCCTCGGTCGGGCTCTGGGCCGAGAACAGCGCCGAGAGGTGCCAGCCGTTGTTCTCGCAGACCCAGACGATCGGCAGCTTCCAGACCGCCGCCTGCAGCGCCGCCTCGTGGAAGGTGCCGCGCGCCGCGGCGCCGTCGCCGAAGAAGATCGCCACCACCCGGTCCTCGCCCAGCAGCTGCACCGAGGTGGCGGCGCCGGCGCCGAGCACGAAGTTGGAGCCGAGGGTGCCGCCCTGGCCGAGGACGCCGAGCTCGGGGTCGACGAAGTGGACGGTGCCGCCGCCCTTGCCGCCGACGCTGCCGCCGACCCGGCCGAAGAGGTCGCCGAGCAGGACCTCGGGCGCCATCCCCTTGACCAGCGCGTAGCCGAGGCCGCGGTGGGCGTAGAAGAGGTAGTCCTCGTGGCGCAGCGCCGCCACCGCCCCGGCCTGGACCCCCTCCTGCCCCAGCCCCGGGTGCCAGAAGCCGCCGAAGCCGTGCTCCCTCACGTAGCGGTTCAGCAGCAGCTCGAGGGCGCGGATCCGCGCCACCTGGCGGTAGAGCTCGAGCGCCACCTCGGCCTCGCCGGCCCCGCCCCCTCCCTGCTCGGTCTTGGTGCTCACGAAAAGGCTCTCCGATCCCGAATTCCCTGACTGACCGTCCGGACGGTTAGTCTATAGCCATGGGGAACGGAGGGAGTGCCGGAAACGGGTCGCGCAAGGTCGAAACCGACAATGGAGAGCGCCGCGCGGCGCTCGTCACCGGCGCCTCCAGCGGCATCGGGCTGGCGATCGCCTCGATGCTCGCCGAGGAGGGCCACGACCTCACCCTGACCTCGCGCACCGGCCCCAAGCTCGACGCCGCCGCCGGCCCCCTCGCCGCCCACGGCACCGCGATCCTCACCGTCGCCGCCGACCTCCGCGACCCCGACGAGGCCGCCCGCGTCGTCGCCGCCCACCGCCAGCGCTTCGGCCGCCTCGACGTCCTCGTCAACAACGCCGGCCTCGGCATCGTCTCCCCCCTCGCCGCGATCGAGACCAGGCACCTCGACCTCCAGCTGGCGGTCAACCTGCGGGCGCCGATCCTCTTCTACCGCGAAGCCGAGCCGCTGCTGCGCGCCGCCGGCGCCGAGCACGGCGGCGCTCTGGTCGTCAACACCTCCTCGATCACCGGCAAGCTCGGCGAGCCCGAGCTCGGCGTCTACTCGGCGACCAAGCACGGGATCGTCGGCTTCACCCAGGCGATGCAGCGCGAGCTCGGCCCGGCCGGGATCAAGTCCTGCGTCCTCTGCCCCGGCTTCGTCGACACCGCCCTCTCCGACTACGCAAAGGACACCGTGCCGGCGGCGACGATGATCCGCGCCGAGGACGTGGCCGAGTCGGTGCGCTCGCTGCTCCGCCTCTCCCCCCACTGCGTGGTGCCGGAGATCGTGATGGTGCAGCGCGAGGCGGTGCCGGCGTGAGGACCAGCTCCGCCCACGTCGAGGTCGGCCTGCGCGGGCACGTCGCGATGCTCACCCTCAACAACCCCGAGCGCCGCAACGTGATGGACATGGAGACGGCGGCGGCGATGCAGGAGGCGGTCGAGCGGCTCGGCCGCGACCCGCAGGTGCGCTGCGTGGTGATCGCCGGATCCGGCGGCGTCTTCGCCTCCGGCGCCGACATCCGCGAGCTCGACGCCGCCGGCGCCGAAGAAAACCTCGCCTACAACCGCCGCCTGCGGGCCTCGGTCAACGCCGTCGCGGCGCTGCCGGTGCCGACCGTCGCCGCCCTCAACGGCCACACGCTCGGCGGCGGCCTCGAGCTCGCCCTCGCCTGCCTGCTGCGGATCGCCTCGACCGAGGCGAAGCTGGGCCTGCCCGAGGTGCGGCTCGGGATCATCCCCGCCACCGGCGGCCTGGCGCGGCTGCCGATCACGATCCCCCGCACCGTCGCCGCCGAGCTGGCGCTGACCGGCGAGCTGATCAGCGGCGCCGAGGCGAAGGAGCTCGGCCTGGTCAACGCCGCCGTCCCACCCGAGGAGGTGCTCGACCGCGCCCTGGAGCTGGCCGCGAAGATCGCCAGGGTGGCGCCGCTCTCAGCCCGGGCGATCGTCGAAAGCCTGCGCCGCGACCGCAACCTGCCGATCGCCGACGCCAACCTGCAGGTCGAAGACCGGCTGGCGGCGCTGCTCGCCTCGCGCGACCGCCGCGAGGGCGCCCGCGCCTTCCTCGAGCGCCGCGAGCCCGAGTTCGAGGGGCTCTGAGCCCGGTGCCGCTGCCACCCCCGAGCGACCTCGGGCTCGGCGAGGAGCAGCTGCTCCTGCGGCGCACCGTGCGCGAGTTCGCCCGCCGCGACGTCGCCCCCCGCGCCGCCGCGATCGACGCATCCCAGAACTTCCCGCGGGAGAGCTGGAGCCAGGCGGCGGAGCTGGGCCTGCTCGGCGCCACCGCGCCCCCTGAGTACGGCGGCGCCGGGCTCGGCCTGGCAGAGCTCTGCATCGTCGGCGAAGAGCTGGCCGCGGCCTGCGTCTCGACCGCGGCGACGGTCCTGCACCAGGCCGACATGGTCGTCGGCCGCCTCGCCCGCCACGCCGGCGAGGAGCAGAAGCGGCGCTGGCTGCCGGGGCTGATCGACGGCTCGCTGGTCGGCTGCCTGGCGATGACCGAGCCCGAGGCCGGCTCCGACGTGATGTCGATGCGGACCCGGGCCGAGCGGGTCGACGGCGGCTGGCGGCTGAGCGGGACCAAGACCTTCATCACCAACGGCCCGGTCGCCGACCTCGCCCTCGTCTACGCCCGCACCGGCGAGGCCGAGTCACGCCAGCTCGCCCTCTTCGCGATCCCCACCGACTCCCCCGGCTTCTCGCGTGGCCGCAAGTTCTCGAAGATGGGCTGGCGCGGCTCGCCGACCGGCGAGCTGATCCTGGCCGACTGCGAGGTCGGCGACGAGGCGCTGGTCGGCGGCCCCGGCGACGGCCGCGCGATCCTCCTCGCCGGCCTCGACAGCGAGCGGGTGCTGCTCGCCGCCGAGTCGGTCGGCCTCGCGCAGGGGGCGCTCGAGTCGGCCCTCGCCTACGCCCGCGAGCGGCGCCAGTTCGGCCGCCCGATCGGCGAGTTCCAGCTGATCCAGGGCAAGCTCGCCGACATGTACACCGAGACCGAGGCGGCGCGGGCGCTGACCTGGACCGCGGCGGCGCGGGTCGAGGCGGGCGGCGCGGGCGCCCGCGAGCTGGCCTCGGCCGCCAAGCTGCTGGCCGGCGACGTGGCGATGAAGGTGACGACCGAGGCGGTCCAGGTGCTCGGCGGCTACGGCTACATCGACGAGTTCCCGGTCGAGCGCTACATGCGCGACGCCAAGCTGATGCAGATCGGCGGCGGCACCGCCGAGATCCAGCGCTTCATCATCGCCCGCGCCCTGCTCGCGTGAGCGGCGGCGACGGCGGCGCCGGATAGCCTCACGCGATGCCCGGCACGCCCCGCAAGAGCAAGCGCGACGACATCCTGCGCTGCTTCACCGAGCTGGTCGCCGCGCGCGGCTACGACGAGGTCAGCGTCCGCGACGTCGCCGAGGCGCTCGAGATCAGCAAGGGCACCGTGCTGCACCACTTCGGCTCGAAGGAGGCGATCCTCGAGCAGATCAACAACGACTACATGCGCCGCCGCCTGGCCGAGGCGCGCGACTACCTGCCCGGCCTCGACGACCCGGTCGACCAGCTGCAGGCCTTCATCTGCCACCTGATGCTCTGTCAGCAGGACGACCGCGCCGCCACCGTCGCCTTCTCGCGCGAGATCGTCCGCTCCGCCTCGGAGCCGGTGATGGCCGAGGTGCGCCAGCTGCGCGACGAATTCTCGGCCGTGCTCGCCGGGATCATCGAGCGCGGGGTGAAGAGCGGCGCCTTCGCCGAGACCGACCCGCGCCTCACCGCGCTGCAGATCTTCGGCATGGTCAACTGGGCCTGGACTTGGTTCAAGCCCGGCGGCCGCCGCACCGCGGTCGAGATCGCCGACCAGTTCAGCCGCACCGTGATCGGCGGCCTGGCGCCGGGCGCGACTCGCGAGGGCGCCGACGCCGAGCGCCTCGCCGCGGCGGTCGGCGCCGCGATGCAGGCGAACCGGCCGCCGGCCGCGGCGCCCTGAAGCACGTCGACGCGGAACCCGGCCTGGCTCCACAACCTGCGGGCGAACCGCGGCCGGCCGCGAGATCCCGATCGTGCAACTGGCGCCGCGGTGAATTGGCGCTTTAGTCGCCCCCGTAGGCGACTAAAGCGCCAAAAGCCGAGCCTCAGCCCTCCGCGCGCAGCTCGACCGGCTCCGGAGTCCCCAGCCCGTTGGCGAGGGTGACGCCGAAGCGCTCGTGCATCTCGGCGGCGTCGGCGCGGAGCGCCGCCCACTGCGGGGTCCGCATCGCCGCCTCCAGCGCCTCCCTGCTCTCGAACACGGTCTCCGCCACTCGGTAGTACGACGGGGCCTCGCCTTCGAGGCCCTCGTCGGTGCGGGTCAGGGTGAGGCTGACGGTGCCGGGGATCGCCGCCGCCAGCGGCACGTGGACCTCCCGGTAGTGGCGCTCGAACTCCGCCTCCTCGCCGGCGCGCGGGAACGACCAGCACGAGATCGCCTTGAAGGAACCCACCAAGGGCAGCGTAGGTCGCCGCTTGGTCGCGCGGTCGAGGCTCTAGCGTCGGCCCTGTGAAAGTCGAAAGCGCCCACGTCGTCGTCACCGGTGGCGCCGCCGGGATCGGCGCCGCAGCGGCCCGTGCCTTCGCCGCCCGCGGCGCCGGTGCCGTCGTCGTCGCCGACCTCGACGGCGAGGGGGCGGCGGCGGTCGCGGCGGAGATCGGCGGGCTCGGACTGCACGCAGACGTCAGCAGCGAGGCCGGCGTCGCGGCGCTCGTCGCGCAGGCCGAGGCCGCCAACGGCCCCGTCGACCTCTTCCTCTCCAACGCCGGTATCGCCGGCCCCTACGGCGGCCCCGAGGTGCCCGACGAGGAGTGGGCCCGGACCTGGAACGTCAACGTGATGGCCCACGTCTGGGCGGCGCGGCTGCTGCTGCCGGGGATGCTGGAGCGCCGCCACGGCCACCTCTCCTCGACCGCCTCGGCCGCCGGCCTGCTCGCCAACCCCGGCCTGATGCCCTACTCGGTGACCAAGCACGCCGCGGTCGCCGTCGCCGAGTGGCTGGCGATCACCTACGGCGGCGAGGGCACCGGCGTCGGCTTCTCCTGCTTCTGCCCGCAGGGGGTGGCGACGCCGATGCTCGCAACCTGGCGCCGCGAGGACCCGAGCTCCCGCCTGGCCAGCGCCTCCGGCGAGACGATCAGCCCCGAGGCGGCGGCGCAGGCGCTGCTCGACGGCATCGAAGGCGGCCGCTTCCTGATCCTCTCCCACCCCGAGGTGCAGACCTACCAGCAGCGCAAAGCCGCCGACCCCGAGCGCTGGCTCGGCGGCATGCAGCGCTTCCAGGCTGAGATCGACGCAGCGCGGGCCGAGTCTCAGCCGTAGCGCCGGCGCAGCTCGCGCTTCAGCACCTTGCCGGAGGCGTTCCGCGGCAGCGCCGCGACGAAGACGACGGCGGAGGGCTTCTTGTAGCCGGCGAGCCGCTCGCGGCAGTGCTCGATCAGCTCCTCCTCGCCCGGCTCGGCCCCGGGCGCGGCGACGACCACCGCCAGCGGCGTTTCGACCCAGCGCGGGTGCTCGACTCCGACCACCGCCACCTCGGCCACGCCCGGGTGGCCGACCAGCGCCCGCTCGACCTCGGCCGGGTAGACGTTCTCGCCGCCGGAGATCAGCATGTCCTTCAGCCGATCGACCACGTAGATGAAGCCCTCCTCGTCTTCGCGCACGAGGTCGCCGCTGTGGAACCAGCCGCCGGCGAACGCCTCGGCGGTCGCCTCGGGCTTGCCGTGGTAGCCCTGCATCACGGTCGCGCCGCGGTAGACGATCTCCCCCACCTCGCCCCGGGCGACGTCGACCCCGTCCTCGTCGACGATCCGCACCTCGACCCCGAGCGCCGGCCTGCCGACCGAGCCCATCTTGCGGATCGAGTCCTCGCCGCGCAGGAAGCAGGTGTTGGAGGACATCTCGGTCTGGCCGAAGGCGCTGACGATCTGCACCGAGGGGAAGGTCCGCGACATCGATTCGAGGGTCGGCAGCGGCGCCTGCGAGGCGCCCCACATCGCCACCCGCAGCCGCCCGCGATCGACCTTCTCGACCTCCGGGCTGGCGCAGATCTCCTGCCACTGGGTGGGGACGAAGAAGCACATCGAGACGCGGTGCTCCGCCAGCCGCGCGATCGACCTGGCGGCGTCGAATCCGCCGGAGGGCTCGATCACCGCGAGCGCGCCGAGGTGGAGGAACGGCAGCACCCCGTTCAAGCCGCCGATGTGGAAGAGCGGCAGCCCCGAGAGCCAGACGTCGCCGGGCCGAGCGCCGACCTCATACAGCCAGTTGGTGGTGTTGACGATCAGGTTCTGGTGGCTCAGCATCGCCCCCTTCGGCCGCCCGGTCGTCCCCGACGTGTAGATCAGGAAGGCGAGGTCCTCGTCGTCGACGGCGACCTCGGGCGGCTCGGGCGAGGCGGCCGCGAGCGCCTCCTCGTAGGCTGCGCCGACGACGAGCGCCGGCACCTCCCCCGCCAGCGGCTCGAGCTCGGGGTCGGCGATCGCCAGCGCCGCGCCCGAGTCGGCGAGCACGTACCCGGCCTCCTCGCGCGAGAGCCGGAAGTTGACCGGCACCGCGCAGGCGCCGAGCAGCTGGATGCCGAGAAAGGACTCGACGAACTCGATCCGGTTGCGCATCAGGATCGCGACCTTGTCGCCGGCGCCGGCCCCGCGCGCCGCCAGCGCCCCGGCCAACCGGTTGGCGCGCTCCTCCAGCGCCCCGAAGCTGCGCGTCTCGCCCTCGAAGGCGAGCGCCGGCGCCTCGGGGTCGCGGCGGGCCGAGCGGGCGACCAGCTCCGGGATCACGAGCCGGCGCGAGCGGTCGAGATCGGCGCTCATCGACCCAAGGCTAGGACCGCCCCGAGGCCGCTCCGGCCGGCCGCCCGCCCGCCCATGTGGTTCCTCCAACTCGCCTCCGCCCACCCGCCGCGACGCCCCCGACCCGGACATACATTGACCTCAGATGCGAGAGCCGAGCAAGCTCCTCGATGGCGGCACCTTCTTCGAGGGGCCCCGCTGGCACGAAGGTCGCTGGTGGGTTTCCGACTTCTACACTGACGGTGGTCGGATCGTGGCGGTCGGACCCGGGGGCGCGATCGAGCGGGAGATCAAGCTCGAGCAGCCCTCGGGGCTCGGCTGGCTCCCGAACGGCGACCTGCTCGCGGTCTCGATGAGCAGCCACCGGATCTGGCGCGTCGACGGCGACGGCCGGCCCGAGATCTACGCCGACCTCTCGCCGCTCGCCAAGGGCGAGTCGAACGACATGTGCGTCGACGCCAAGGGCCGGGTCTGGGTCGACTCCTTCGGCTACGACCTCTACGCCGGCGAGGCGCCGACCGGCTCGCCGCTGATGCGGGTCGACCCCGACGGCTCGGTCACCGCGGTCGCCGACGGCCTCCGCTTCCCGAACTCGATCGTCGTGCCGCCGCCCGGCGACACCCTGATCGTCGCCGAGACGATCGCCTCCCGCCTCACCGCCTTCGACATCGATGCCGACGGCGGCCTCTCCAACCGCCGCGTCTACTGCCAGATCGCGCCGAGCCCGCCGCTGGAGGAGATCGACGAGCGCTACTCCAACGTCGAGTACGGCCCGGACGGCTACACGCTCGACGCCGAGGGCTGCGTCTGGGCCGGCAACTCGCTCGGCACCTGCATCGCCCGGATCTCCCCCACGGGCGAGATGCTCGAGCGGATCGACGCCCCCGAAGCCGGGATGGCGACCTACGCGGTCCAGCTCGGCGGCGAGGACGGGCGCACCCTGCTGATGTGCGTCGCGCCCGACTGGCGGGCCGGGATGGGCGACGCCGGCGAGCCGCGGGCCTCGCTCTGGACGGTCGCGGTCGACGTCCCCCACCACGGCGGCCGGCCCTGAGCTCAGGCGCTCGGCGACCCCTCCTCGCACTCGCCGCTCTCGACCCGCAGCTCGACCCCGAAGCGCTCGATGATGTCGCCCGAGCAGGCCCGCATCGTCGCCCACGCCTCCGACCGTTCGGACTCGGCCATCGCCGCGGCGCTGTCGAACATCATCTCGGCGACGCGGTAGTGGTCGGTGGCGCCGCCCTCGAACCCGTCCGAGGTCCGCGTCGTCGTGATCGCCACCAGGTTCGGGACGGCCGCGGCCCGCGGCACATGGGTGGTCGCGTAGTACTCCTCGAACGCCTCGACGTCCTCCGGCTTCGGCGCCGACCAGTACGCGTAGAGCTTGTAGGCCACTGGACTCCCTCCTTGCATTGGCTATCGAGCTCAGCCAACCAGGCCGGGGTGCCGGCGCCGCCCGAGCGCCCCGCTGCCTTAGTCGAATCCCCCAACCCGGGCGGGGGCCTGGCGACGCCCGCGGCCCCGGTTCGCCAGAGTGGGTCGCCGTGCTCGCCGGCTACGCCACCGCGATCGACCCGGAGGACCCGCTCGCCGGGTTCGAGGTCGGCGAGCTGGAGCCGCCGGCACCGCCCGAGGACTGGGTCACGGTCGAGGTCCGCGCCGCCGCCTTGAACCACCACGACGTCTGGGCGCTGAAAGGCTTCGGCTTCGGCGCCGAGCAGCTGCCGATGGTGCTCGGCTGCGACGCCGCCGGCGTCGACCCCGACGGCAACGAGGTGGTCGTCCACGCCCTGGTCGGCGACCCGGCCTGGCCGGGAGAGGAAACCGACGACCCGCGCCGCTCGATCCTCTCCGAACGCCACCCCGGCACCCTCGCCGAGACCGTCTCGGTGCCGCGCCGCAACCTGATCGCCAAGCCCGCCAGCCTCACCTTCCCCGAGGCCGCCTGCCTGCCGACCGCCTACCTGACCGCCTTCCGCATGCTCTTCACCCGGGCGCGCCTCGTGCCCGGCGAAACCGTCCTCGTCCAAGGCGCCGGCGGCGGCGTCGCCACCGCGGCGATCATCCTCGCCGCCGCCGCGGGCATCCGCGTCTGGGCCACCAGCCGCAGCGAGCAGAAGCGCGAGCTGGCCAAGACCCTCGGCGCCGACGCCGCCTTCGAGACCGGCGAGCGCCTCCCCGGCCGCGTCGATGCCGTGATCGAGACCGTCGGCGAGGCCACCTGGCCCCACTCCCTCCGCTCCGTCCGCAACGGCGGCCGCATCGTCGTCGCCGGCGCTACCAGCGGCCCCAACCCCAGCGCCGACCTCCCCCACCTCTTCTTCCGCGAGGTCTCCGTCATCGGCTCGACGATGGGAACCCGAGCCGAGCTCGAACGCCTCGTCGCCTTCCTCGACACCACCGGCGCCCGCCCCCTGATCGACCGCACCCTCCCCCTCGCCGACGCCCGCACCGGCCTCGAGGCGATGGTCGCCGGCGAGCTCCAGGGCAAGGTCGTCCTCGAGCCCTGAGCTCTATGTCACCCAAATCCCCACCTGTTCGCTGAGTGCGTTGAGGCCTTTGATCGTCTCTTCGCCACTGACGGTGCCGTTGGTTTTCGAGCCTCCTTTTCCGAAGGCACTAGGGCAACTCGCGGTGTAGGTGTAGGCGATCCCAGTGAGTCCGAGCAGCCAGTTGACGGTGCGGGTTTTGCCCAGCCCTACGTTCGTCAGGGAGACCTGCCCCGCGGGCGTCTGGGGACTGATTACGATTTCGCAAGCTTCAACATCTTGGTAGATGATGGCTTTCCCGGCTTCGCAGACGATCGATGTCGACGCTTTCAGTTCGTTCGGTTCACTCACTTCGTAGTTGCAGCCGGTGGTGGTTACGGTGCCCGGCGTACCGACAAGAGAGCAGCCACTGAACGTCGGATGCACGCTCACGGCTTCCGTAGAGAAGTCTCCGGATTCGTTGAAGCCCCCGAGCTGGGTGCCAGCGAAGCTCGACACACTGCATTTGAGCGTGCCGACGTCCGTTTTCAATTCGAGGGTTTTGACCTTGGACCCGGAGAGGGTCGTTGCTTCGACTTCGCTGTCGTAGCTTCCCGCGGCCGCCGCCGAAGCAATGGGCCCGATGAGAAGTAGGAGCGCTGACAACGCTACACCTGCCATTCCTGCCCACCTCAAGTTGCGCACCCTCGTTCTCCCGTCTTGCCGGAGGCCCGATCCTCAATCTGCCTCGTCTCCAATTTGCGCGGAGATTGCTTCCTAATCCCATCCGTGCGGTGGAGTCAAGCAATCGCCGTCAGAGGAGTCGCGTGGGCAGACCCGCTCTCACTCGATCCGCATTGCCATGCGACATCGCCCTTCAACGGAATCCCGCGCGTGCCAAGTCACGCAAGGCACGGCATTGTCGCGTCCGGCGTTCCGCGACCCACATTTCGCGAGTGAGATCGCGCACAGTGTGAGCGCGCTCACAAACGTCTGTCGTACTTCCGGCAACCTGGGGGGCGAACCCCAGAAGCTAGGAGCACGAGAGATGCAGCACCAGAAGAGCTGGACGATCACCGAGATCCGCGACGGCGAGAGCACCGAGGTTCTCACCGGCGCCACCAACGCCGAGGCACTGGTCGCGATTCGCCGCGCCATGTACGGCGATGCCGCGTCGCTGCTCGCGCCGGCCGAGGTCTCGGTCCACGAGCTGCCCCTCGCCGCTTAGCCCCCAGGGGCCCCCGCACCCCGGATGGGGCGCCTTTGTTCGATATAGCCGAACAAAGGCGCCCCATTTGCCTTCCGGATCAGCCGAGCGCTTCGGCGTGCTTGGCCGCCGCCTCGATGACCTGGTGCTGGTGGGGCTGCAGGTCCATGTAGCCCATTCCCCGGAAGGCCTCGATGTAGGGGTCTTCGATCGACTCCTCTGAGTCCAGCAGGCCCTCGATCACGGCGGCGCCGCAGAAGGGGACGTAGGAGCTCGAGTAGCCGCCCTCGTGGATCGCGGCGAGCTTGCCGCCGCAGGTCGAGGCCGCCAGGTCCATCATCACGTCGGTCATCTGGCGGTAGCCCTCGCTGGTCACGCACATCATCGCCAACGGGTCCATCATCGAGGCGTCGAGGCCGGAGGCGATCACGATCAGGTCCGGCTCGTAGTTGCTGACCGCCGGCACCACCACCTGCTCGAGCGCCGACACGTAGGCGCCGTTGCCCGAGCCGGGCGGCAGGGGGACGTTGATCGCGAAGCCCTCGCCAGCGCCTTCGCCGGTGTGCTCGAGGAGGCCCGATTCGGCCGGGTAGAGGCCGTCCTGGTGGAGGGAGATCGTCAGCACCGAGGGGTCGTCGTAGAAGGCGTGCTCGGTGCCGTTGCCGTGGTGGACGTCCCAGTCGACGATCGCGACGCGCCCCACCCCGAGCTCCTGCTGCGCGTACCTGGTCGCCACCGCGATGTTGGCGAAGATGCAGAAGCCGCGGCCTTCGCCGGCCTCGGCATGGTGCCCCGGCGGCCGGGTCAGCGCGTAGGCGTTGTCGACGTCGCCCTTCCAGACGGCCTCGATCGTCGCCATCGCACCGCCGGTCGAGAGCAGCGCGATCTCATAGCCGCCGGGGCCGAAGGGCGCCAGCTCGCCGCCGTCGCCGCCGCCCGCCTCGCTTTCGAGCCTGACCCGCTCGACGTACTCGGGCGCGTGGACCCGCAGCAGCTCCTCCTCCGTCGCCTTGCGGCCGGGGACCGCGACCGTCCGGTCGAGCAGGCCGGTGACGTCGAGCAGGTTGCGCAGCCGCCGCTTCGTCGCCGGGCTCTCGCCGTGCTGCTCGGGCTCGACCAGGCCGCCGGTGCTGAGGTAGGCCGAGCCGGTGCCGGTGTCGTGCCAGGCGTAGAGCTCGTCCCAGTGGAAGCCGGTTGCCATCGGGACGAACGTATTCGCGGCGCCGCACCGCCGCCCGACCTCTTGCCGGGCCGGCTGTGGGAATCGCCAAGCGGCGCCGGTTTCGTCGCGGTCGGGTGGAATCCTCCGAAAGTGCGGGATCCGGTTCTACGAACCGGTGCGTAGCCGCCGCCCGTCGTTGACAGGCCGGAATGGGCCGTAGATAAAGAGCGCTTGATTAAACAGAGCGCATCCTCAGGGGAGAGGGAAGCGCTGGTCGAGCTTCCCTCGGTGTCGCTGCCGAAAGGCGGCGGCGCGGTGCGCGGGCTCGACGAGAAGCTGCTGGTCAGCCAGGCGACGGGCGCGGCCTCGCTGAGCGTCCCCGTCTACACCTCGCCGGCGCGCGGCGGCAGCGGCGGCCCGGCACTGGCCCTGAGCTACCAGTCCTCGAACGGCAACGGCCCCTTCGGGCTCGGCTGGCAGTTGCCGATTCCGGCGATCAGCCGCAAGACCGCGACCGGGGTTCCGCGCTACGACGACGCCGCCGACTCCGACACCTTCGCGCTGGCCGGCGCCGAGGACCTGGTCCCGGCGCTGCGTCCCAGCGGCGACGGCTGGGTGGAGGACTCCTTCGACCTGCCGGGGCCCGGCGGGCCCCGGGTGCGCCGCTACCGGCCCCGGATCGAGGGCGGCTTCGCCCGGATCGAGCGCCTGCGGGACCCGGCCGCCGGCTCGGTCCACTGGCGCACCGTCGGCGCCGACAACCTCACCAGCGTCTACGGCCCCGGCGCCGGCTCCCGGATCGCCGACCCCGCCGACGGCGACCGCGTCTTCTCCTGGCTGCTCGACCACAGCTACGACGACCGCGGCAACGTCGTCGCCTACGAGTACAAGGCCGAGAACCGCGAGGAGGTGCCGGCGAGCGCCGGCGAGGCCGGCCGCGAGGTGGCCGCCAACCGCTACCTGAAGCGGATCCGCTACGGCAACCGGGTCCCCTACCACGCCGGCGACCCGGCGCTGCCGCAGGACTGGCTGTTCGAAGTGGTCTTCGACTACGGCGAGCACGACCCCGACGCGCCAGCCCCGGAGGAGGCCGCGCCCTGGAGCCCCCGCCCCGACCCGTTCTCGAGCTACCGCTCCGGCTTCGAGATCCGCACCCACCGCCTCTGCCGGCGGATCCTGATGTTCCACCGCATGCCCGAGCTCGGCGAGGAGCCGGTGCTGGTCCGTTCGACCGACCTCGCCTACGCCCACGACGAGGCCCCCGCCGACCCCTCGCTGCCGGCCTACAGCCTGCTCGCCGCGGTGACCCAGACCGGCTGGGTGCGGAAGGCGGGCGGCTACGAGTCCGCGCGGCTGCCGCCGCTCGAGCTCGAGTACTCGCCGCTGGCGCTCGACGACACCCAGCGCTTCGCCCCCGCCGAGAGCCTCGAGAACGTGCCCGGGAGCATGGCGATGACCCGGCAGCGGCTCACCGACCTCGAGGGCGAGGGGCTGCCGGGGGTGCTGACCGAGACCGCCGCGGCCTGGTACTACAAGCGCAACGTCAGCGCCTGGGACCCCGCGGGCGGCCCGCCCAGCGCCCGCTTCGAGCCGCTCGCCGAGGTGGCGCTGAAGCCGAGCGGGGTGGCGACCCAGCTGCGGGACCTCGACGGCGACGGCCGGCTCGAGGCGGTCAGCCTGGCGCCGCCGCTGGCCGGGCGCTTCGAGCGCGACGGCGAGGGCTGGGGGCCGTTCCGCCCCTTCGCCGAGGCGGCGGCGATCAGCTGGAGCAGCCCCGACCTGCGGCTGGTCGACCTCGACGGCGACGGCCGCCCGGACGTCCTCCTCGCCGGCGAGGAGACCCTGAGCAGCTACCGCTGGAACGGCGAGGGCTTCGCCGCCGCGGACACCGAGCCGCGGCCGGCGGACGGGCGCGGCCCGGCGCCGGCGCCCTCCCTGCGCGACGGCTCGATCCTGATGGCCGACATGAGCGGCGACGGCCTCGCCGACCTGGTCCGGGTCGGCAACGGCGAGGTCTGCTACTGGCCCAGCCTCGGCCACGGGCGGTTCGGCGCCAAGGTGGTGATGGACGGCGCCCCGATGTTCGAGCCGCCGGAGCGCTTCGAGGCCAGCCGCGTCCGCCTCGCCGACGTCGACGGCAGCGGCCCCGCCGACCTGATCTACCTCGGCGAGCGCACCCGCGTCTGGCTCAACCGCTCGGGCGGCTCCTGGGCCGAGGGCCGGGAGATCCGCGGCGTCCCGAGCGCCGACGCCTGCGCGGAGGCCGAGGTGGTCGACTTCCTCGGCACCGGCACCGCCTGCATCGTCTGGACCGGCGCCTCGCCGGCCGACGCGCCGGCGCCGCTGCGCTACGTCGACCTCACCGCCGCCAGCAAGCCGCACCTGCTGACCCGGGTCCGCAACAACCTCGGCGCCGAGCGCGAGCTGACCTACGCGCCCTCGACCCGCTCCTACGTCCGCGACGCCGCCCGCAACGAACCCTGGATCACCCGGCTGCCGTTCCCGGTCCACGTGGTCGAGCGGGTCGAGACGACCGAGGCGATCAGCGGCACCAGGCTGGTCTCGACCTACAGCTACCACCACGGCCACTACGACGGCCTCGAGCGCGAGTTCCGCGGCTTCGCCCGGGTCGAGCAGACCGACGCCGAGACGATCCCGACCGGCGCCGGGCCCTCGGCGCTGCCGCCGGTGCGGACCAAGACCTGGTTCCACACCGGCTACTGGGACGAGCGCGAGGCGCTGACCGAGCGGCTGCGAGGCGAGTTCTACGCCGCCCCGGACGCCCCGCAGCTGGGGCCCGGCGCCCTGCCCGCCGGGGGCGACGGCGAGGAGCTCCGCGAAGCCTGCCGGGCGCTGCGCGGCAGCGTCCTGCGCCAGGAGGTCTACGCCGAAGACGGCTCGGCCGCCGCCGCCCACCCCTACACGACCAGCGAGCACCGCTATGACGTGCGGCGGATCCAGCCGCCTCGCGAGGGCCGCTGCGGGTCCTTCCACGCATGGGAGCGGGAGCAGCTCAGCTGCCACCACGAGCGCGACGCGGCCGAGCCGCGGATCGGCCACTCGATGACCCTGGCGATCGACGACTTCGGCGCCGTCACCCGTGCCGCCGGCGCTGCCTACGGCCGACCCTCGGGCGGGCTCGCGCAGCAGGAAGAAACGCTCCTCACCTACGAGGAGAGCGACCTCCTGAACGTCGCCGAGAAGCCCGACTGGTACCGGCTCGGCCTGCCGCTGGAGCACCGCGGCTACGAGCTGACCGGCTTCTCCCCGGACCCCGCGACCGGCCGCTTCGACCCCGACGCGCTGGCGCCGGTCGCCGCTGCCGCGACCGAGATCCCGCCCGAGGCGACGGCGCCAATCGGCACCCCGCGCCGCCGCCTGCTCTCCCGCCGCCGGCTGATCTACCGCAGCGACGACCTCAGCCATCCGCTGCCCTTCGGCGAGGTCGAATCGCTGGCGCTGCTCGACCGCTCCCACACCCTCCGCTGCACGAAGGGCCAGCTCGCCCCCTTCGCCGCCCGGCTCGGCGGCCCGGCGGCGCTGGCGGCCCTGCTCTCCGGGGACGGCGGCCTCGCCGACCTCGACGGCAGCGGCGACTGGTGGGCGCCGTCCTCGCGCGCCTTCTTCTCGCCCGATCCGGACGCCCCGGACCCGGCCTTCGCCCGCGCCCACTTCTACCTGCCGCAGGGCGCCCGCGACCCCTGGTCGAACCTGAGCCGGATCGCCTACGACTCCCACGACCTGCTGCCCGAGTCGAGCACCGACGCCGCCGGCAACACGGTCGAGGCGGCCAACAACTACCGCCTGCTCCGCCCCTGGCTGATCACCGACGCCAACCGCAACCGCAGCGGCGTCCGCTGCGACGCGCTGGGGATGGTCGTCGCCACGGCGGCGATGGGCAAGCTCCTCCCGGACGGCGGCGACGAGGGCGACCACCTCGACACCACGACCGCCGAGCCCGCCGCCGGCGACGACCCGACCACCAAGCTGAGCTACGACCTCGACGCCTTCCGCGCCTGGGCCACGGACCCTGGCCACGACCCCGACCACCCGGCCCCGACCTGGACCCACACGATGGCCCGGGTCCGCCACAAGGACCCGGCGACGCCCTGGACCGAGAGCTACGCCTACGGCGACGGGCTCGGCCGCACGGCCCTGGTCAAGGCGCTCGCCGAGGGCGGCCCGGCGCCGGTCCGCGACGCCGCCGGCAAGCTCGAGCGCGACGCCGAGGGCCATCTCGTCCTCGCCCCGGCGCCGCTGCGCTGGGTCGGCAGCGGCCGCTCCGTCTACGACAACAAGGGCAACGTGGTGAAGGCCTACGAGCCCTTCTTCGACAGCAGCCCGGCCTTCACCGCCGAGCCCGACCTGGTCGAGCTCGGGGTGGCGACGGTGACGCGCTTCGACCCGCTGAGCCGGCCGGTCCGGATCGACAACCCCGACGGCAGCTTCCGCACCGCCGCCTTCGGCCCGTGGGAGCAGGTCGAGTCCGACGAGGACGACAACTGCAAGGCCAGCGACTGGTACGCCGCCCGCGCCGGCGGCGGCCTCGGCGCCGACCAGCAGGAGGCGGCGGCGAAGGCGGCGGCCCACGACGGCACCCCGACCCGGGCGCAGTCCGACCCGCTGGGGCGGGCCTTCCGCACCCTCCACGACGACGGCTCGGCGCTGCTGGCGACGACCTCGACGCTCGACGTCGAGGGCCGGCTGCGGGCGCTGACCGACGCGCTCGGCCGCACCGCGCTGACCAAGGAGTACGACCTCGGCGGCGGCGAGCTGCACCAGTCGACCCCCGACGGCGGCGAGCGCTGGCTGCTCGCCGACGCCGCCGGACAGCCGCTGGTCGCCTGGGACTCGCGCGGGAACCAGGTCCGCCATCGCTACGACGAGCTGCGCCGGCCGACCGACCTCGAGGTGCGGAGCGACTCCGCGCCGCCGCGGATCGCGCAGCGGATCGAGTACGGCGAGGCCCTCGGCGAGGCCGCGGCGATCGCGGCGAACCTGCGCGGCGCCGCCCACCTCCACCGCGACGAGGCGGCGGTCACGACCACGGCCCGCCGCGACTTCGACGGCAACGTCGTCGAGAGCTCCTCGCAGCTGATCGCCGACGAGGGGCCGGAGGTCGACTGGGCGAGCCCGCCGGCGCTCGACCCGGAGGCCTTCGTCACCCGCACCGGCTTCGACGCCCTCGGCCGCGCCACGGCGGCGACCGCCCCCGACGGCAGCACCTCCGCCTCGACCTACAACGAGCGCGGGCTGCTGACCGGGGTGAGCGTCAGCGTCCACGGCAGCGAGCCGCCGCGCCAGGTCCTCGCCGCCGTCGCCTACGACGCCAAAGGCCAGCGCACCGAGACCAGGTACGGCAACGGGGTCACCGTCCGCAGCTCCTACGACCCCGAGACCTGGCGCCTCGCCCGCGTCCTCACCACCCGCCAAGGGTCGGGCGAAGCGCTGCAGGACCTGGCCTACACCTACGACCCGGTCGGCAACGTGACCAGGACCGGCGACGCCGCCAAACCGGCGACGATCTTCGCCGGCCAGCTCGTCACCGCCGGCGGCGACTACGACTACGACGCGCTCTACCGGCTGACCCGCGCCGGCGGCCGCGAGCACCGGGGCCTCGCCGGCGCCTCGGCGCCGGGCGCCGACGACGCGGCGCGGACCGTCACCCATCTGCCGGCCGACATGCAGGCGCTGCGCAACTACAGCGAGGCCTACGTCCACGACGAGGTCGGCAACCTGCGCTCGGTCGCCCACACCGCCGCCGGCGGCAGCTGGACCCGGACCTACGCCTACGACGGGATCGCCGGCGCAGCCGGGAATAACCGCCTCGGCTCGACCACGGTCGGCTCGCTCACCGAGCGCTACGAATACGACGCCCACGGCAACCTCACCTCGATCCCCCACCTCTCGCAGGTCGAGTGGGACTGGAAGGACCAGCTGCGGACGACGGCGACGCGGGTGGTCGGCACCGGCGACCCGGAGACGACCCGCTACCGCTACGACGCCGACGGCGCCCGCATCCGCAAGACGGTCGTCGGCGCCGGCGGCCGCCGCACCGCGCAGCGCCTCTACCTGGGCCCCTACGAGCTCTACCGCGAGTACGGCGCCGACGGCTCGGTGACGGTCGAGCGCCAGAGCCTGCACGTCGCCGACGGCGCCTGCCTGCTGGAGACGACCACCCGCGACGCCGGCGCCGGCGCCGTCCTCGGCACCCTCGCCCGCTACCAGCACGGCGACCGCCTCGGCTCCAGCGTGCTCGAGCTCGACGACGCCGGCGCGGTGATCACCTACGAGGAGTTCCACCCCTACGGCAGCACCGCGCTGCTGGCCGGGCGGAGCGCCGCCGAGGTCAGCCTCAAGCGCTACCGCTACCTCGGCCGCGAGCGCGACCGCGAGACCGGCTTCAACTTCCAGGGCGCGCGCTACTACGCGCCCTGGCTGGGGCGCTGGATCAGCGCCGACCCGGCCGGGCTGCTCGACGGCGCCGGGCGCTACACCTACGCCCGCTCCAACCCGGTCACGCTCAGCGATCCGGGCGGCCGGCAGAGCACCGACCCTCCCTCAGGGGGCATCACCGTGGTCGGCGGCACCTTCGAGATGACCCCGAGCACCCCGGGGCCGGGAGCGGGAACCCCGCTCTGGCTCTTCTTCCAGGGCCCCTTCGGCGCCGATGCCCGGGCGACGCCCGCCGGGCGCGGCGGCTACGAGGGGATGGGCGAGGACTTCACCGCGATGGCCCGCTGGTGGGGCTACTACGGCAAGGTCGACCGCGGTCATTTCGATCAGCCGTTCTGGAGCACGAAGGCGGGCGACATCACGCTGATGGTCCCGCAGCCGATGAGCGACAACCGCAGCCAGGGCGCGCTGGTCGAGCGCCCGGCCGCGGCGCTCGCGCGCGCCGCGGGCGAGGACACGCGCTATCGCGGCCGCGACCTGACCGCTCCCGCCAACCTCCCGCCGGCGCCCCAGCCGTCGAGGCCGTCGCTCTACCTGGACCCCAAGTTCCTGGCGATGAAGCCGGGGCTGCTGGCCGGTGACAGTTTCAAGCCTCCTCCCAACGAGTATCCGGCGCTGAGCCTGGAGACCGGCGCCGCCCCGACCTCGACCGCCGGCGCCGACACCGGCTGGGTCCAGCAGGAGCTCCAGTTCGACACCGGCACCCCGCGCAGCCCCGCCACCGCGAGCGGCTCGCCCGGCGGCTCGACCCAGACCGGCGGGGGCGGCGGAGGGGGTGGCGGCGGCTCCCGCGGCGGTGGTGGCGGGAGCGGCGGCGGCGGGGCCCTGCTCCGCTCCGCTCCTCGCGGCGGCGGCGGCCCGCGGCCGCCGGCCGGCTTCGGCAGCCCGGCCGGTGCCGGCGTCGGCCGCTCCTTGGCCGGGGCGAACCCGGTGATCCCCGGCGCCGACCTCGCCGAGCAGTTCTTCAGCGACCTGGCCAACACCTCGCGCAACCCGCTCATCGCCACCGCCGCCGGCGCCGCCGCGATGGCGACGGCCGTCGTCGCCAGCGCCGCGGCGAGCGGCGCGGTCGCCGGCAACGCCACCGAGCTGGTCAGCAGGAAGGCCGGGGCCAGCCCCGCGGTCGCGGTAAAGAACGGCGCCCTCGCGTCGATGGTCGCCGGCGCCTGGGTCGGCGCCGCGATCGCCGCGCCGAGCGGGCCCCTGGACCCGGTCGGCGCCGGCGTCGGCGCCCTCGTCGGCCTCGGCGCCTACCTGCTCACCCGCTGACCGGTGAACGCCTTGCGACAGACAGACCAGCGAAAACCGACGACCGTGGCCCCGCGCCAGAGGAGTGATTGAGATGGAGATCAAACCCCACCTGGTGATGGGCGCGAGCGGCGAGGAGGTGCGGAGGCTGCACGACGCCCTCGCCGTGATCGGCCTGCAGATCGACCCCGAGGAGCGCGAGGCGGAGGCGTTCGGCGCCTCCACCGTCGCCGCCGCGATCAAGCTGCAGGCGCTGGCCGGGATCGAGCAGAGCGGCGCCGTCGACGAGAACACCAGCGCGGTGATCGAGCTCGCCCTCGACCGGCTCGGGATCCGGCCCGGCGAGGGCGGCTTCGCGGCGGCCGAGGCGCCGCGGGCGGTCCTCGGCACGGTCAGCGACGAGGACGGGATGCCGCTCGCCGGGGCGCTCGTCGTCGCCTTCGACCGCGACCTCCGCGACCGGGTCCAGATCGGCGAGGGCCGCACCGACGCCACCGGCGCCTACCGGATCGCCTACGAGGCGGGCAAGCTGATCGGCGAGCGCACCAGCGGCGACCTCGAGGTCGAGGTGCGCGACGAGGACGACCGCGTCCTCGCCACCTCGCCGACCGCCTTCAACGCGCCGCCGACGGTGACGATCGACGTCCCCCTCGGCGGCCCGCAGCGCTCGCGGCCGCCCGAGGTCGCGGCGCTCGCGCGCACGGTGCAGCCGCTGCTCGGCGAGCTGGCGCCGCTCGAGCTGCGCGAGGACGAGGAGCACCGGGACCTCAGCTTCCTCGCCGGCGAGACCGGGATCGCGGTGCCGCGGCTCGCCACCTGGTCGGTGTCCGAACGGCTGGAAGCGGAAACCGGCCTCTCCAGCCACCTCTTCTACGGGCTGATGCGCTGCGGGGTGCCGGCCGACGCCGAAACCCGGGTCCTGGCCGAATCGTCGGCCGGGGTCGACTTCGAGACCAACGCCGGCACGGTCCTGGAAGCGATCCTCCACACCTCGGCGAAGACGATCGCCAGCGCGATCGACCACGCGATCGAGGTCAACGTGGTGCCGGGCTCCTACGCGGAGAAGGCGCCGGAGGAGCTGGAGCGGCTGCGCGCGCTCGCCGGCGACGCCGCCCTGCGCTCGCCGGACGGCTTCGGCAAGACCCCGCTGGCCGAGATCTTCGCGGCGACGGGGGTGAAGAAGAAGATCCAGAAGGGCTACGTCGACCGCTACCTGGCGAACCCGGGCGGGCCGACGCGGGCGTTCTGGCAGAAGCTGAGCGAAGACGAGAAGTTCGGCCCCGAAGCGGTCGCGGACCTGCGCTTCGCGCTGGTCGTCGGGCGGATGACCCGCGGCCACCTGCCGCTGATCGAAGAGCTCTCCTCCCGGCGCCAGTCGCGCCAGGTCTCCCACCCCGCCGACCTCGCCCGCCTCACCGCCGCCGAATGGCGCCGGCTGCTCGACCGCGAACGCCCCGACGGCGGGCGGATCGGCGCCCCGGCCTTCATCGACGCCGAGACGCCGGCGCAGGCGAACCAGATCTTCGCCGGCATGCTCGAGCGCTTCTTCACCCGCGCCTACCCGACCGCGGCCTTCTCGGCCCGCGTCGCCACCGGCGACGGCCCCTTCCCGGCCGGCGCCGCAGTCGCCGAGCTGCTCGACGCCAACCCGAGGATCGACCTCCGCCGCGCCAACCTCGACCACCTGACCAGGGACACGGAGATCGAGCCCGAGGCGCGGGAGTCGCTGCTGGCGGCGCAGCGGCTGGTGAAGCTCAACCCCGACTACGCGGTGATGTCGACCCTGATGGGCGACGAGATCACCAGCGCCCAGCAGGTCTACGCGCTCGGCCGCGACAACTTCCTCGCCACCTACGGCTCGCTGCCCGGGCACGGCCCGACCGCGGCGGCGCGGACCTGGGCGATGGCCGAGCAGACCCACGCGATGGCGGCGGCGACCGCGCTCAAGTTCAGCCACGTCCTCGACGGCGACAGCCCGGCCTCGATCGGGAAGCTGCTGACCGACGAGGTGCTGGCGAAAACCAGCGACTACCCGAACCTGCAGACGCTTTTCGGCAGCGAATCGGCCTGCGCCTGCGAGGAGTGCGAGTCGGTGCTCGGGGCCGGCGCCTACCTGGTCGACTGCCTGGAGTTCCTCGGCCACCGCAAAACGATCGCCGGCAACGTCCGCGACGCCCTCCTCGCCCGCCGACCCGACATCGCCCAGATCCAGCTCAGCTGCGAGAACACCAACACCGAGCTGCCCTTCATCGACCTCGTCAACGAGCTGCTCGAGGACGCGGTGGCGCCGGGGCCGATGCCGGCCGCCAAACGGCAGACGACGCTCACCACGCCGGAGCTGAACGCCAACCCCGAGTACCCCAACGACCCCGCCTACCAGCGGCTGGCGGCGGCGTCCTACCCGTGGACGCTGCCCTTCGACCTGCCGCTGGCCGAAGCGCGCGCCTACCTCGCCCAGATCGGCCTCGACCGCCCCGGCCTGACCGAGGCCTTCCGCCCGCTCGCCGACCCCTCCGCCGACGACCTCTCCCGGCTCGCGGCCGAGCGCCTCGGCTTCAGCGCGCTCGAGGCCGACGTCGTCACCAGCGAGCCCGCCGAAGCGCTGCACGAACCGTGGGAGTACTGGGGGCTCGAGGAGACCGTCAACACGATCGTCGACCCCCTCGACCCGACCAAGACGGTGTCCGGCGACTGGCTCACGGTGCTCGCCCAGGCACGGGTGCTGCTGAACCGCTCCGGGCTCACCTACGAGCAGCTCTCGCAGCTGCTGAACACGATCTACGTCAACGGCGGCGGCGCGGTCGCGATCGTCGCCTCGCCGCCCGACTCCTGCGACGTCGCGAAGATGACCCTCACCGGGCTCGACAAAGGCGTGCTCGACCGCCTGCACCGCTTCGTCCGGCTGATGCGCCGGCTCGAATGGGACGCCTACACCCTCGACGACGCAATCGGGGTCCTGAAGGCGAACGTGCCGGCCGGGCAGCCGCGGCTCGACGGCCTGCTGCTGCGCCAGCTGGCCGCGGTGCGGGACGCCGCCGAGCGGTTCTCGCTGAGCGTCCCGCGCGCCGTCGCCCTCCTCGCCTCGGCGGCGGGCGCGGCGAGCATCGAGACCCGCGAGATCCCGACCCTGCCCGGCGAGGAGACCCGCCACTCGCTCTACCACGACCTGTTCGAGAACCGCACCGTCCTCAACCCTCCCGACCCGGCCTTCGAGCTGAACGCCGCCCGCGACGAGGTCGCGACGCCGGGCCCGCTGGGCGATCACGCCGCCGGCCTGGTCGCCGCCCTGCGGGTCTCCGAGACCGACCTGAAGACGGCGATCGCCGGCTTCACCGGCGGCAACCTGACCCTCGCCAACCTCTCGGCGCTGCTGCGCGCGACCCAGCTGGCGGCGGGGCTGGAGCTGACCGTCGAGCAGCTCGGGGCGCTGCTGGCGATCGCCGAGGAGCCGCTGCGGGCGGCGCCCGGCTACGCGCGGATCGCCCCCTTCGACGGCGGCCGGCCGGAGTCGCTGCGGGCCTTCGCCGAGGTCGCCGGGCAGCTCGCCGGCACCGGCCTCTCGATCGAGCAGGTCGACTACATCGTCCGCGGCTCCGAGCACCCCGGGCTGGCCCCCGACCCGCTCATGGTCGGCACCCTCCTGCTCACCCTCTGGAAAGGGCTCGACCGGATCGCCGGCGAACTCGCCTTCGCTCCCGACCCGCTCGGGACCGCCACCCGCAAGGCGCTCTCGGGGCTGCTCGGCGGCGAACAGGTCGACGCGGTGATGGCGGTCCTCGACGACTCGAGCCCCGACGACGACGCCGGCCGCAGCTCGGTCCTCGACGCCACCCTCGGTGCGATCCTCGACCCCGGCGAAGCGCTGACCCACCTGGTCGGCACGAGCGCCCTGCCGCCGGGCGAGCAGCGCTTCGAGTACGTGCTCGAGGCCGTCCTCGCCGAGCAGCGGGAGGTCAGGGCGAACTCCCTGATCGTGCAGACGCTGGGCCAGTCGCTCGGGCTCTCCTCGGCGACCACGGCGCTCCTGCTCGGCAACTGGTTCCACTCCTCGAGCCACCCGGGCCTGTTCATGATCGCCGACTTCCGCAACCTGCCCGCCCCCTCCGACGCCACCGTCCGGGTCCCCTCGGACGCGGTCGAATTCGAGCCCTACTTCGCCGCCTACGCGGCGCTCGCCAAGGTGGCGGCGCTGATCCGCGCCCTGCGGCTCGGCGACGCCGACGTCGAATGGTGGCACGACCGCGGCGTCGCGCTCGGCTGGCTCGACCCGACGACGCTGCCGGCGGCGCAGACCCCGACCGCCGAAGGCCGCTTCCACCAGGTGATGCGGCTCGCCGCCGCGGCCGGCGTCCGCGACCGCATCCCGGCGGTGAACGCCTCCTTCGAGAGCCTCTTCGGGATCGCCGCCACCGCGGGCAAGGACGAATACTTCACGACCCTGGTCGAAAGCACCGGCTGGTCGGCCGACACCCTGTCCCAGCTCTGCGGCGACCCCGACGTCGCGGCCGACACCGGCTCCCTCGGCCTCGCCTACCCCGGCGATTACCTGAGCGAGACGGCGTTGGCGCGGATCGTGCCCTGCGAGCGGACGATCGCCCGGACCGGCATCCCGGCCGACGTCGAGAGCTGGCTGGCGACCTCGGTGACCGCCGAGACCGCCGCCGCGATCAAGCGCAGCGTCAAGTCCGGCTGCTCCGAGCAGCAGTGGCCGGAGATCGCCAAGCGGCTCAGCGACGGGCTGCGGACCCGGCGCCGCGACGCCCTCGTCTCCTACCTGCTGGCCGAGCCCCCCGCCGGCGTCGGCCGCTGGCTCGACGCCAACGACGTCTTCGCCCACTTCCTGATCGACGTCGAGATGGAACCGTGCATGGCGACTTCGCGGATCGTCCAGGCGACCGCGGCGGTCCAGCTCTTCGTCCAGCGCTGCTTCCTCAGCCTCGAGCCGGGGGTCGAAATCGACGTCGGCGTCGACGGCGACTGGCTGCAGTGGCAGTGGATGAGCCAGTACCGGGTCTGGGAGGCCAACCGCCAGGTCTTCCTCTTCCCCGAGAACTGGATCGACCCGACCCTGCGCTCGAACAAGTCGGGCTTCTTCGCCGAGCTCGAGCAGGACCTGAAGCAGAGCGACGTCGGCGACGAATCGGCCGAAACCGCGCTGCACGTCTACCTCGAGAAGCTCGAGCGGGTCGCCCGGCTCGACGTCGTCGGCACCTTCCAGGACCTCGAGAACGGCCGCAGCGTGCTCCACGTCCTCGCCCGGACCCAGGGCTCGCCGCCGGCCTACTACCGGCGCCACCGGCTCGACGCCGGCAACTGGGACGCCTGGGAGGAGGTCAAGCTCGACATCAGCGGCGACCATGCGATCCCGCTCACCTGGAACGGCCGCCACTACCTCTTCTGGGCGATCGTCACCCAGAAGCCGGACCTCAACAACCAGCCGGCGCCGGCGCCGCAGACCAGCAGCTCGCCGCCGCCGAAGGCCCGCACCCACCTCGAGATCCAGCTCGCCTGGAGCCAGTACAAGGAAGGCAAGTGGCAGGCCAAGCAGGTGGCGCCGCAGACGCTCGTCCGCTCGATCCCGGTAACCGATCCCCAGTGGGACGCGACCCACGTGATGCTGCGCTCGAGCACCAACGCCGACCAGCTCGAAATCGACCTCTTCATCGGCGACCCGCGGATCGTCGCCGACTACCAGTGGCGGAACGTCGGCAGGTGGGTCCTCGGCGGCGCCGGCAGCGGCGTCGCCGCGTTCGGGCTCTACCCCGAAGACATCGCCAACGCGGGCGGCGCCGCGGTCGCCGCGGTCACCCCCGGGCTCGTCAACCCGAAGCCGAGCCTGCCCTGGCCGACCGCGACCCGGGTCGACGGCAACTGGCTGGCGCCGGGGGCGACGAAACAGGCATCGAGCTACCGGCCGGCGATCGCCCCGGCCTACTTCAGCTACCTCTCGCTCTCGATGATGCCGAGCGAGCTGGTGCTGGAAACCGCCGACGACTACCGGCTGGTGATCCCCCACCAGACCCTCTTCCTCGACTCGACCCTGCCGTTCTTCTACCGCGACAAAGCGCGCCAGTACTACGTCGTGCCGACCCGTTATTACAAAAGCGGCAGCTCGTTCGTGACCGCGCCGACGTACACCTACCAGCCGGTCGACCACGCCGCCTACACCTTCTTCCCCTTCTACCACCCGTTCGCCGGGCTGCTCGCCGCGCGGCTCAACTTCGGCGGCCTCGACGCCCTCTACGAACGCCGGCTCCAGCTCGAACCGGAAGCGGTCCAGGGCACGGCGAAGTTCAGCTTCAGCAACTACTACCAGCCGACCGGCATGGTCAAGGGCCCGTACCCGAAGGAGGGAATCGACTTCGAACCCGAGACCGGCTACGCGCTCTACAACTGGGAGACCTTCTTCCACGCCCCGTTCCTGATCGCCAAGCAGCTGGCGACCAACCTCCGCTTCGAGGACGCCAAGCGCTGGTTCGAGCGGATCTTCAACCCGACCAGCCCGACCAAGGACCCGGTGCCGCAGCGCTACTGGATCACCAAGCCCTTCTACCTCGCCGCGCCCTTCCCGCAGATCGAAATGCTGCTGAAGGAGATAAACGAACACAACATCGGGCTCGAACGCCAGGTCGCCGCCTGGCGCGCCGACCCGTTCGACCCCGACATGATCGCCCAGCTGCGCCCGGTCGCCTACCAGCGGGCGATCGTGATGGCCTACATCGACAATCTGATCGGCTGGGGGGACCAGCTCTTCCGCCAGAACACCCGCGAGTCGATAAACCGGGCGACGCAGCTCTACGTGCTGGCCGAAGAGCTGTTGGGGCAGCGGCCGGAACGGATCTCGCCGCGGGTCGAGCCGAAGCCGAAGACCTACGAAGACCTGGAGGGCAAGCTCGACGTCTTCTCGGAGGCGATGGTCGCCGCCGAGAACACGATCCCGCCGGTGACGATGACGGTGCCGACGCCGCCCGGCTCGCCGCCGCTGCCGACGGTCAACACCCTCTACTTCCGGGTGCCGCCGAACAGCCGCCTGCGCGGTTACTGGGACACCGTCGCCGACCGCCTGTTCAAGATCCGCCACTGCATGAACATCGAGGGCGTCGCCCAGCAGCTCTCGCTGTTCGCGCCGCCGATCGACCCCGGCGCGCTGGTCGCCGCCGCGGCCGCCGGGATCGACCTCTCGAGCGTGCTCAGCGACAGCGAGGCGTCGCTGCCGCCCTACCGCTTCCGGGTGCTGATCGCGCACGCGATCGAGCTCTGCGGCCAGGTCCAGCAGCTGGGCTCCTCGCTGCTGGCGGCGCTGGAGAAGAGCGACGCCGAGGAGCTGGCCCGGATCCGGGCGGGCGGCGAGAGGCAGCTGCAGGCGGCGATCGACCTGGTCCGCTCGCAGCAGATCGAAGAGATCGAGAAGGAATTCGTCGTCCTCGCCGAATCGCGGCGCTCGGCGGTCGATCGCCAGCAGTGGTACTCGGGCCGCGACTTCATGAACACCTGGGAGGAAGTGTCGCTGCTGATGCAGGGCGGCGCCGCGCTCTCGCAGGGGCTCGCCGCGGTGCTCGACGGGACGGCCGGGGTCGCGCACATCGTGCCGACCTTCGAGTTCGGCGCCGCCGGCTTCGGCGGCACCCCGTCGGTGAACGCCAAGATCGGCGGCAAAGAGGTGGGCCACGCCGCCGACTCGGCGGCGTGGGTGGCGCGGATGATCGCCGCGGCGCTGCAGACCGGGAGCGAGATGACCGCCACCGTCGGCCGCTACCACCAGCGCCAGGACGAGTGGGACCTGCAGGCGACCCTGGCCGCCGACGACATCGCCCGGATCGACGCCGAGGCGGCGGTCAACCAAGCGAAGCTGCAGATCGCGGTGAGCGAGAAGGCGGCCCAGGACGTCGCCGTCAAGGAGGCCGGCGACATCGAGGCCTTCCTGCAGGAAAAGTTCACCAGCAAGGAGCTCTACGACTGGATGGTCGGGCAGACCGCGACCACCTACTTCCAGGCCTACCAGCTCGCCTACGCGATCGCCAAGCAGGCGGAGCGCTGCTACCGCCGCGAGCTCGCCGTCGAGAGCAGCGACTTCATCCAGTTCGGCTACTGGGACAGCCTGCGCAAGGGCCTGACCGCCGGCGACAAGCTGAGCTACGACCTGCGCCGCCTGCAGTCGGCCTACCTGACCGGCGACGACCGCGAGCTCGAGATCGTCAAGCACGTCTCGCTGCTGCAGATCGACCCGCTGGCGCTGGTCGCCCTGCGCGAGACCGGCTCCTGCATCGTCTCGATCCCGGAGATCCTCTTCGACCTCGACAACCCCGGCCACTACCTGCGCCGGCTGAAGAGCGTCGCCGTCAGCGTCCCCTGCGTCGTCGGCCCCTACACCAGCGTCTCGATGACCGTCGCCCTGCTCCGCAACCAGGTCCGGACCAGGGCCGCGCGCTCCGACGACGCGCTGCTGACCGACGAGACGACGAGCGAGATCGTCACCAGCAGCGGCCAGGACGACAACGGCCTCTTCGAGCTGCGCCTGCAGGACGACCGCTACCTCCCGTTCGAGGGCAGCGGCGCGATCTCGACCTGGCGCCTGACCCTCAACGACGTCCGCGCCCAGTTCGACTACGAGACGATCAGCGACGTCGTCCTCCACCTCCGCTTCACCGCCCGCGACGGCGGCGAAGGCTACGCGGAGACGGTCGGCGAAGCGACCGAGAAAGAGCTCAACTCGATCGCCCTCGACAACAACCGCAAGGGCCTCTACCGGATGCTCAGCGCCCGCCACGACTTCGCCGCCGAGTGGACCCGCTTCCTCAACCCGCCGCCCGGCGAGGACCAGGTGATGATGCTGGCGACGCCGCCCGAGCGCTTCCCGTTCTTCACCGCCGGCCTCGAGATCGGGGTCGGGGCGGTCGACGCGATCGTCCGCGGCGCCGACGGCGCCGCCTACGAGCTGGTCCTGACGCCGCCCGGCGGCGCCGCGAAAACGGTGACGGTCAGCCCCGACCCGCTGCTCGACGGGACCGCCCACCTGCCGATCGCCTTGAGCCCGGCCGCCGCGCTCGGCTCGGCGCCGTCGCCGGCCGGCGAGGAGCCGCCGGCCTGGACGCTGAAGCTGCGCAAGAGCGGCGCCGGCGACTTCCGCTCGCTGACCGCGGACGACGTCGAGGACCTGATCCTCGTCCTCTCCTACCAGGTCAAGCAGTGATCGTCAGCGAGCGCGACTTCGAGCGGATCGTGGCGACGATCCTGGCCGGCGAGATCCCGGAAGAGATCTACGTCTTCGGCTCCTACGGCAAGGGCGTCGCCACCGAGGGCAGCGACGTCGACCTGCTGATCGTCGCCCCCAGCCCGCTCCCCCGCCCGCACCGGGGCAAGCGCGTCGCGGCGGCCCTGGCGAGCTTCCCGGGCCGCTTCGACGTCCTCTGCTTCACCCGCGAGGAGCTCGAGGAGGAAACCCGCGAACCGGGCTCCTTCATGGCGACGGTGATGTCGACGGCGCGGCGCCTTTACCCGCCGCCGGCGGCGGAGTAGGGAGCCCGGCTCAGCGATCGAGCGGGTGCAGCTCGCCGCGCAGCAGCGCCTCGCTGCGCAGGTGGGCGATCGCCTGGTACTCGGGCGACTGGATCATCTCGAGGAAGGCGCCGCGGGTCGGGTACTCGACCAGCAGCACCAGGTCCCAGGAGTCCTCGCCGATCACCACCGGCGCCGCGGCGCCCTGGAAGACGACCCGGCCGCCCACGCCCTCGAGCAGCGGCAGCACCGCGGCACCGTATTCGGCGTAGCGCTCCTGGCCGCCCTCGGGCTTGAAGGCGAGCAGGTTCAGCATCGTCACCGGGCCCTGATCGAGCCGTCCGGTGAGATCGGCGAACCCCTGCTCGCTCGGGCGCTCCGGCGCCCCGCTCCCCTCCATCGGCCCATTCTCGCGCATAGCGGCGGCGACCGCCGCGGCGTCTAGATTCCGCTCATCGCGAGCTGGGAGGCCCTCACGATCAGGAGCGCGCTCTGCGCCGCGCTCGCCCTGCTGCTCGGCTGCCTGTGGGCTGCGACCGCCGCGGCCCAGCCATCGCCGGACCAGCCGCTGCGGGTGATCTCCTCGCTCCACCTCGGCGGACCGAGAGAGCTTGCCGAAGAAGTGAAGCTGGAGATCCCGCTGACGCCCGCGCTGGAAGGATCGGTCGAGGCGCTCCTCGGCACTCCTGCCACGGAATTCAGCCCCTACCGGGAGCGGCTGGAGAACCTGCTGCGCGCCGATGCCCACCTCTCCCTCAGCAACCGGGCGGGGCTGGCCTCCAACCTGCGGGCGCCGCCGCAGCTGAAGATCGCCGAAGACGTCGCCGAGATCACCCTCGAACCGGTGGCCCCGATCCTCTGGCGAATCCCGGACCCCACCAGCGTCCGTCTCCAGCCGATGAAGGTGCCGCCCGGGGTCCGCCTGAAGGCGGTGCTGCACGCAGCGGACTTCGGCGTCGACGCGGCCACCCCGCTGCCCCTTGCCGACGACGGCGACGCGAACCTGCGCTGGAGCTTCGGGCCGGGAACCGCCGCTTCGGCCGGCGTGACCCTGCGCCACCCCCTCCCCGTGGCGAACGAGTCCTGGACGCAGGAAGCGCTCTACATCGTCGCCGCGATCCTGCCGATGGCGATCTTCGCGGCGCTCGTCCTCCTGATCCCCCGGCGCCGGCGCGCCGACTTGCTGCCGACGGCGCTGATCGCACTCGGTGCAGCAGCCGTCGGGATCTCGCTGGCGCTCTATTTCGTGATCATCGAACTACAGATCCTCGACCCGGGAGTCGTCGACACGATCGTCGGCACCAGCACCGGGACCGAGTTCCTCAAGGCCTTCGTGCCTGGCCTCGGCGTTGCCGCGTTCGCCTGCCTCGTACCAGGGCGCAAGGAAGAGAGGGCGATCCGAGCGGTCCTCGCCCTGGTCATGGCAACCGTTCTCGCGATCAGCCTTCGCCTGCTTCCCGAAGCCGGGTTCGGCACCGGCTCGACCCTCGCGCCCTGGGCGCTCGAAGCGATCTCCGGACTGGCGGCGGTGCTGCTGCTCGGCCTCGTCGTCGGGGCGACGGTGCGCTGGCTCGACTTCGCCTGGGCGGCGACCGGCCGCGGGGACGGGGTGCGGGAAAAGCTCCTCGGCCGGACCGGCGAGGTCTGCATCGCCGCCGTCACGGTCCTCGTCGCCGGCGGCCAGCTGATCCTCGCGGTGCACCTCCTCGACGGCAGCGTCGCGATCGGCCCGCAGGAAGTGCCAAGCCTGCAGGACACCCTCGCGGCGGTGCCCTTCATCCTCGCCAACCTCTGCCTCAACCTGGCGGCCCCGATCTTCGCCCTGGCGCTGGCGATCTGGCTTTGGCAACAGGCCGGGGACGGCGAGCTGCCACTCGAATCCCGCTGGGAAGCGCTGGCGATCGCCCTCGTCTTCGCGACGATCGTGATCGGGATAACCGGCGGCATCGACGGCTACCCGGCGCCGTTCCCGTTCTTCGCCTCCTTCCTCAGCATCGCCGGCGCCCTGCTGCTGTTCTCCAGGGGAGCGCGGGCGGCGCTGGTGCGGACGGCGCGGAGCAGCACCGAGACCGACCGGATGCTCGACCGCTGGCTGGCGCTGAAGCGGCTGATGAAGCGCGGCTCCGGCGCAGCCGGGGAGCCGCCCGAAGAAGACCAGACGGCACGCCGCAGCGAGCGCGCGGAGCTGATCGACCTGGCGGCGCTCCGCGAGGTGCCGGCAGAGGACCGACCGCGGACGATGCTCGAGCTCGGCCTCGGCGACGCCCGCTCCGCGACCGAGCGCCTGCGCCTGGCTGCGCAGCGCGGGTGGTTCCTGGTCGCCGCGCCGGTCGCCTACTCCGCTCTGCTGCTGGTCGAACAGCAGGGAGCGGAAGCGATCTCCTCCGGGCAGCCGTTCGGCCTCGTCTTCCTCGCCACCGGGATCTTCACCCAGTCGACGATGTGGGTCGTCGCCGCCGCCCTCTTCCTGCTCGCCTACCCGCTCTTACCGGGCCGCGTCGGCGCCCTCAAGGGCCTGCTGACCGGAGTGTTCGTCGGCCTCCCCTGGGTCCTCGTCCAGCTCCTGAACGGCGGCGACACCAGCCTGCACACGACCTACTTCATCCCCGCCGTCCTCACCCTGCTCTTCGTCGCGTTCGGCAGCCTGCTCGACTACTGCACCGTGCGCCGGCGCCACGAAGAGCTGCGCGACCTCGGCGTCCTCTACAGCCTCGGCAGCGCCCGCTCGGCGCTGGCCGCGGCATCGGTCCTCGTCCTCGTCCTCACCGTGATCCAGGGGCTCGCCAACGGCGAGGGAGCGGCGGCGCTCGGGAACGCGGCGACGAAACTGCCCGGCTTCTGAGTCAGCGCGGCGCCACGCCGGCCGCCGCCGGGTAGGGCGTCCAGGCCGGCGACTCGAACGGGCGGGCGTGGGTCCAGACCGTGGCGGCCATGCGGGCGGCCAGCCGGCCCATGTCCTCGCAGCAGGCGCGGACCAGGTCTTCGGGGCTCGAGCCGGGGCCGAGAGCCAGCGCCGCCGCGACCCCCAGCAGCTCCTCCTGGGTCAGTGCCAGCGCGCTGCGGCCGCGGGCCGGGACCGCGGCCAGGGCGACGGGATCTGCGTCCGGGCAGAAGCAGCCGAAGCGGGAGACGAAGACGAGCACCTCGTCGAAGCCGGCCTCGGCCTCCTCCACCTCGAACCGAGTGCAGAGGCGGCCGAGCCAGTAGGTCACCTCCGACCAGGTCAGCTGGGTGAACTGGGCCGGGGTGACCCAGAGGACGGTGGCGGCGACCTCGGTCCCCGGGCTGGGGAAGATCGTCGCCGGCATCGAGCCGTAGAGCGCGACCGTCGCCGCCGGGCCGACGTCGAAGTCGCGCAGCCAGCCGGTCAGCGCCAGCAGCGCCCGGTCCTCGGCCGCCTCGAAGTGGGCGAACTTGCGCTCGAGCGCCTCGGGCGCGGCGTTGGAGCCGATCGCCAGCAGCGGCACCCGGCCGGCGGCGGAGCCGCGGTAGCGCTCGATCAGCTCCTCGCGCCCGCCCTCCGGCAGCGAGGCGAGGAGCAGCGCCTCGCCCCCGCGCAGCTCGTAGGAGCCCGGCGGCCGCGCCCAGGGATAGCCGACGGCGAGCGCCAGCGCCTCGGCCTCGAACGCCCGCGCCGGCACCGCGGCGGCGATCTCGCCGACCATCCGCCGGAAGCCGGCGTCGTCGAGCCCCAGCCGCGCCAGCAGCTCGGGCTCCTCGATCGGCGGCCAGCTCGCCATCGCGCCCAGGCTAGCCCGGGCCGCGGCCGCTCAGGGCGTCGCCGGCTGGTTCGCCAGCGCCACGTATGCGCGGCACGGCTCGCCGCGCAGGCCCGGGCAGGGCGGCAGCCCGGTCGGCACGCCGACCCGGGGGACGACCGGCAGCAGCAGCTTCGAGGGCGTGCCTTTGCCGTAGGCGATCGCGACCTGGGCGGTGCCTTCGGGGTCGGCTTCGGCGAAGGACCAGATCGGCTGGGTGCCGTTCGGGGCGGCGATCGTGACCCGGATCCGGGAGCCGGCGCGGTAGGCGTGGCCCTCGTAGTAGAGCGGGATCGTGACCGGGACGAATTCGCCCGCCGGCATCGCTTCGACGTCGGCTTCGCGCAGGCTCAGGACCGGCTCCAGCGCGGTGCTCTTTTCGGCGTCGAGCTTGCGCTCGTCGGCCCGCACCCAGCCGTTCTGGACGAAGGTCTCCTTGCCGTCGGGCCGGACCTCGCTGATCGTCGCCTGCAGGTCGACGTTCGGGGTCGAGGAGCGGACCCAGGCATTCACCGCCCCGGCGCCGATCACGGTCGTGTTCTGGGCGAGCGGCGCGGTCAGGTAGGAGACGGCGCTGCCGGCCGGGCTCTGTTCCCAGTGGTATTCGGGCAGCGCCGTCCAGAGGCCGCCTTCGCCCGAGGCGGTGTTGCCGCTGAAATCGGTCGCCGGCAGCGCCTGGGCGTCCCAGGTGAATTCGTCGGCCCCGGCGCTCGCCGGCGCGCTCGCCCCGAGGCTGCCGCCCGGCCCGAGGTACCAGGACCTCGCTTCGGTCCCCGGGATCGGGAATTCACTGAACGACTGTTCGAAGCCCGGGTAGGGCCGCCCCGCCCCGAGCAGGCCGCCGGCGCCGCTGTCGAAGAGCACCCGGATCGGTTTCGCGGTTTCGAAGGCGGAGAGCGCGAGCCCGTAGGTCGGCAGCAGCTGCACCGGGTCGGCGGGCAGCGTCAGCCCCGGTATCCCCATCGCTTCCTGGAAGACCAGCGGCGCCGCGGCGTGCAGCACCGCGCCGGCGATGATCGGCGCCCGCTTGGCGACGAAGAGCTGCAGGAAGTCGGCCCAGCGGTTGAAGGTGGCCGGGTCGAGCGAGTCGATGTGGGTGCCGTTGGTGAAGGTGAACCACTTCTTTTTGGTCCCGGTGAAGTGCTCGGCGAGGTCCGGGCAGTGGCCGCCGGTCTGCTCGTCGGTCCACTGGCAGGCCATGAAGGTCGGCACGTCGATCTTGTGGACGAAGGTGATCGGCGAGAGCGGGTCGGCCACTTTCGGGTCGTAGTGGCTGTTTTCGCGCACCTTTTTCAGCAGGTCGACCGCTTCGGGGTGGAGCGCCTGGTTTTCGGCGCAGGTCGCATCGCCTTCCTGGATCCGCTGGTAGGCCCAGGCCTGGCCGCTTTCCGGGCCGGCCGCTTCGGCGTCGTGGACCCGCTCTTTCGCCCATTCGAGCGCGAAGCCGGTGTTGAGGATGCCGCCCGGATAGAGCGTCGTCTGGGTGTTGTCGATCACCGACAGCGGCGAGATCGCAGCCAGGCTCGGCGGCTGGGTCTCGGCGGTGAAGAGCTGGCTGATGCCGCCGTAGGAGATCCCCATCATCCCCACTTCGTGGTTCAGAACCCAGGGCTGGCGAGCGATCGTCTCGATCACGTCGTAGCCGTCGAGGTTCTGCAGCGGCTCGAAGAAGTCGAAGGCGCCGCCCGAGCAGCCGGTGCCGCGCATGTTGACGTCGACGACGGTGAAGCCCATCAGGTTGGCGATCAGCGAGATCCCGCTTTCCGGCCCGGCCGGGTTGGCGTAGCCGTAGCCGGCGTACTCGATCAGGGTCGGGGTCGGCCCGCTCGGCAGGTGCGGCAGTTCGACCCCGGGCAGGACGTGGGTGACGTCCTGCGGCGGGTGGACGTCGATCGCCAGCTTGGTGCCGTCGCGGGTGGTCAGGTAGCCGTAGCCGTGGTCGGGGATCGACTGTTCGTAGATGCTCGTGCTGGGCGGGGCCGACTGGGTGGTGAGGACCTGCAGCGGGTCCGAGCGCGGGCCGCCCGAGGTGAGGCCGACGGTGTAGCCGCTGCCGGGCGCGACTTCGCGGAAGAGGACGCCGCCGAGCTGGTCGGCCGGCTTCGAGGCGACTTCGGCGCCGCCGCCGTCGTAGAGCGAGACCTGCGCCCCGGGTTCGAGCCCGGTCGCGTAGACCTGTTCGACGCTGCCGTGGGCGGCGAAGGAGGTCGGTTCGGCGGCGGCCCGTCCCGGCGCCAGGAGCAGCGCCAGGAGGCCGCAGCCGAGAGCGACCCACAGAGCCGCTCCGCGCCGGCCTCCCAACCAGTCGAGGTTCCCGTCCCTACCCAAGATTCGGTATTAGTACCACACCGCACGCGTTTGTAAACCGTGGCGGTCACGAGCAGCAGCATTCCGGCCTGCAACCGGGCAAGTTCGACAGGCGGAATGCTGCTGGCAAGGCCGAGTGAGACTCGACGGTGCTCGTGCTTCCAAACGCATCCGGCGTTTGGAGCATGAACGTTATACGAATCTTCGGCGGATTTGCATTCGGATCCCGAACATTTCGGGCCCATCTGAGGCCTCAGCGCGTATCTTGTGGCCGTGGCGCCCTCGCAACCCGGTTCACAGAGCGAACTCCGAGCCGCCAACCGATCCCGAATCGTCGACCTTCTGCGCTCGCGCGGGCCGATGACCCAGGCCGAGCTCGCGCGTGCCAGCGGCCTCTCCCCCGCGACCGTCTCCAGCATCGCCCACGAGCTCCGCGACGAGGAATGGGTGGTCGACGAGGATCTCGAGGGGGCCCGCGGCCGCGCCCTCGCCCTCAGCCGCGACGCCGGCCTCGCGGTCGGGATCGCCTTCGGCCACTCCCACGTCCGGGTCGCGATCGCCGACCTCGCCCACACGATCCTGGCCGAGACCGAGGACCGCCTCGACACCGATCACGGCAGCGCCGAAGAAGGCATCGCCCTTGCCGCCTCGCTCTTCCGCCGCCTGGTCGCGGAGGGCGACGTCGACCTCGGCCTCGTCACCGGGGTCGGCATGGGCCTGCCCGGCCCGCTCCGCCGCGACACAGGACAGGTCGGCGACTCCGCGATCCTGCCCGGCTGGATCGCCTCCCACCCGGCCGAGCTGATGCGCGAGGAGCTCGGCCTCGACGTCACGGTCGAGAACGACGCCAACCTCGGCGCCCTGGCCGAGATCGTCTGGGGCGCCGGCCGCGGCCGCTCCGACCTCCTCTACCTGAAAATCTCCACCGGGGTCGGCGCCGGCTTGATCCTGGGCGGCCGCCTCTATCACGGCCACGCCGGCACCGCCGGCGAGATCGGCCACACCACCGTCGACGAGACCGGGGCGATCTGCCGCTGCGGCAGCCGCGGCTGCCTCGAGACCTTCGCCGGCGCCGACGCGATCCTCGAACCGCTCCGCCGCCGTCACGGCCCGGAGCTGACGATCCGCGAGGTGGTGAGGATGGCCGAGGGCGGCGACGCCGGCTGCCAGCGGGTGATCGCCGACGCCGGCCACGCCGTCGGCCGCGCCGTCGCCGACGCCTGCAACCTGCTCGCCCCCGAGCAGGTCGTGATCGGCGGCGACCTCGCCCGCTCGGGCGACCTCCTCCTCGACCCGGTCCGCGCCGCGATCGCCCGCTCGACGATCGGCGCCGTCCGCGAAATCCCGGTCACGACCGGGACCCTCGGCGAGCGCGCCGACGTGCTCGGCGCCGTCGCCCTGGTGCTGCGTGACTCCGAGCGCTTCGTCGCCCAGCCGAGCTGGGTTGACAACAGAGCTTGAGCGGAGATACTCCGCCGATGCAGGCGGGGGGCGGGGGCCAGGGCGAGTCGCGCCGCGAGCAGCAGCTCCTGGCGCTCGGGGTCGCCGCCGCGGTGGTCGGCTGCGGGCTCCTGATCGTGCTCGGGCCGGACGCCTTCGACGATCCGGCGAGAGCGCGGCTCTTCATCTCCTGGGGCCTTGCCGGCCTGGTCGCGGTCGGGCTCGCGACTTGGCTGGCGGTCAGGGTGGCGGTCGAAACCGAGGACTCCGAGGCCGCCGAGCGGATCGCCTCGCTCGCCGAACGCCGCGGCCTGGTCAAGGTCGTCGGCGTGCGCGAGCGCGACGTCGAGCGCAACGAGTCCCTGCGCGCGACGCCGAGGTCGCAGCAGGCGAAGGGCCACCAGCTCGCCTGGGTCGACCTGCGCAAGGCGGCGCTGCAGGGCAGGGATCTGGCGAACGCCGACCTGCGGGGCGCGGACCTGAGAGACGCCGACCTGCGCTCCTGCAGCCTGCGCGGGGCGGACCTGCGCGGAACCGACCTGCGCGGAACCGACCTGCGCGGCTGCGACCTGACCAGGGCGGACCTGGAGGGAGCGCGCCACGACGCCGGCACCCTCTGGCCCTCCCCCGCCGACGGCGGCGAGCCGGGCGTTCATCTCGAACCGCAGGGGCCGGAATGAGCGCCGCCGCCGACCTGGCCACGAAGGTCGCCGGGGCGCTGGCCGCGATCCTCGGCCTCGCCGGCTACGTCCTCCTGCTCGGGGCGGCGATCATGTGGCTGCGGGTCCACGCGGCGGGCCTGCCGCCGGACGTCCCGGTCTCGCTCGCCGCGCACGAAGAACTGATCGTGATCGGCGCCCAGGCCGTCGGCGTCTGGGTGGCGCTGCTCCTCGTCTTCGGCGGGCTCGGCGCCTGGATCGTCGTCGGCGACCCGGCCGAGCGCCGCTTCGGCTATCCGGAAGCGGCGCTGGCCCTGGCGGTGGCGCTCTCGGTGCTGTTCGCCTTCGACCTCGACCTCCCCTGGCTCCTGCTCCTCCCCGGGCTCGCCGTGGCGATCGTCGCCGTGGCCATGTTCGTGATCTGGCCCTCGCTCGAGATCGTCAGCGCGGCTTTGGTCCCGATCGCCTTCGCCGTCGCGCTCGGGGCGGCGCTCGCCTATCTCAGCCCGGGCAACGAGGCCGCCTCCTCGGCCGGAGCGGTGCTGATCTTCGGCGCCCTGGTCCTCCTCGCCCCTGCCCTGCAGCGCTGGCGGGCCCACCAGGAAGCGACCCTGAACGCCGTCGCCCGGTTGAAGGCCCAGCCCCGCGAGGAGGACGAGGCCCTGATCGCCGCGCTCGAGGAAAATCCCTCCCAGCAGCGGCCCAAGGCGGTCGTCTGGACCGAGCGGATCGCCCTCGGGGCGCTCTTCTTCGTCGTCCTCGGGGTGATCGCGGTCACCTCCCAGGTCGACAAGCAGAGCGACTTCCACAAGGCCCTGGTCAGCCTCAGCAACGGCGACTGCCTGGAAGGGACCTACGTGGCCCGGGGCGGCGAACAGCTGGTGATCGCGCAGCCGAGCGCCTCCGAAGGCGACGGGACGAAGGAAGAAGAAAGGACGCGCCTGGCGGTCGTCCCGGTGAGCGAAATCCTCGAAGTGCAGATCTACGGCGAGCGCGAAGAAGGCCAGCCGCTCTCCGACAGCGCCGAATGCAAAGGCGTCGCCGACGTCCTCGTCCGCCCCAAGCCGGGCGACAGCAGCGCCGAATAGGCCTGGCGAAACCCCCCGCACCCGGAAGACTCCTGCATTTACCTCCCTATAGGGGGTCGATGCAGGTTTCGTCCGGTGGGGAAGCTTTGGGTCGAGCCGTTGCGCTCAGGCCGCCGCGATCCGCAGGCCCGAGAGCTCGACCAGCGGCCGGCTGAGCTCCCCGTCGCCGGCGGCGAAGATCGAGAGGTCGAGGAGGTAGGCGTCGCCGGCGCTCGGCGTCAGCCCCTGCTCGACGAGCCAGCTCTGCGCCTGGGCGGCGGCGGTGGCGGCGAAGCCGGTCACTTCCTTGCCGGCGCTGAGGCTCCAGAGCGGCACGTAGAAGACCGGCAGCAGCTCGACCAGCGGGGCGCCGCCTTCGACCCCCACCGGGGCGACGAGGGGGAGCTCGTAGCGGCAGAGCAGGCGCACGTCGTAGCTGCCGGCGAGCGGCCCGTGTTCGCCGCTCAGCAGTTCTTCCAGCGCCGCCGCCAGCCGCGCTTCGAAGCCGCTGCCCGCGGCGAGGTCGATCTCGCCTTCGGCCTGCAGCAGCGGCACCGCCGGGTTGGTGAACGAGATCCACGGCGTCTGGTAGACGAACTCGGGCGCGGTCGGGAGGTCGGGGACCAGCTCCGCATTGCGGCGGACCGCGACCTTCACCTGGCCCTGCTGCCAGGCGACCGCGTCGCGGCCGGCCGGGCCCGCTTCCGGGTCGGCGGGAACGGCGCTGCCGGGGAAGGCGAAGGTGTGGGTCAGCGGCGTGAACGCTTCCACCTTTCCGGCCGGGTATTCGTAGCGCCGCGAGCGGCCGCTGCCGGGCTCGGCTTCGAGCCGCAGCGGCTTCCCGCCCGCCGTCGTCACCCAGATCGCCGGCCAGGGGATCGCTTCTTCGCTGCTGCCTTCCTGCAGGGCCAGCTCGAGGGTCTTCAGGTAGCGGTCGCCGACGTCGTAGGTCGGGTCGAGCAGGAAGGTGTAGACCTGCGCCTCGCCGCCGTCGCCGTCGCCCCCCAGCTCGGCACCCGCCCCGAGCGCCGCCGCCAGCTCGCCGACCAGGGTCGCGAAGGAGGCCGCGGCCTGCGCCAGGCGGGGCCCGTCGGCGCCGCCTCCCCCGCTCTCGCCGAGCGCGGCGACGTCGTGCCGCAGCGCCGGCCAGGCGGTCACCAGCTGCGCCAGCTTTTCGAACAGGAGGGTCGAGACGACGTCGGGCCCGAACTCCCCGGCGCCGGCCCCGAAGCTCACTTCGAGCAGGGTCTCGTCCTGGGCGGCGCTGGTCTGCGCGACAGCCGCCGATGCGTACCACTGCTTGGCCTCGAGGATCGTCCGCGGCGCCGGCCAGGCGGCGCGGGCTTCGAGGCTCTGCATCAGCGGCAGCTGGGGATAGGCGCGCAGGGCGATCGGGATCTCGACCTGGCCGGCGTCGAGCGCGATGCCGGCCAGCGGCGGCGGCTGATCGAGCGGGACGCCGAAGCGCAGCCACTCCGACTCCTGGTACCCCGGCGCGGCGGCAACCGGCGCGATCTCGAACTCGAGCTCGGAGACGTCAAAGGCGAGGCGGAGCGGCAGGTTGCGCAGCCGCGCGTCGGCGCCGGTCGCGAAGAGGAAGGAGACGAACGCGGTCCCGTCGACCAACGGCGCCTTCGCCGTCGAGAGCGAGAAGTCGGGTTGGGCGCTGATCCCGAACACCTCGCCGTGCGGGTTGAAGACGCCCTGCTGCGGTTCGACCCCCGGGTCGCCGGCGAGCAGCTTCGGGGTCGTCTTCAGCGCCGCCGACACTTCGGCGATCGACTCCACCCCCTTCACCTCGTAGCTCGCCCCGGTCGAGAGGGTCAGCACGGCGCCGGGAGCGAAGACCGAGGCGACGCCTTCGTTGGCGACCGCGAAGCTGCCGGCGTCCTCTTCGAAGCGGGCGGCGAGGGTGGCGAACGAGTCGGCGGCGGTCGGCTGGCGGCTCTGCCGCGAGAGCGCCACCGCGACCCCCGGCGCCAGCAGGCTTTCGCCCGGCAATTCGGTCCTGAGGATCGGCAGCAGGGCGCCGACGTCGGCCGCCCCGAGCGGGCTGCAGAGCGACTGGAAGGTGTCGCCGGCGGCGATCTCGTAGGTGGTGCCGGCGGCGTTCTCGACCACGGTGCCGACGCGGAGGATCTCCTTCATCTCGGCCACCGCTTCGCCGAGCGCGGCGGCGCTGACCCGGAACCAGGCCAAGAGCTCGGCGGCGTCGTTGCCCGGCGCCGCCAGGTAGCGCTCCACTGCCGCCCGGCCCGAGAGCCGCGGCGCGATCGGGTTCGCCGCCGAGAAGCAGCGCACTTCGAGCCCCGGCGTCAGCGCCACCCCCCGCTGCGCCAGCTGAGCGGCGATCGCCGCCGCGCTCAGGCCGGTCGCGGCGGCGATCGCGCGCAGTGCCTCGCCGGGCGCGACGGCGTAGGAGCCGATCGGGGTGCCGGCCGGGACGAGGCCGGCGAGGTCGAGGGCGGCAACCCCGACCGCCCCCGGTTCGGCGCCGAAGAAGGCCGCCAGCGAGGCGAAGGTGTCGCCGCCCGAGGTGGTGCGGTGCATCGCGCTCTGCGGCAGCCTGGTCGCCGGCGGGAAGGCGCCGCCCGGGGCGACCGCCGCGAACTCCGCTTCGGCCGCCTCCAGGCTGACGCCGTAGGCGGCGGCGACGGTGGCGAAGGTGTCGTTTTCGCCGGTGGTGTAGGCCGGGCCGAAGGGCGAGTCGACCGCGAGCGGCAGCTGCACCACGGCGTCGGTCGTGTAGGCGCTCTCGAGGCTCACCAGCATGCTCTGGTAGAGCGCCTCGCGGGCGGCTTCGAGGCCCTCGGGGTCGGGGCTCGCGTCGACCAGCACCTCCGCGACCTGCTGGCGCAGGGCGGTGGCGATCGCCGCCTTCGCTTCGACCACCGCGTCGAGCGCCGCCGCTTCGAGGCGGAAGGCGGCGGCGGCCACCGGCGGCGCCAGGAAGAGGTCGACGGCTTCCAGCGCCGTCCGCATCCAGGCGTCGGCGTCGACCGCGCTGAAGCCCTGGTTGACGGGGTTCGCGGCGAGCTTGCCGCTGGCCGGTTCGTAGAGCCGGATCGCAGCCGTGCCGCTGAGCAGTTCGCGGCTCACCGGGGCGAGCGCGTAGAAGCGCTGCCCGGCGCCTTCGACTTCGATCCGCGAGAAGCCGCCGGCGCCGAGGTCGACCACCCAGAGCCGCCGTTCGCCTTCGCCGACCGGCCCGATCGCCAGCTTCAGGCGGAGCGCCGCCAGGGCGGCGTCGAAGGCGGCCGCGAAGCCCTGCGGCCCGCCCAGCCCGTCGAAGTCGGGGGCCAGCGCGGTGGTCGCGCTCACCGCTTCGGTCAGCCCCTGCTCGCTCGCCGCCGGGTCGACCAGGGCCGGGTCGCGGGCGATCGTCACCGTCACCTCGAGCGGCGTGAACGGGGTCCCGACCTCGGCCGCGCCGAAGGGCAGCGCGGCCGCCACCCGGGCCGGCGGCACGATCGCCTCGACGTCGGCGAGCAGGGCGGCGGATTCGCCGCAGGCGGCGAGGAGGTCGGCCAGCCCGATCGCCGCGACCTGCTGCTGGAGCCGGCGCAGGAGGGCGCCGATCGTGTCTTCCGCCCGCGTTTCGGCGCTCGCCGTGAGGACCTTGCCGGTGGCCGGATCGCGGTGCTGGGCGACCACCGCCTGGTTCGGCGCGAGCAGGCCGGCGAGCGCCTCGTTGGCGCTCGCCAGGTCGGCGGGGTCGACTCCGAGTGCCGCGGCGAGGGCGTTCAGGGAGCGGCCGGCGACGCTCGGCAGGGGGCACTGCAGGAGGGCGCCCGGGGCGATCAGCGCCAGCGCCGCGACGGTCGCGTCGGCCAGCAGGTCTTCGGCGCCGGCGGCGCCGACCCGGGCGGCGACGGTTGCGAGGGTGTCGCCGGCGGCGGTCTTCGTCTTCCCCCCACTCGCCGCGTAGAGGACTTCGACGCCGGCGGCGACCAGGCCCGGCATCGTCGCGTTGAGGCCGCCGAGGGTCGCCGCCTTGGTCGCGAAAGCGGCGGCGACGGCGGCCGGCGACTGGTTCGCGCCGGCCCCGAACGGCACCTGGAAGGCCGCCTGCCGGGTCGTCCCCAGCGAGACCGCGCCGGGGATCGCCAGCGGCTTGCCCACCTGCAGCCCGGCGCCGCCGCTTGCCGCCCCGAGCTGGTCGAGGGTCAGGCCGAGGCCAGCGGCGAGGGCCGCGAAGCTCTCGCCGGCGGCCGGCGTCACCGTGCGGGTGCCGGTGATGAGCGCGGTGCCGCCGGGGTAGACGCCGGGCGCCGGCCCGTTCAGGAGGCCGAGCCGGGCCAGGGTGAAGGCGCCGGCGCCGGCCGCCATCACCGTTTCCACCGTGTCGCCGGGCTGGATGACGTAGTCGGGGATCGCCAGCTCGATTCCGGCCAGGAGGGCGTTTTCGGCCGCCGCGGCGGGGTCGGCGAGCGCCGCCGCGACCTCGCCGATGCCGGCGGCGACCCCCTTGCCGAGGAGATCGGCCGCGACCGTCGCCAGGGTCCCGTCGCGGATCGGCACCGTGGTCCCGTCGACCTCGACCGACTTCGACTCGTCGAGCATCGCCAGCTGGCCGTTGGCGAGGCCGAGCCCGGCGACCGTGCAGCGCTGCGCCCGGGCGATCCCGGCGAGGGTCTCGCCGGCGGCGGTGAGGTGGGTGCGGGCGCCGCCGCTCTCGCCGGCCGGCAGCGCCACCGGCGCGATCATCACCCCGGCGCCGGCCTTGAACAGCGGCACCGTCAGGTTCTGGGCGGCCAGCGCGGCGACCGTCGTCCCGAACCCTGAGGCCAGGGTGCCGAACGTGTCCGGCGCCGCGATCGTGTGCGGGGTGCCTTCGAAGCTGACCTTCTGCCCGGGTTCGAGGATGCCGGCCGTCTCGGTGTTGGCGACCGCGACCGCGACCGGGGCGAGGTCCTCGAGCGCGCCGATCGTCGTCAGCGTGCTGCCGGCCGGCGCGGCGAAGCTCCAGGCGGCGGTGAGGAGCGCGACCCCCGCGCTCAGCCCCGCGGCCTGGTTGAGGTGGAGCAGTTCCGCCGCCGCGGGCAGGCCGGCGGCGGCGGCGACCGCGGCCAGGGTGTCGGCGGCGGTGAAGACGTGCAGGACCGGCGCCGTCAGCGCTCCGTCGACCAGCTGCGAGGCATCGGCGCCGGCGTTCGCCGCCAGCAGCTCGCCGGCGCTGAGCGAGTAGGCGGCGGCGACGCCGCCGAGCGTCTCGGTGGCGGCGGCGAGGTGCTCGAGCTGCCGCACTTCCCGGGCGGTGCCGAGGTAGAGGTAGCTCGCCATCGCCAGCCCGCGCAGCGGGCCCTCGAGCGCGCCGCCGCCGGCCAGGGCGCCGCCGCCGGGGTCGAGCGAGGTCGCGACCGAGACCGAGACGTCGGGCTGCTGCAGCTGGTAGTGGACCTGCCCGTAGACCGCCTGGTGGGCCGCCGCCGCCCGCACCGCGACGGCGAACGGGGTGGCGGCGCTGGGCACGTAGCTGCGCAGCCCGAGGTCCACCCCCAGCTCGAGCAGCGGCGCCCCGGCGGTGCCGGTGACGGCGTAGGAGCTGCTCGCGCTCGGCCAGGCGGAGAGGCCGCGGACCGGGTCGTAGTAGCCGACCTCGACGCCTTCCAGCGCCGGCAGCGCCTGCCCGATCTCGTTGCCGAAGACGTCGCGGAAGGCGAGCGAGACGTCGACCGCGGCGCCCGCCGCGATCCCGGCGTAGGGATCGCCGGCGCCCGGCGGCAGCCCCGGCGCCATGTCGGCGGCGCTCTGCGCCAGCCGGTAGACGGCAAGGGTGCGGTCGTATTCCCAACTCGCGCCGGCGGCGGTCGGCCCCAGCGGCAGGGTCAGCGGCGAGGCCTCGAAGCCGGCGCCGGAGACCGAGTACGCCAGCAGGCTGAAGAGGCTGCGGGCCCGTTCTTCGCCGCTCGGTTCCTTCGCCGGTTCGGCGGCCGGGGTGGTCGCGCGGAAGGCGAGGTTCCCCGGCGGCGCCGCGGCGACGGCGGTGAGGTCTGAGCCGTCGCTCGCCTGGGCGAAGACGTCGAGCTTTTCCGGGTCGAGGCTGCCGGCGACGACGGCGCCGGTCGCGAACGGGTAGAGCCGGCGGTCCGGCGCCGCGGCGAGCGCCGGGTCGAGCAGCGCGACGAGGTAGAGCGACGCCTCTTCCCCGCTCGCCCAGACCGAGCTCGGCAGGCCGCCGCCGCCGTCCGCCTTCGAGTAGGTCAGGTAGTAGCCGCCGCTGCCGACCACGCTCGCCTCCCAGAGCAGCTGCAGGAACCGGGTCGGGGTGCCGAGCTCGGCGTATGCATCGGGCGGCACGTCCCCTTCCGCTGCCCCTTGCTCCTCCCCCTCGCGCTCGAAGCGGAGCCCGCCGCCGCTGTGGGTTTCGGTCGAGAGGTTGACCTTCAGCACCGCCGTCGCCTGCGGGTCGAGCGCGTCGGAGACCAGCCCGGCGCCCGCCGCGGCGGCTGGGTAGGCGAGCGAGAGCTGCACCCCTTCGCCCTCGCCGAGCGCGGTCCAGAGCCCGAACAGCGCCTCGCGGTCGACCTGGTCGGCGCCGAGCACCAGGTAGGTCCCTTCGATCCAGCCGCCGCCGGGCGCCGGCAGCCGCCGCAGCTTGACCGGCAGCCAGGTCGCCCAGGCGTAGTAGCCCGCCTGCTGCGGTTCGCCCGCCAGCGGCTGGCCGGCCGGGGCGGTCATCAGCCCGTAGGGGTGCGGCTCGGGCGCGGCGGCGACCTTGGAGACGAGGCTCGGCGGCAGCCGCCAGAGCGAGAGGCCGCCGCCGCTCGGGCGCGGCGGCGCCTGCGGGCTGGGCGGCGGCTGCGGCGGCAGCGCCGCGACCCAGGGAACCGGCGCCGCCATCAGGTGGCGCGCCGGCCGCGGTTCGACCAGCGGCACCGCGACGGCCTCGCCCTGGACGGTCGCCGGCGGCACCGGCGCCTCCGCCGCCAGCGTCGCCTGGTCGAGCTGCAATGCCAGGCCGGCCGCCGGCACCTGCAGCTTCGTCCCCGCCGCGAGGCTCCCCCAGTCGACCTGCGGGTTGAGCGTCACCACGACCGCGCCGTATTTGGCTTCGAGCGACTGCCGGGTGTCGGCGGCGGTGGTTTCGTAGCCGCTCACGGGATAGACCCAGGCGCTGCCGTCGCCTACCTCGAAGCCGATTTCGCTGTGTTCGCCGGGTTGCAGCGACGGCGCCGGGAACTGCTGGCCGGTCAGCGCGTAAAGCGCCTCGTTCACCGGGTTCTTCGGATCCGGCGGGACCGGCAGGCGCAGCCCGTGGAGGGTGAAGTGCGACGCCATCCCGGCGACGTTGGCCGTCGCCGCGCCGCTCACTCCTTCGAGCAGCTCCCCGAGCTCCATCTGCGAGCGGTTCGGCAGCGAGATCGGCGGGCTCGGCGCCAGCGCGCCGGTGATCGCCCCGATCCGGCCGACCAGCTCGTCGACGCCGAGCCCGAGGCCGGCGGCGAGGTCGGCCAGCCTGGTTCCCGCCGCGACCGTGTGCAGGAGGTCCGCGGGCAGGGCGACGGCGACGTTCGGGGCGATCACCTTCGCCGCCTGGTTCTCCGGCCGGGCCGCGACTTCGGCGACGCCGAGGCCGAACCGCGCGGCCAGCGATTTCAGGGTGTCGCCGGCGACGATCGCGTGCGCCTGCGGCGGCAGCTGGATCGTGGTGCCCACCTTGGTCCAGTCGAGGCCCGGGTTGAGCGTGGCGATCTCCGCTTCGAGGGCGGCCAGCTCCCCGGCGTGCAGCTCGGTCATCGCGAAGCAGCCGGCGACCAGCTCCAGCGTGTCGCCGGCCTTGGTCGCGTAGGTCGTGGTCTGGCCCGTCGGCTGGGGCCCGTTCGGGCTCGCGGTCGCCAGCGGGATCGTCAGCTCGAGGCCGGCTTCGAGCTGGCCGGCGAGCGGCTTCAGCGGGTTTTCCTGGCTGATCGACGAGGCGAACCAGTCCTGGTCGGCGGCGAGCGGGTCCGGCAGGCGGGCGCGGTTCCGCACGTAGGCGAAGGCGGCGACCAGGGCCGGCCCGTCGCCGGCGGCGATCGTGTAAGGGATCGTTCCGGCCGCGGCGGCGAGCACCAGGGGTTCGGCGGCGCCGGGCAGGAGCAGCCCCGCCGCGGCGGCGTTGGCGGCCGCGAGGCCGCCGACCTGGCCGGCGCCCTGTCCGCAGCGCTGGGCGAGCGCCAGCAGGCTGTCGCCGGCGACGCTCTGGCAGCTGAGCCCGGCGATCGGCAGCGAGCCCGCCGCCAGCTCGGCGCCGAGGTTGGCGGCGGCTAGGTCGAAGAGCGCCGCCGGCACCGGGATCCGCAGCGGCGTCCCGGCGGCGAGCGCGTCCCAGTCGACGCCGGAGTTGGCGTCCTTCAGCGCGGCTTCTTCGCAGATCCACGCCGCCGCCAGCTTCGCCGCCGAATCGCCGGGGACGGTGACGTAGTCGGCCAGCGCCATCGGCACCGGGATCCGCAGCTCGGTGCCGGGAGCGAGTGCGGCCCAGTCGACGCCCGGGTTGGCCGCCGCCAGCGCCGCCGCCGTGACCCCGAAGAGCGCCGCGACGCTCGCCGCCGTGTCGCCCGCCCGCGAGCGGTATTCGAGCGGCAGCGGCCGCCCGTCGCCGGCCAGGCCGCCGGCCGCCAGCTCCCAGGCGAGGCCGACCAGGCTGTCGGCGGCGCCCGCCGGGCGGGACCCCTTGGCGAGCGCGTCGGCGGCCGCCTGGACGGCGCCGCGGGCGACGAGCAGCGCCCAGTCGCCGAACAGGGCCTCGGCCAGCGGCTCGCCGGCCAGGATCACCTCGGGCGCCGGCTCGGGCGCGGCCGCGGGATCGGGCGCGCGGTTGTAGCCGGTGTCGACCGCCAGCCGTTCGAACAGTTCCCGCACCCCTTCCTGCCAGGCGGCTTCGACCGGCGTCGCGGTCCAGAACTCGACCGCCGGCTGCCCTGCCGGCGACATCTTCAGCGGCGGCGGCATCGGCAGCACCGCGCCCGGCACCTCTTCCCCGCTGCCCGCCGGCGCCGCCAGCGCGACCGCGAAGTTGGCTTCGAGGAAGGCGGCGACGTTGGCGTAGGCGAAGCCGCCGCTGCCGATCCCCGCCCCGGTCAGGTCTTCGTAGACCAGCAGCAGGTCGACCGCCGTCGCCCGTTCGGGCAGCCCGTCGTCGAGGCTCCGCAGGCCCCAGCGGACGAGCGCCTGCAGCAGGCGGTCGTAGGAGGTCGCGGTGGCGCTCGCCGCTTCGGGCTGCGGGGCGTCCATCGAGGGCACCATCGCCACCGTCAGCACGTTCTTGCCGCTCGCCGGGTCCGGGGCGATCGTCAGCACCGGCAGCATCGTCACCTCCAGCAGCTGCCGGGCGCCGAGCGGCACCGGCTGCCAGTCGATCGCCGGCGCGCCGCCCACCGCCGCCACCAGCAGCGCCGCCGGGCCGGCGAGCTCGTGGGCGCCGGGCTCGGCTCGCCGGGCGGCGGCCGGCGACAGCGCCCGCCCCCGTCCCGGCGCCGTGCCCGAAGCGGCGCTCAGGTGCCAGGGCGTCGCCTGCTGCGACCCGATCTTGAACGACGCATCCAGGTGCATCGAGAAGTGGAAGTGGATGCGGATGAAGAGGATCTTGATGCTGGCTTCGACCTCGACCGAGGCGGAGATCCCGATCAGGACCGGCGCGCAGGCTTCGACCTGGACCGAGGCGGAGACGGTGACGACCAGTGAGACGCTGACGCTGATCACCTTGAAGTCGACCGAGCCGTAGAGCTTGCCGACGATCGCCAGGCTGCCGTTGACCTTGAAGTAGCGGCTGCTCGGCAGCGAGGCGTCGCTCGGGTTGAACCAGGCGACGACGCCCTGCAGGACCCCCTGGGCGGTGACCGAGACGCCGGCCGAGAGCGGCCCCTCCTGGAACGTCTTGCCGACCCCGAGCGCGAGGGCGACGCCGAACTCGATCACCGGGCCGAAGCTGCCGTTGTCGATCGCCGGGACGATTTCGGCGGCGCCGTCGGCGGCGGTCAGGCGGCCGACGTAGAAGCCGCCGAGGCCGATGAACGGGAAGGCCTGGACGCCGAAGCAGACGGTCCAGTTTTCGTTGTAGGGAAAGCCGAGGTCGATGTAGAAGCCGCCGTCGGTGTAGATGTCGAGGACGACGATCGGCAGGGTCAGCGAGACCTCGCCCATTTCGAGGTGGCGCATCGCGTCGGGCAGCTTCAATTCGATGTGGTAGACGCCGACGTCGTCGCTGACCTTGCGGTAGAGGATCTGGAATTCGAGGCCGGCGAAGATCCCCGCCTTTTCGCCCGCCAGCGAGATCTCGACCCCGTACATCTGGGGGTCGGCGAAGATCAGCCGCAGCCTCAGCGTCCCCATCACCGTGAAGTCGGCGGCCAGGAGCCAGCCGGCGTCGGCGTCGAAGTCGAGCTGCTGCCAGGGCTTCTTGCCGCCGGTGGAGGCGATCACTTCGTGCACCTCCTGCATCACCTGCGGCATCGTCTTCGCGCTCGGCCCGGCGAGCACCACGTGCTGGCCGACGCCGAGGTCCTGGAGCTCGAACGCCGCCGCCCCGGCCCCGGGGCTGGCCGGCGGCGGGTCGTTCAGCAGGTCCCATTTCAGCGGCTTTTCCGGCGGGTAGCTTTCGCCCAGGAAGGAGCCGGCGATCTCGATCTCGATCGTCCCCGAGCCGCCCTTGTGCAGGTAGGTCAGGGTGATCGCCTGGACGTCGGCGACGCCGATGTCGAGCTTCGGTTCGTAAGTGACCCCGATCGTCCGCTGGGTCAGGTTGCCGACGATCGCGAAGTCTTCGAACTTGATCTTGTCGAGCGCGTCCCAGGGCGCCGAGAGCTCGAAGTGCAGGTCCGGGTCGACCAGACTGACCAGCCACTCGATCAGCTCGCCGAAGGAGATGCCGGCGAGCCGGGCGGTGATCGTCTCGTCGCCGCCGGCGAGCTTCGCGTAGGTGGCGGTCAGGGTCAGCTGGTTGAACCCGAGCCTGAAGACGAAGCTGTTCTTCCCGGGCTGGAAGGCGTAGACGACCGCCAGCTCGAGCTGGTCGGAGCCGAAATGCGCCTTCAGGTCGCCTTCGACGTGGCCGAGGTACTGGTAGCTCCCGGGTTTGCCGGGTTCGGGCCGGCGTTCCAGTTCGAGCCCGGCGTCGAGCTCGAGCTGCACCGCCTCCAGCGGCGGCACCCAGCTGGCGGCGACGGCGAAGGCGTATTTCCCGGTCGCCGGTTCGTAGCTGAGCGCCAGGAGCTTGATTTCGATCTTGCCGGGGAGGTCGGCGGCGTAGGCGGGCCCGAGCGCGAGCTCGACCAGCTTGCCGACGTCGACCGGCCGTTCGAGCTTGCCGCTCAAGAGCCAGTTGCCGTTCGGCGGCAGCTGCGCCTCGAGCCCGAGGTAGACGGTTTTGCCGAAGTCGAGCACCGCGCGCAGGTCGCCGGAGGAGACGGAGGCGCCGGAGCGCGAGTCGATCGTCAGGCTGGCGCCGAGCTGTTCGATTTCGAACCGGCCCGGGACGATCGGCCAGCTTTCCTCCGATTCGACGGCGATTTCGAACAGCTCCAGCTTGCCCTGCGAGAGGTCGGCCTCGAGGTCGAGGTTCGAGATCTCGAAGTGGTTGGTGGCGATCTGCTGCGGCAGCAGCTTTGCCAGTTCGGCGTCGGCGAGCGCGGTGAGTTCTTCGAGGCTCGGCAGCACCACCCCGGTCGCGGTCACCGAGAGCTCCCAGTGCGGCGCTGCCCTGGCGCGGTCGACGAGGACCTCGATATGGGCGCCCCCGAGCACCAGGGTGCCGCCGATTTCGCCGCTCAGCTCGGTGCTGGCGCGGAGGTCGAGCTCGAGTTGGACGACGATCTGGTTCAGTTCGAGCCGCCCCGACACGAACGGCCAGGATTTCGCCGTCAGCCCGATCGCCGCCCTCGACACCGCCGGCGATCCGGCCAGTTCGATTTCGACCAGCAGCATCTCCAGGACGAAGGAGCCGACCTTCTCGACCCCGGCGGGCAGCGACGCGGTCAGCTCGGCGCCGCCGATCAGCGTCGTCAGCGCCCCCAGCCCCGGCAGCTCGACCCCCGGGTGGGAGGAGATCGAGATCGGGGCCGAGCCGAGCGGGATCGGGACCGCGACCGCGATCTCGACCGCCGGCTTGCCGTCGACCGGATCGAGGCCGATCACCCCTTCGACCGTGCCGGTCACGACCGCGCCCGGCCAGCTGACGTAGAGCGAGACGGTGATCCGCTCGATCTCGACGGCCCCCGGGACGATCGTCCAGGCCTGCGGGCTGGAGACGATCGCCTGCAGGGAGCGCAGCGACCAGCCGCCGGGGCCGCCGCCGAGACGGATCGCGAAGGTGTCGATCCGCTCGTTGACGACGTTCTGCACCTCCGCCGGGACCGCCTCGAGGAAGGAGAAGCCGGGGATGAACTCGAGCATCTCGAACAGCCGCACGCCCTGGTCGGGGACGACGAAGAGCGAGATCTCCGACCCGCCGATCGCGATGCCGACGCCGAGCGGGACGGTGCCGCCGCCGATCGCCACCCGGGCCCAGACCTCGAGGGCGACTTCCTGCGACCACACCCCGAAGCCCACGGCCGCCGACGCCCTGACGACGACGGCGCTGTCGGCGAGGCTGATCGGCGCCAGGCCGGGAACCGGGAGGGCGGCGCTGGGCACGCCGCTCGGCGCCCGCAGTTCAACCGTTTCGAGCGCCGCGCCGATGCGCACCGGCCCCGCCATCCTCAGGGTCCCCGAGACCCCGCTGAGGACCGTTCCCAGCAACCCGAACGGCCCCGAGCCGTCCATCACCGCGCCGAGCTCGAGGTTCAGCCCGCGGCGCTCGACCGGCCCGTAGGCGTCGGCGCCGGCGAGGTCGTCGGCGCTGCGCAGCACGAAGGCCGGCGCGACCGCCGGGTCGAGCGTGGCCTTGGCGAGGCTCGAGCCGGCGAGGTGGGGAAAGCTGTCGGTCAGCACCCACTTCGTCCCGCAGGCGATCTCGATCACCGCCTGCAGCTCCAGCCCGCTCGGCAGCTCGGCGTCGGCGACGGTGGTGAAGGTCGCCGCCAGGTGGGCGCCCGGGATGCCGAGGACGCTCCCCCGCGCGGTGCCTTCGACCAGCAGCGCGTCCTCGCCGCTGACCTGGGCGATCGTCGCCCCGGCGAGCGTCGGGGCGGCGCCGATCGTCGCCCCGATCAGCGCCACGGTCGCCTTGCCGCTGCCGTCGCCGGTCGGTTCGAGCGTGGTCGCGTCGAGCGGCACGCTGCCCTTCGCATTGGCCGCGACGAGGGCTTTCTGGACCTGCGTCAGGACCGGGTCGAGCGCGACTGCCAGGGCCCCCGCCCCCATCTCAGCGCTCGCCGGCGCCCGGGGGCGGCAGCCAATCCGGCCGGGTGGCGGGGAACCGGTGGGGCGGCGCCTCACCCTCCGCCTCGAGCCCGGCCTCGGCGCCGCCCGGCGGCTGCAGGATCTGCGCGAGGACCTCCGGGTCGCCGAGCCGCTCCCAGAGGACGGTGGCCCAGACCGACCAGAAGCCGGTGTCCTCCGCCAGCGAAGCGACGACCGCGACGACGGTGGCGCGCTCGAAGCCCTCGGCCCCGGCGATCTGCGTCGCGGCGAGGTCGGCGATCCCCCAGGCGCGGGTGCGCAGCTCCAACCGCGGATCGACCCAGTCGCGGGTCAAGAGATCGGCGTCGGGCTCGAGCGGGAAGTCGCGCCCCAGCGCCGGGACGTGGTCGTTCAGGGCGAAGTAGGCGATCGTCGCCTGCGACCGCTCTTCGGTCGCCTCGACCAGCACCCGCGCCGGCTCCTCATCGCTCTCGCTCGGCGCCTGCGGCCGGTAGCGGAAGGGCGAGTCCTCGGCGAGGGTGAAGGTGAGCTCGCGATCGGGGAGGGCGAGCGCCTCCACCGGCAGCGGGGCGGACAGCGCCGCGAACGCGCAGTTGTCGCAGAGCGGCACCGCCCCCTCCCAGTCCGCCGCGGTGAAGCTCTCCTCGACCGGTGCCTGGCCGGCCAGGCACCAGGCGACCGCGTGCTGTGGGAGGCGGCGCTCGCAGGCGAAGCAGTAGAGCCCCAGCGCCTGCCGCAGCGCGTCCGCCGGCCGGGCGGCCTCCCAGGCCGGGTTCCATCGCGGTCTGCTGAGCGGGCGCATCGCGATTCCTCGTTACGGCACCATGGCGGTGTTGGTGCCCGGGAAGACGTCCCCTTCCGCCGCCCGCCGCAGGAACGACTGCATGAAGGTGCGCGGCGGTTCGTTCGGCGGCACGGTCGGATCGTTCAGGCCGGCCAGGGGCAGCAGGCTCAGCACCCGCGCCCAGACCGAGAAATAGCCGCTGCTCGCCAGGCTCGAGCCGAGCAGCGGCCACACCGCGGCCGGACTGTTGGCGACCGCGCTGAAGAACTGCACGGCGCTGAACCACGCCCGGGTGCGGGCGTACATGCGGGTGTCGGCGATTTTCCCGGTCCCGGTCCCGTCCCGTTCGAACCCGTAGTACGGGATCGATGCCAGTGCCTGCTGCCGTTCGGCGGGATTGACCACCGGGGTATCGAGCCAGCACGCGACCCGCACCCCCGGCGTCATCACCCCGTTGAGCCGGACGGTCGCGATGATGATCCGGTTCGGCAGGTCGAGCCCGGTGATC
>DASXOF010000006.1:0-16189 GCA_036494495.1 Solirubrobacterales bacterium | reverse complement strand
CCTGTCGTCGACGGGGAGGATGCGGCTGACGCCTCGGTGGAGCGCCCCTCCTCAGGCGCAAAACGTTCGGGGGTCCTGCCGACGCTCGCCCCACGAAACCGCAACCGCAGAAGGTGAGTCGCCCCAACTCTTTTTGAAGCTGCCAAGGGACGGATGCTCGTCGGGGAGATCCAGTCGGCAGCCGCCAACGGCCCGTCCCTTGTCAGCAAAAGCAAAGGGGTGGGACCCAGTCCGTTTCGTTGGGCGAGTGTCGGCATGCCGACACTCGCCCCCGCCAAACCCTGATCCCTAACTCCGCATCGCAGGAAACAGCAAAACCTCCCGCAAACTGCTCGCCCCCGTCATCAGCATCACCAACCGATCAATGCCGAGCCCGACACCGCCAGTCGGCGGCATCCCCTGTTCCAACGCCTCGACGAACGCCTCGTCATAAGGCTGCGCCTCCTCGTCGCCCCGCTTCAGCTCGGCCGCCTGCTGCTCGAATCGCCGCCGCTGCTCGTCCGGGTCGTTCAGCTCGGTGAACGAGTTGGCGATCTCGACCCCGCCGGCGAAGGCCTCCCAGCGCTCGACCAGGCCCGGCTCGGAGCGGTGGGCCTTGGCGAACGGCGATAGCTCGGTCGGGTAGTCGAGCAGGAAGGTCGGCTGCACCAGGGCCGGCTCGACGTCGCGCGAGAGCAGGCCGTCGACCAGCTTCCCCCAGCCCTCGGCCGGGTCGACCTCGCCGCCGATCGCTCGCGCCAGCGCTTCGCGCTCGGGGTGCTCGGCGATGTCGATGCCGGAGCGCTCGAGGATCGCCTCGCGCAGGGTGAGGCGTCGCCAGGGCGGCGCGAAGTCGATCTCGCCGTCGCCGCGCTTCACCACCGTCGTCCCCAGCACCCGCTCGCAGGTCTCGGCCACCATCTGCTCCAGCTCGTGCGCGGTCACCTCGTAGTCGGCATAGGCCTCGTACCACTCGAGCATCGTGAACTCGGGGTTGTGCTTGTGGGAGACGCCCTCGTTGCGGAAGTCCTTGCCGAGCTCGTAGACCCGGTCGATGCCGCCGACGATCAGCCGCTTCAGGTAGAGCTCGGTCGCGATCCGCAGATAGAGATCGCGGTCGAGGGCGTTGTGGTGGGTGGTGAAGGGCCGCGCCAGGGCGCCGCCGTAGAGCGGCTGCAGGACCGGCGTCTCGACCTCGACGAAGCCGCGCTCGTCGAGCCAGCGGCGGATCTCGGTGATCGTCCGCGCCCGCACCGCGAAGACCCGGCGGCTCTCCTCGTTGGCGATCAGGTCGAGCTCGCGGCGGCGGAAGCGGGTCTCGGTGTCCTCCAGCCCGTGGAACTTGTCGGGCGGCGGCCGCAGGCTCTTGGCCAGCAGCCGCCAGCGGTCGATCGCCAGCGAGAGCTCGCCGCCGCGCCGGGTCGCCATCGCCGTCCCCTCGGCGCCGATCACGTCGCCGAGGTCGAGGTCGGTCAGCAGCTCGTAGGCCTCGGGCCCGAGCAGGTCCGCCCGCGCGTGCAGCTGGATCTGGCCGCTGCCGTCGCGGAGGTCGATGAAGGCGTTCTTGCCGTGGCCGCGACGGGCGACGATCCGCCCCGCCACCCGGTGCCGCGAGTCGGTTTCGATCCCGGCCGCCAGCCCCTCGTGCGCGGCCCGCACCTCGGCGATGTCCTCGCGCCCGGAGAACTCGTGCGGGAACGGATCGATCCCCGCCTCGCGGATCCGCTCCAACTTGGCGCGGCGGTCGGCGAGAACGTCGGAGAGCTTCGGCTCGGCAGTCCCCTCAGGCTCGCTCATCGCCGGCGAGCCTACCGGCGGTCAAGCCGTCTCGATCTTGGTGATTTTGAATTTGCGCTTCGGCCCACGCGGCGGCTCGACGGTGACGATGTCGTTGCGCTTCTTGCCGACCAGGGCTTTGCCGATCGGCGACTCGTTCGAGAGCTTGTGCTCGAGCGGGTTGGCCTCGGTCGAGCCGACGATCTGGAATTTCTGCGAGTCGCCGGTTTTCTGGTCTTTGACGTGGACGATCGAGCCGAACCCGACCTCGTCGGTGCCGAGCGCCTTCTCGTCGATCACGGCGGCGCGGCGCAGCCGCTCCTCGAGCTGGGCGATCCGGTTCTCGAGCAGCGCCTGTTCGTTCTTGGCGTCGTCGTATTCGGCGTTCTCGGAGATGTCGCCGAATTCGCGCGCTTCTTTGATCCGCTCCGCGACCTCGCGGCGTTTGGTCGTCGAGAGGTACTCGATTTCCTCTTTGAGCTTCTCCAGGCCTTCCGGAGTGATGACCGCCTGACGACTCACCGTGCTACCTCGCTTTGCTTTTCGGAGCCGTGAAACCGGCTCCCCGACCGAAAAAAACGCCCTGGTGCGGCTAGAAGGGCGCCACACCCGGGCCAAAGAGCGCGGGATTATAGCGAGGGGCGCGAGCGGGCTGGACCGGGTTCTCAGGCAGCGACCAAAGGGGTGCCGAGCGAGGCGACCAGCTCCCTCGCGCGGGGCAGGTCGGCACTGCGCTGGAGCTCGTCGACGAGCGCCGGCGGCGCCTCGAGGCGCCCCGTGTACCAGGGGTAGAACTTGCGCAAATAGCGGCCGGCGCGCTCCTCGCCGAGGTGCTCCTCGGCGCGGTCGATCACCCACAGCAGCTCGGCCACGACCTCGGCCCGCGGCGGCGGCACCCGCCGCCGGCCGGTCAGTTCCTCGAAGACCCAGGGGTTGCCGAGCGAGCCGCGGGCGATCATCACCGCGTCGGCGCCCGACTCCTCGTAGGCGCGGCGGGCGGCGTCGGCGTCGGCAAGTCCGCCGGAGACGACCACCGGCACCTCGACCCGCTCGACCAGGCGCCGCGTCAGCGCGTAATCGGGCTCGCCCTTGTGGCCCTTGGTGGCGGCCCGCGGGTGGAAGGCCAGCGCCGCCACCCCGGCCTCCTCGGCGAGGCGGACGGCGAGGTCGAAGCCCGAGGTGTCCCCCACCTCGACCCCGGAGCGGAGCTTCACGGTGACCGGCAGGCCGCTGCCCTCGCCGGCGGCGCGGGCCAGCGCCAGGGCCAGCCCGGGGTCGCGGAGCAGCTGCGCGCCAGCACCGGTCTTCCGCACCTTCGGCACCGGGCAGCCCATGTTGATGTCGATCAGGTCGGCGCCGGCCTCGGCTGCGATCGCGGCGCCCGAGCGCATCACCTCGGGGTCGTGGCCGAAAAGCTGCAGCGAGACGGGATGCTCGTCGGGGTGGATCCGGAGCAGGTCGCGGATCGTGCGCTCGTTGCGGTAGTGGAGGGCGAAGCTCGAGACCATCTCCGAGACCGCGAGCCCGGCGCCATGCCGTTTCGCCTGCAGCCGCACGAACCAGTTGCCGATCCCCGCCAGCGGCGCCAAGAGCACCCGGTTGGCGAGGCGGATGCCGCCGATCTCGAAGGGGTCGGTGAGCGCCGGCCGGCCGCTCATGGCGAGGAGTTGCGCTCGTGGATCAGCCGCAGTCCCGTCAGCGTCAGGAGGTCGTCGACCTCGTCGATCGTCTCGGTGAAGGGGACCACGGCCGATGCGTATCCGCCGGTGGCGAGCACCCGCGGGTTCGGCAGTTCCTCTTCGATCCGGCGGACGATGCCGTCGATCAGGCCGGCGAAGCCGAAGATGAAGCCGGAGTTGATCGCCGCCCGGGTCGATCGCCCGATCGCCTCCTGCGGCTCTTCCAGTTCGATCCGCGAGATTCGGGCGGCGCGATCGATCAGCGCGGTCAGCGACGGTGCGAGCCCGGGACCGATGGCGCCACCGAGGTACTCACCGTCAGGGGAGACCGCGTCGATGTTGATGCCGGTACCGAAATCGACCGAGACGCAAGCGTCGCCGAAGCGGTCGTAGGCGGCGATCGCGTTGACCAGGCGGTCCGCTCCAACCTCGAGCGGGTTCTCGATCCGAATCGGCATCCCGGTCTTCACCCCGGGACCGATCGTCAGGCACTCGGCTTCCAGGTAGCGCTCGCTGAGCCGCTCGAACTCGCCACCGAGCGGAGGCACGACCGAAGAAACGCAGACCGCCTCGACCTCGGTGAACGCCATCTCGCTGAGCGAGAAGAGACCGTCGATGCGCTCGGCCAGCTCGTCGCCAGTCGCGCCCGAGCGGGTCTGAAAGCGCCAGTGCTCGATCAGCTCCTTGCCGGAGAAGGCACCGAGGTGGGTCTGGGTGTTGCCGACGTCGACCGCGAGCAGCATCGGCGGATTATCCCTGGTTGCCGTAAGCGCGACCTGTGCATAGGATCGTGTCATGAAGGCGCGCCTGTTCGTGATCCCCGCTTCGCACCCGAGCATCACCGCGGCGCTGATGCTCGACCGCAAGGGCATCGAGTACAAGCGGACCGACCTGCTGCCGATGGTCTCGAAGGCCGCCCTGCGCGTCGCCGGCTTCCCCGGCGTGACCGTGCCGGCGCTGCGGATCGACGGCGCCAAGGTCCAGGGCTCGCGCCCGATCGCCCGCGAGCTCGAGCGCCGCGTCCCCCAGCCGCCGCTCTTCCCCGCCGACCCCGAGGCCCGGGCCGAGGTCGAAGAGGCCGAGCGCTTCGGCGACGAGGAGCTCCAGCACCCGATCCGCCAGCTGCTCTGGTGGGGGTTCAAGCACGACAAGGAGCCGCTGCGGAGCTACTCGGAGGGCGCGAAGATCGGCCTCCCGATCGGGCTGGCGATGAAAACCGCGGCGCCGATCGTGGCGATGTCGGCGCGCTTCAACGAAGCCGACGACGACAGCGCCAAAGCGGCCCTCGCCGCCCTCCCGGCCCTGCTCGACCGGGTCGACGCCTACATCGCCGCCGGCACGATCGGCGGCGCGGAGCCGAACGCCGCCGACTTCCAGATCGCCACCTCGATCGGCCTGGCGCTGACGCTCGCCGACCTCCGCCCCGCGATCGAAGGCCGCCCCGCCGCCGCCCTCGCCGCCCGGATCGTCCCCGACTACCCCGGCCACACCCCACCGATCTTCCCCGCCGCCTGGCTCGACGTGCTTGGCGGCTCGCGCGCTCCGGCCTAGATCGAGCCGGCCGGCTCGACCCGTTCGCCATCGCCGAGGGCCGCCAGCGCGGCGGCAAGGCGGGTGCCGTCGGGGAGGGTCAGGTCGGGGTCGAGCTCGAGCAGGGGGACGAGGACGAAGCGGCGGCTGGTCGCCTGCGGGTGCGGCAGGGTGAGGCGATCGCTCTCGTACTCGAGGTCGCCGAGCAGGAGCAGGTCGACGTCGAGCGGGCGGGGGCTGTGGCGGGGGGCGTCGAAGGAGCGGCCGCGCTCGGCCTCGATCTCCTTGCAGGCGTCGAGCAGCTCCTCGGGTTCGAGCTCCGTCTGGATCCGCAGCGCCGCGTTCAGGAAGTCGGGCTGGTCGAGAACCTCGCCGACCGGCTCGGTCAGGTAGGTCGAGGAGATCGCCTCGACCTCGATCCCGTTCTCGGGCATGAGGATGACCGCGGCGCGCAGGTGGGCGACGGAGTCGCCGACGTTGGAGCCGAGGCCGAGGTAGCCGGTCCGGCGGGGCATCAGGGGTCCGGGGCCTAGCCCTCGGAGCCTTCGTCTTCGTCGTCGACGGCGCGCTCTTGGGTGACCTCGACCGCGATCTCCTGGATCGCCAGCGGCAGCGGCGGCTCCGGCTTGGCGGCGCGGACGCGGACGGATTCGGAGCCGTAGCGTTCCATCAGCCGCTCGCCCACCACCTGGGCGAGGCGCTCGAGGGTGCGGTAGCTGCGCTCGGTCGCGGCGAGGGCGACGATGTCGCAGACCTGGGCGTAGTCGACGGTGTCCTCGAGCCGGTCGGTCAGCATCGCGTCGCAGTCGGGGACGTCGAAGGAGATGTCGAACTCGAGCCGCTGGCCGATCTCCTGCTCGGCGTCGCTGACCCCGTGGTGGGTGTAGATCGAGAGCCCGCGGATCTCGATCTCCGCGCTCGACTCGATGCCGTTGCCGTGAGCCTCCATATCCACCTGGAACCTATCCGAGTACCGCGCTCGTGACCCTCAGGGCCTGCCGCATCTCGGCCACGTCGTGGACGCGGAGCACCGCGGCGCCGTTGGCGGCGGCGACCAGCGAGGAGGCGATCGTGCCGCCGAGGCGCTCGCCCGGCGGCGAGCCGTCGAGGCGGCCGATGAAGCTCTTGCGCGAGGTGCCGACGACGAGCGGCCGCCCCAGCTCGGCGAGCTCGCCGAGCCGCGCCAGCAGCGTCGCGTTGTGGGCGTCGGTCTTGCCGAAGCCGATCCCCGGGTCGAGCCAGACCCGCTCCTCGTCGATCCCGGCGGCGGTGGCGGCGGCGAGCCGCTCGGCGAAGAACTCGCGCACGTCGGCGACGACCTCGCGGTAGCTCGGGTGGTCCTGCATCGTCGCCGGGGTGCCGAGCATGTGGGTGAGGACGACGGTGGCGCCGCGCTCGGCGCAGAGCGGCGCCATCTCCGGGTCGCCGCGCAGCGCGGTGACGTCGTTGACGATCCCCGCCCCGGCGTCGAGCGCCGCCGCCGCGACCGCCGCCTTGGCGGTGTCGACCGAGACCGTCGCCCCTTCCCCCGCCAGCGCCGCGACCACCGGCTCGGTCCGCTCCAGCTCGACCTCGAGCGAGACCGGCGTCGCCCCCGGCGCCGTCGATTCGCCGCCGACGTCGAGGATCGCCGCGCCCTCGGCCAGCAGCCGGCGCCCGTGGTCAATGGCAGCTTCGGGATCCGCGTACCGCCCACCCTCGGAGAACGAGTCGGGGGTCACGTTGACGATTCCCATCAACCGGGGGTTCGTCATCGGAGCTGCCTTTCGGAGCTAGGAAGCGTCGCCGCCGGCGAATCCCGGGCGGGGACGCGGAGCGGGCCGTGCGGGACGAGGTGCCCGTTCCGGCTCGGGAGCCGGCTCGGCGGGGCCGGTCGGCTCCTCCTCGTCGTCGTGGAAGACCTCGTCCTCGGGCTTGCCTTCGAGCAGCGCGACGAACTCGTCGGCGTCGATCGTCTCCCGCTCGAGCAGCAGCTTCGAGATCCGCTCGAGCTCGCCGCTCTTTTCGTTCAGCAGGCTCTTCGCGGTCTGGTGGGCGTTCTCGACGATCCGCCGGATCTCGCCGTCGATGTCGCGGGCGATCTCGTCGGAGTAGTCGGGCTCGGAGGAGAACTCGCGGCCGAGGAACGGCTGGCCGCGGTCGTGGCCGAAGACGCGCGGGCCGAGCTTCTCCGACATCCCGAAGCGCATCACCATCTGCTTCGCCGACTCGGTCACCTTTTCGAGGTCGTTGGAGGCGCCGGTGGTGATTTCGCCGAAGACGATCTCCTCGGCGGCTCGGCCGCCCAGGGTCATCGCCATCGTGTCGGTCAACTCGGCGCGGGTGGTGAGGAACTTGTCCTCGGTGGGAAGGCTGATCGTGTAGCCGAGGGCCTGGCCGCGGCTGATGATCGAGATCTTGTGGACCGGGTCGGTGTTCGGCAGCAGCTGGCCGACGATCGCGTGGCCGACCTCGTGGTAGGCCGTCACCAGGCGCTCCTTCTCGCTCATCACCCGGGTCTTCTTCTCCGGGCCGGCGATCACCCGCATGATCCCCTCCTCGAGCTCCTTCATCGAGATCTCGCGCTTGCCGGAGCGGGCGGTCAGCAGCGCCGCCTCATTGATCAGGTTGGCGAGGTCGGCGCCGGTGAAGCCGGGGGTCTGGCCGGCCAGCGTGTCGAGCTCGATTTCCCGGGCCAGCGGCTTGCCGCGGGTGTGGCCCTCGAGGATGTGTTTGCGGCCTTTGCGGTCCGGCCGGTCGACGACCACCTGGCGGTCGAAGCGACCCGGCCGCAGCAGCGCCGGGTCGAGGATGTCGGGCCGGTTGGTGGCGGCGATCAAGATGATGTTGTCCTTCATCTCGAAGCCGTCCATCTCGACCAGCAGCTGGTTCAGGGTCTGCTCGCGCTCGTCGTGACCGCCGCCCATGCCGGCGCCGCGGTGGCGGCCGACAGCGTCGATCTCGTCCATGAAGATGATGCAGGGCGAGTTCTGCTTCGCCTGCTCGAAGAGGTCGCGGACGCGGCTGGCGCCGACGCCGACGAACATCTCGACGAAGTCGGAGCCGGAGATCGAGAAGAACGGCACCCCCGCCTCGCCGGCGACGGCGCGGGCGAGCAGCGTCTTACCGGTGCCGGGAGGCCCGTATAGGAGGACGCCCTTCGGGATCCGCGCCCCGAGCGCCTGGAACTTCTTCGGGTTCTCGAGGAATTCCTTGATCTCCTCGAGCTCCTGCACCGCCTCGTCGACGCCGGCGACGTCGCGGAAGGTGATTTTCGGCGCGTCCACCGACATCCGCTTGGCTTTCGATTTGCCGAAGTTCATGACCCGCGAGCCGCCGCCCTGCATCTGGTTCATGAGGAAGATCCAGAAGCCGAAGAAGAGGACGAAGGGGAGCACGTAGGTGAGCAGCGACAGCAGGCCGGAGCTGCCGGTGCCGTGGACGACGACCTTCGGCGTTTCCGTTTTTTCCAGCAGCTTCATCAGGTGCGGTTCGTCGTTCGGCGGGTAGCCGGTCGAATAGCTTTCGCCGTTGATCTGCTTGACGTCGAGGGTCGAGTCCTTGACGTTGACCGAGACTTCTTCGATCTTGCCCTCGGCCAGCAGGCCGTTCTTTTCGTTGACGATTTCGTTGTACGACGGCGCCTTGCTGCCGGAGTCGCTGGTGATCACGCGCTGCGCGATGAACGCCAGGATTACGACCAGCAGGATCGGGAATGCCGCGCTTTTGAAGAAACGCCTCAAGAGAAGACCTCGTCGGAAGGAGATTCAGCGTACCAGGGCGGTTTCACCCGCTATTGCGCTGATCATCTACTGATCCAACGCTGCCACGTAGTCGAGGTTGCGATAGCGCTGGGCGTGGTCGAGCCCGTAGCCGATTGCGAAGCGGTTGGGGATCTCGAAACCGACGTAGCGCGGCGAGAGATCGACCCGCAGCCGCTCGGGCTTGGTCAGCAGCGCGCAGACCTCGAGCGAGGCGGGATCGCGGGCGCGCAGGTTGCGCATCAGGTACTGGAGGGTGAGGCCGGAGTCGATGATGTCCTCGACCACGAGGACGTCGCGGCCGGCGATCGAGGCGTCGAGGTCCTTGAGGATGCGGACGACGCCGGAGGAGTCGGTCTGCGAGCCGTAGCTCGAGACCGCCATGAAGTCGACCTCGCAGGGAACGTCGATCGAGCGCATCAGGTCGGCGAGGAAGAGGACGGCGCCCTTCAGCACCCCGACCATGACCAGGTCGCGGCCCTCGTAGTCGCGGCTGATTTCGGCGCCGAGCTCAGCGACGCGCCGCCTCAGGTCCTCGCGGGAGACGAGCGTCTCTCCGATCGCGGGGTCGTCCACGGGCGGCAGTGTAAGTCCGAGCCGCGCGCGGTGACTTGCGGCCGGCGGCCGACTCGGGCCGCGGCGGCTCGCCGGCCTGGGCGCGGGCGCCCGGGCCCGAGCGGTTCGCGGCCTCCCAGCGGACGAAAGCGGCATCCACCACCTATACGGGGGGAAATGCAGTCCTCTTGGGATCGAGTGCTGCATTGGGCCCCTATGGGGACCGGATGCAGCACTCGTCCGGTGGGACGGGGCGGATCGCTGGGGACGGCGCAGCGTCCGTCGGGGTCGGGTGCGGCGTTCGGTTGGGCGGGAGGGATCGCAGTGAGGCGGGCTAGTCCTCGGGGCGCTCGGCGCGGAGGATGCCGCGCTCGGCGACGGCGCGGACGCCGCTGCCGAGGTCGAGCATCGCGACGCCGGTGCGGCGCAGCGCCGCCACCTCCTCGGCGTGGCGGGCAGCGCCGGCGACCGGGCGGCCGGCGGCGGCGTCGGCCAGGCGCTGGACGACGAGCCGGCGCAGCGCCGGGTGCAGCTCCGCCAGCCGCTCGAGCTCGATCGTGTTGCGGCCGCCCGGCGCCGCGGCGAGGGCCTCCTCGGCGGCGGCGTCGAGCAGCTCCGCCTCGGCCCGCAGCAGCTCGGCGGTGCGGAGCACGTTCGCCGCCGCCGCGGGGTGCACGCGTTCGAGCTCGGGCAGCAGCCCGTGGCGGATCCGGTTGCGGGCGTAGGACGGGTCCTGGTTCGAGCGGTCCTCGCGCCAGCGCAGGCCACGCTCCTCGCAGTAGGCAGTGATCTCGGCGCGGGTGGTGCCGAGCAGCGGCCGCGCCAGGCTGCCGTCGCGGGGCCGCATCCCGAGCAGCGCCCGCCGGCTCGGCGAGGAGGCGAGCCGGTAGAGGATCGTCTCGACCTGGTCGTCGGCGGTGTGGCCGGTGACGATCGTCCCCCCGCTCGGCGCGGCCAGCGCCGCGGCGGCGGCGTAGCGGCTGTCGCGGGCCCAGGCCTGGAGGTTGCCGGGGCCCTCCGGCCGTCGCGGCCGCTCCACCTCCAGCGCCACCCCGAGCCCCTCGCAGAGCTCGGCGCAGAAGCGCTCGTCCTCGACCGCGTCGTCGCGCAGCCCGTAGCTGACGTGGAGAGCGGTGACGGCGCCGGCGCCGCGGTGGCGGACCGCAAGGTCGAGCATGCAGACCGAGTCGCGGCCGCCGGAGAGCATCGCCACCAGCGGCGCCGGCGGCTCGATCAACCCGCCGCCGGCGACCCGCTGCAGCAGCTCCTCGGCGACCATCGTCAGGCCGCCGCGCGGACGATGAAGAGAGCGGTCGGGACCGGGAAGCCTTTGAGGCTGACCTCGCCGATCGACTCCAGCTCCAACCCGTCGCGCCCCTCGATCGCCGCCGCTACCCGGTCGGTGACCAGGACCTCGCCGGCCAGGGCGCGGTTGACGACCCGGTGGACGAGGTTGACCTGGGAGCCGAAATAGTCGCCGCCGCGGTAGACGGCGTCCCCGACATGGATCCCGACCCGCGGCCGCGGCCGCCGCGAGAAGCGACCGAGGAAGGCGACCGCCCACGCGGTCAGCGCCGCCGGGTCGGGCGAGACCACCATCACCTCGTCGCCGATCGTCTTCACGATCGACGCTTCGCCCGGCAGCGAGTGCTCCACCTCGGCGACGAAGCTCTCGACCGCGTCGAGCGCCTCGAGGTCGCCCTCCTCCTCGGTGTACCTGGTGAAGCCGGTGAGGTCGATGAAGCAGAGGGCGACGTGGACGTGGCCGAGCTGCATTTCGGCGGTGTCGATCGGGCCGGCGTCCGACTCCATGTGACCGACCACGTCCTGCTCGACGTAGTAGCGCAGGTAGCGGGTGTGGAGGTACTCGGTCAGCGGCGCTGCCAGCGGCAGCACCTGGCCGGCGAGCTCCCCCATCTCCTCGGCCATTTCCAGCTCGGGGACGCCGTCGCGGATCAGCGGTTCGTGCACGTAGAGGTGGAAGAGCCGCACCTCGGCCTCGGCGATCCGCCGCAGCGACTGCACGTAGACCCGCACCAGCTGCAGGAAGGCGACCAGCGGGAAGCCGGTGCCGAGGACGCGGGCGCACTGCTCGATCGCCATCGCGTCGATCTCGCTGAGCTGGTTCTGGCGGCCCTTCGGGGTGCCGAGGATGACGAGGATGCGCTCGACCAGCTCCGGCTCGAGGCCGCTGCGCGCGGCGACTTCGGCGACCGAGATCGAGCCGCCCTGACCCGGCAGCAGCTCCTCGGTGATGCCGAAGGCGAGCTTGCCCTCGCGCCCCGCGGCCTTCAGATCCTCGAGCGAGTAGCCGCGGTCGCGCATCCGCGCCACCACCCGCGCCTGCGCCGCGGCGGCAGCGGTCCAGCGGCCGCGCTTGACCGGCACGATCCTCTCCTCCGCCCAGCGTTTGAGCGTGGAGACCGGCACGCCCGAACGGCGCGCCGCCTCGCTGAGCGAGATCCGCTCCTCTGGCATCCCGGCGAAGTTAACCGCGTGCCGTCTAGGCTCGCGGCCGACGATGCCGGCGCGCCTCCGCCCCACCGCTCCGATCGCCGCCGCGGCGCTGCTCGTCGGCGACCCCGGCCGGGCGCTGGCGCTCGCCCAGGAGCTGCTCGAGAAGCCGAAGATGAGCAACCACGCGCGGGGGCTCTGGGGCTACTCCGGGGACTCGCTCGCCGGCCGGCCGCTGACGATCCAGTCGACCGGGATGGGCGGCCCCAGCGCCGCCGTCGTCCTCGCCGACCTGGCCGAGCTGGGCGTGCGGCGGGCGGTGCGGGTCGGGACCTGCACGGCGCTGCGGCCGGAGCTCGCGCCCGGGGCGCTGCTGGCGGTCGAGGAGGCGCACGCCTGGTCGGGCCCCGGCGGCGGCGCCGGCGAGGCGGTGGCGCCCGACCCCGGGCTTGGAGCTGACCTGCGCCAGGCGCTCGGCGCGGCGACGCGGGCCGGGACCGCGGCCAGCCTCGACGTCCTCCACGGCGGCGGCGCCCCGGCGCCGGTCGAGGAGGGCGACGTCGCCGACATGCAGACCGCGGCGTTGCTGGTCGCGGCGCGGCAGCTCGGGATCGCCGCGGCTGCGGTCCTGATCGTCAGCGAGGGGGCGGACGGCGAGCAGCTCGGCGACGAGGATCTCGAGACGGCGGCGAAGGTCGCCGGACGCGCCGCGACGGCAGTACTCTAACCCTCTGGCTGAGGGTTACCCACGCTCTCCTTCGACTCAGCTTTCGTTTTTTTCGCCGCTTTCTTCTCGGCTTTCTCCGCCAGCCGGCGCCGCAGCGCGCCGAGCTCGCGGTTCGCCTCGTCGAGCTGCTCCTCGACCTCCTCCAGCCGCTGCGAGAACGAGCGCAGGCGGCGCTCGAGCCTCTCCACGTCGCCGGCCGAGGGCAGGTTGAGGGCGCTCATCGCCGCCTGCTGGGCCTCGATCGCCTTCTCGCGCGCGCCAAAGGCGGCGGCGATCGCGTTGTGGACCGTGGGGCTCTCGATCAGCGCCTGGGCCAGCTCGCCGATCGCCTGCTCGGAGCGGGCACGGATCCCATCCTGGTCGGAGTGGCCTGCCCCCTCGAAATCTTGACTAAACTCGTCAGGATTCATGCCGCCCGCCTTTCACTTCCCGTTGACGTCTCATTAACGACCGCATCCGGCACGATTGAAAGTCTGGCAGTTGGAGGAATGACGGGGGCATTGATTAAGGACTTGTTGGCCGGCCTGCATGGTCGTTGCGCGCCCTCGCGCGAGTGGGTAGCTTGCCCTGGACCGGTGTTCGGGGAGGGAGCTGTCGCGGGTCTGCACTGGACCGGTGGGCATCGGGGCGCAACGGCATGAGAACCAAGATCGCAACGATCGTCGTGTTCGCCGCCTTGCTGGCAGTCGCGGGGGCCGCGGGGGCCACTATGGCGGGTGCTGACGGCATCTCTCAGGGCAACGCCCTGACCCCCTCGCAGGGCGAATCGACCATCCCGATCGTGCCCGCGCCGCCGGCCTGCAGCAACGGCGTCGACGACGACGGCGACGGGCTCGTCGACATGGAAGACCCGGACTGCGAAAGCCCCGAAGACAAGACCGAGGAACCGGCGTCGGCGACTCCCGCCCCGATGACGCCGGAAGCGAGCGTCCCGTCGGCGCCGTCCGGGAAGAGCTCAGAACCGGAAGAAGGGGAAGCCGAAGGCAAGCTCGAGCAGGGCGAAACCATCGGCGGCGGGCGCCAACCCGAAAGCCGCGGCGGCGTCACCCACAACGAAAGCATCGGCGACGCCAGCGGCGGCGGCTCCGGCGGCGGCGCGGTGAAGGCGCCGAGCGCGACCGGCGGCGGCGACCAGCCGCTGGGCGCGAAACAGGACAACGGCGGCAGCTCGCCCTTCAACGAAGGCGGCGAACCGACCCTGGCCAACCCGACGACGACGATCGCCCCCTTCGGCCCGGCGCCGATCGGCGTCCCCAACTTCGTCATCGACTCGTTCGAAATCCCACCCTTCCTGCTGCCGATCTACCAGGCCTGCGGCACTGAATACGGGATTCCCTGGGAGGTCCTCGCCGCGATCAACAAGATCGAGACCGGCTTCGGCACGAACCTAAACGTCTCCAGCGCCGGCGCCGTCGGCTGGATGCAGTTCCTCCCCTCGAGCTGGGAAATGTACGGGCTCGACGCCAACGGGGACGGCCGCAAAGACCCCTACAACCCGGTCGACGCGATCTGCGCCGCAGCCCACTACCTGAAGATCGCCGGCGGCGACCACGACCTCTACCAGGCGATCTTCGCCTACAACCACGCCGACTGGTACGTGCAGGAGGTGCTGCTCTACGCGCGCGCCTACGGCAAGCTGCCCTCGACCCTGGTCGGCTCGCTGACCGGGCTGACCGAGGGGGCGCACTTCCCGGTCGCCGCCAACGCCCGCTACGCCGACGACGTCGCCGCCCGGGCGGCGATCGCCAGGGGCGAGAAGCCCCAGTGGTCGGGCAGCGCCGAAGAGATCATCTCCTCCTCGCCCACCGAGCGCGGGATCAACATCTTCGCCGCCAAGGAATCGCCGGTGGTCGCGGTCAACGACGGCGTCGTCCGCAAGATGGGCAAGGCACCGGGGATGGGCAAGTTCGTCGTCCTCGAAGACACCTACGGCAACCGCTACACCTACGCCGAGCTCGGCCGGATCGTCCGCAGCCACCGCTCGATCGTGCTGCCGAGCGGCAAGGAAGAACGGGTCCCCGCCGACACCCAGAACCTGAGGCCGAGGTTGAGGGCGCTGCCGAGCCGCGGCGAAGAGGGCCGGGCTGGGGCGAGCAAGGCGGGCGGCAAGGGCAGGGAAGGCGTCAGCCAGCACGAAGCCCAGACCGAAGTGCTGCCGGCCGAAGGCAGGCTGCGGGTCGGCTCGAAGGTGATCGCCGGCACCGTCCTCGGCAAGGTCGGGGCCGGCAGGAACGGCGTCGACCCCCACATCAACTTCTCGATCCGCCCGGCCGGCAAGGGCGCGCCGCGGATCGACCCGAAGCCGATCCTCGACGGCTGGAAGCTGCTGGAAGCAACGGCAATCTACCGCGCCAAGGGCAAGAGCCCGTTCAACAAGCGGCTCAGCGGCGCCGGCGTCCTGCTGCTCTCGAAGGAATCGCTGCAGCAGCGGGTGCTGGCCGACAAGGGCCTCGAGATCTACCCCTGCGGCCGCGAAGACATCGAAACCGGCCAGATCGACCGGCGGGTGCTGGCGGTGCTCGAGTACCTGCGCTCGAAGGGCTTCGACGAGCTGACGATCACCGCCCTGAAGTGCGGCCACAGCTACCTGACCACCTCCGGCAACGTCTCCGAGCACGTGACCGGCGACGCCGTCGACATCGCCGAAATCGACAACGTGCCGGTCACCGGCCACCAGGGCCCCGGCACCCTCGCCGACGAGCTGATCAAGGACGTGCTGCAGCTGCAGGGGACGATGGAACCGCACCAGGTGATCTCGCTCGAGGATCTGCCGGGCGAAGTCAGCTTCGCGCTGCCGGACCATTACGACCACGTTCACATCGGCTTCCGGCCGATCGAATCCGGCAACCCGTTCGAAACGCAGTCGGCCTCGCTGCTCGACCCGAACCAATGGGAACGGCTGATCGACCGGCTCGGGAAGATCGAAAATCCGGAAGTGCCGATCGGGCCGTCGAAGTTCTCCGAACCGGATCGGTCGACGAAGGACCCGGGGACGGGGATCTTCTCGTCGGGCGAAGGTTCGGGCGAAGACTGATCGCGCCATAGAGAATCAGGGCGTGCCCAAACTCTTCGGCTTCGCCCAGCTCGACTTCGCCGGCCTCCTGCCGCTGGCCGACGGCCGCTACCTCCAGCGCGATGACAGCGAAGAACAGGTCCTGGTCATCCGCACCGTCGGCGCGCCGCCGCAGCCCCACCGGCGCCGTCGCCGCGCCAAGGGAGTCGAGCCCGAACCGGACGCCAAGCCGTTGCCGATCGCCCGCGCCACCACGATCCGCGCCTTCGCTCCGTTCGCCGACGAGGACGCCGCGCGGCGCTGGCTCGAGGAGGCGACGGAGGGCGAGGAGACCGCGGATGAGATCGTTGCCGACGCCGTCGCGATGGTGAACCGGGCGCTTCACGCGCAGTGGGTCGCGGCCGCCGAACCGCACCCGCACCAGCTGACCCCCGAGCGCGCGGTCGCGGTGCGGATCGGCTTCGGCGCCGGCGAGGAGGTCGCCGACGGCCGCTTCACCGAGGCGCGGGAGGTCGACGTCTGGGCCACCGGCGCCTCGCGCCGGCGCCGGCGCGAGGAAGGGATGCAGCCGCAGGAACGGGTCGCGGCGGTGCTCGGCGGGCGCGAGAAGCTCGACGTCTGCGAGACCCTGCTGCTGCGCGCCCGCGCCGACCTCGACGCCGGCCGCCGGCGCGAGGCGGCGCTGCAGCTGCGAATCGGGCTCGAAGCGCTGCTCGCCGAGCTCGGCGACAGCACG
>DASXOF010000005.1:0-3922 GCA_036494495.1 Solirubrobacterales bacterium | reverse complement strand
CCGGGCGATCGTCGAGGCGACCACCCACTACTCAGACCCCGAGCGCATTGCCGCCGCCTCGATCGGCCTCGGCGAGGCGATGTCGGGGCTGGAGATCGCCCCGCTCGAAGCCGAGGGTGCCCTGCTGCAGCACCGCGGGGGGTAGCGCCCTGACCACGAGCGGCGCGACGGGTGGGGCGACGACCGGCCTCGAGGTCGGTGTCCTGGCGCTGCAGGGCGACTTCGAAGCCCACGTGAAGATGCTGCGCGCGCTCGGTGCGGTCCCGGTCGAGGTGCGGACGCCGGAGGAGTTGCAGGGGCTCGACGGCCTCGTCATCCCCGGCGGCGAGTCGACCACGATCACCAAGCTGATCGCCTCGGCCGGTTTGGAGCCGGCGATTCGTGCCCATCACGAGGCGGGGCGGCCGATCCTCGGCACCTGCGCCGGGCTGATCGTCTGCGACGCCGAGCACCTCGGCTTCCTCGACGCGACCGCGCGCCGCAACGCCTTCGGCCGTCAGCTGCAGAGCTTCGAGGCCGACATCGAGGTCGAGGGGGCGGGGGACGAGCCCCTGCGGGCGGTCTTCATCCGCGCCCCATGGGTCGAGACCTGGGGTCCCGGGGTCGAGGTGCTGGCCTCTTACGAAGGCCATCCGGTGGCGATTCGCGAGGGCACCGTGCTCGCTTCCGCCTTCCATCCGGAGCTGACCGACGACCCCCGCCTGCACGCGATCTTCATGGCGATGACGACGACGAGCGCCGGCGACGGCGCCAAGGAGGGAGCGCGACGATGAGCGACCCGCGGGTGACGAACCTGGCCAAGATCCTGGTCGGCTACTCGACCAAGGTGAAGGAGGGCGAGGTGGTCGCGATCGACGGCGAGACCGCCGCCGCGCCGCTCCTCCTCGCGGTCTACGAGGAGGTGCTCCAGGCTGGCGCCCACGCGGTCATGAACGTCGCCCTCGACGGCCAGATCGCCGCCTACTTCAAGCACGCCGCCGACCCGCAGCTGGAATGGATCTCGCCCTTTGCCGAGTGGATGGTCGACAACGTCGACGTGCGGATCGCGATCGGCGCCAGCACCAACACCCGCGAGCTCTCCGGGGTGCCGCCGGAGAAGCAGACCAAGCGCCAGGCCGCCACCGGCGAGCTGATGACGCGGGCGATGAAACGCGCCGCCGACGGCGACTTCCGCTGGGTGTACACCCTCTACCCGACCAGCGCCTACGCGTCGGAGGCGGAGATGAGCCTGGCCGACTACGAAGACTTCTACTACGGCGCCTGCCTCGCCGACGACGGCGATCCGCTGAGCGCCTGGAAGCGCGCCTCCGAGGAGACGGTCCGCCTCGCCGACTGGATCGAGGGCCACGAGGAGGTGCGGGTAACCGCGCCCGGGACCGACATCACCCTCGGCGTCGCCGGCCGCAAGTTCATCCCCTGCGTCGGCGACCACAACATGCCCGACGGCGAGTTCTTCACCGGCCCGGTCGAGGACTCGGTCGAGGGCGAGGTCAGCTTCCACCTGCCGGCGGTGATCGGGGGCCGCGAGGTCGCCGGCGTCCACCTCAAGTTCGAATCCGGCCGCGTCGTCGACGCCAGCGCCGAGCGCGGCGAGGAGTACCTGATCAAGCTGCTCGACACCGACGAGGGCGCCCGAACCCTCGGCGAGCTCGGGATCGGCACCAACTACTCGATCGACCGCGGCACCCGCGAGGTCCTGCTCGACGAGAAGCTCGGCGGCACCGTCCACATGGCGGTCGGCGCCGCCTACCCCGAGTCCGGCGGCACCAACGACTCCGCGGTCCACACCGACCTCGTCTGCGACCTCCGCCTCGGCGGCAAGCTCGAAGTGGACGGCGTGGTTATGCAGGAAGACGGCAAGTTCGTCGTCTGAGGCCACCGGTCCGGCGCGCCACGGCGTCCTCGGTCCTTGTATCGCTTGGCCCGGCGACCTCAGGCCCAGCTTTTGCGAACTAGGTCAGCGTGATCAGGGCGGAGATGGTGCCCATGAAGCCATGAATTGGTGGGTGGTCCGGTTCAGGGAGCCCATCTCAACCCTCAACTCGGCCATGTCCTCGCGGGATTCCCTGCGGTAGACCTTGAGTTCCTCCCGCATCTCAACTCGCGCGGCGCGGACTCCTCCCGGGTTTCGGCGCGCCCGGCGCGGATCACTTCGCGCACTCCGGCGAACCCGGCGTGGGTTCGCTGGTCGAGCCGGTCCGTTCAGGTCGTCCAGCCGCCCGTCGGTCCACGCATCCTTGCCATCGTCGTCATCGTCACGTCTGACTGAGCACGGTCGCGATCACGCTGAGGAAGCCGATCAGCATCGTCGCGAACAGCTGCACGATCATCCGGTTCTGCGCGGCGAACTGCTGTGCCATCTCAGAGCGCACCGACCGGAATTCCTGGCGGGTCTCGGCGAACCCGGCCTCCATCCGTTGATCGAGCCGGTCGACCTTCGTATTCAGGTCGTCCAGTCGATCGTCGGTCCACGCCTCTCTCACCATCGACGCCATCGTTGCACCGTAGCGGAAAATATGCAACCTGTTGTCTGCAACTTTGTGACAACTTCGTCGCCAGCGGCGGTGGACGCCGCATTCAGCGCGAAGTCGCTTACTGGTTCGGGATCGGGGAGCCCGCCAGGAGGAGGAACCAGACCATGAGGGCCACGGCGGCGAGCAGGACCGAGGCCATCATCACGGCCTCGACCACGGTCACCGTGTTGTAGGCGGGCCCGGAATCGCGCATGCTGCGGAGCCAGGTGGGGCGAATGGGGTGGAGGCGGTTGGTGCCGGTGATCCGCACGTAGAGGGTGTTGAGGCGGCCGATCAGCCAGGCGTCGATCAGGACCGAGACGAGGATCCCGCCGGCGACCACGGCGTAGGGGCCGCCGCTCGGGAACTGGGTGTGGGAGACCTTGGAGGCGATGTAGACCCAGGTCAGCGGGATCACGGTCCAGAGCGCGAAGGCGGCGACCAGCATGGCGAGGAAGACGACGCCGGCGGCGAGTCCCCTTCCCGCATTGATCGTGTGAGCGTTCGAGCTCATCTCCCTCCAAATAGAATGACACGCGCATGTCCGGACATTCGAAGTGGTCATCGATCAAACACAAGAAGGGCGCCGCCGACGCGAAACGGGGCAAGCTCTTCAGCAAGCTGGCGCGGGCGATCACGGTCGCGGCGCGCGACGGCGGCGGCGACGTCAACGGCAACCCCGCCCTGGCGACGGCGGTGCAGAAGGCGCGCGACGCCTCGATGCCGAAGGACAAAATCCAGAAAGCGATCGACACCGGGACCGGCGCCGGCGCCGATTCCGCCGCGATCGAACGGATCCTCTACGAGGGCTACGGCCCGGCCGGGGTGGCGGTGATGGTCGAGGCGCTGACCGACAACCGCAACCGCGCCAGCGCCGAGATCCGCCACGCCTTCTCGAGCCACGGCGGCAGCCTCGGCGAGCCGGGCTCGGTCGCCTGGATCTTCGAGAAAAAGGGGGCGGTGACGGTCGACGCCGAGCGCTACGGCGAGGACGACCTGATGGCGGCGATCGACGCCGGCGCCGAGGACGTGCGCTCCGAAGACGGCAAATGGACCGTCCTCTCCGAGCCCACTGACCTCACCGCCGTCCGCGAGGCACTGACGGCCTCCGGCGTAGAGATCGAGTCAGCGACCATCGCCACCGAGCCGAAAAGCACCGTCGAGCTCAAAGGCCACGACGCCGAACGCCTGCTCAAACTGCTCGACACGCTCGACGACCAGGACGACGTGGACGAAGTGTTCGCCAATTTCGATATTCCCGAGGCAGTGCTGGAGCAGTTGGCCGCGTAGGGACGGGCTTGCGAGGGAGAGCGCCGGTAGGGCCTCCTCTCTCGACCTGTCGTCGATCGAAGCTCGCGGGCTGGCGCGCGGAGCGCTGTTCTCCTCAGTCGCAAAACGATCGGAGGCCC
>DASXOF010000004.1:0-18630 GCA_036494495.1 Solirubrobacterales bacterium | reverse complement strand
GCGGTCGGCGAATTTGGTCTCGAGCGCCTCCGCGACCGCTTTCGCGAACGGCTTCGTCTGCTCGTAGGTGACCTCGGTGTTCAGCGGGACGTGGAGGTGGATCCCCTTCGAGCCCGAGGTCTTCGGGTAGGAGCGGAGGCCGAGCTGCTCGAACAGGCCGCGGATCCAGAGCGCGACCTGGGCGCAGTCGAGTACGTCGGCGGGGGCGCCGGGGTCGAGGTCGAAGACGATCGCGGTCGGGCGGTCCATCGCGGCGGCGAGCGAGAGCGAGGTGTGGAGCTCGAGGTCGGCGAGGTTGGCGGCCCAGATCAGCGTCGGCAGGTCGTCGATGACGCAGAAGTCGATGTCTTCGTTGTGGCTCTCGCTCCAGATCCGTGCGGTCCCGACCCACTCCGGGCGATGCGACGGGCAGCGCTTCTCGTAGAAGAACTTCCCCTCGACGCCGTTCGGGTAGCGCTTCATCGTCAGCGGCCGCCCCCGCAGGTGGGGCAGCAGCACCTCGGCGATCCGCGCGTAGTAGTCGATCACCTGGCCCTTGGTGAAGCCGGCCTCGGGGTAGAGGACCTTGTCGAGGTTGGAGAGGGCGAGCTCGCGGCCCTCGACCGTGACCAGAGATTTCTTCTTCTCCACCACCCGCTCGAGCTCGACGTCGGCCGCCGGCTTGTCCTCGCGCAGGCCCTTGAAGGAGCCGTGGCGGATCAACCCCTCCTGGGTCAGCTCGCGGTACTCGACCTCGGCGACGAGGATGGGCTCGACGTAGTTGGCGCCTTTCGGGCCGCGGCGGCCGAACGGGTTCGACCTGCGGGCCAGCGGCCGCAATCGCTCCAGCAGCTCGCGCAGGGTGCGCTCGGAGAAGCCGGTGCCGACCCTGCCGGCGTAGCGCAGCTCGGCGCCGGCGCCGCCCTCGGGGTCGTGGTAGCCGAGCAGGAGCGCGCCGAGGGTGCTCTTGCGCCGCCCCTCGCCTGGCAGCCAGCCGCCGATCACGAACTCCTGGCGGCCGAGGTTCTTCACCTTGAGCCAGGAGCCGTTCCGCTTCCCCGGCGCGTAGCGGCTGTCGAGGCGCTTGAGGACGATGCCCTCGAGCTGGCGCTCGGCCGCGGCCGCCAGCAGCTCCTTCGCGTGGCCGACCGAGTGGGCCGGCGTCTGCCAGCTCTCGCCCTCGAGCGCGAGCCCCTCGAGCAGCTCGCGGCGGCTGCTGTAGGGCTCGTCCATCAGGTTGCGGCCGTCGAGGTAGAGGAGGTCGAAGACCAGGTAGGTGACCGGGTGCGACTTCATCCGCCGCCGCACGATCGCCTCGTCGGTCTGGTGGATCCGCTGCTGCAGGCGCTCGAAGCTCGGCCTGCCGTCGGCGTCGAAGGCGACCAGCTCGCCGTCGAGGACCGCGTCGCGGGCACCGATCTGGCGCGATAGGCGCCGCACCTCGGGGTAGGAGTCGGTGACCGGGTTGAGGTTGCGGGTCTGCAATTCGAGCCGGCCCGGCCGGCAGTAGGCGATCGCCCGCACCCCGTCCCACTTCACCTCGACCGCCCAGCCCGTGTCGTCCGCCGGCAGCGGCGCCAGCTTCGCCAGCATCGGCACCACCGCCTCGGGGAAGGGGTCGGCGACCTCCTCCGGCGGGTCGATCCGGTGGATCATCCAGTCGCGGTCGGATTTGCCGGCGCGGAAGATCGCGTAGCGGCCGCGCAGCCGCTCCCCCTCGAACTCGGCCATCACTTTTGCCTCGGTCCACTTCTCCAGCACGTAGGTGCCGCTGTCCCAGACCCGCATCGTGCCGGCCCCGTACTCGCCCTTCGGGATCTCGCCCTCCCAGCTCAGGTACTCGAGCGGGTGGTCCTCGGTGCGGATCGCCTTGCGGTTCTGCTCGGGGTCCATCGGGATCCCGTTCGGGATCGCCCAGGAGGCGGCGGCGCCGTCGTGCTCGAGCCGCAGGTCCCAGTGCAGGCGACGGGCGCTGTGTTCCTGGACGACGAAGCGCGGCTTCGGTTTCGCTTTCGCGCGCTTGCGCGGCGCCGGCTCGGGAGTCTTCGCGAAGTCGCGCTTGCGCTCGTACTCGCTGAGTTTCCGCTTGCCGGCCATCAGAATCGGTTTCCGTGATCGCGATCATCGCCGACACGCACATGCCGCGCGGCCCGCGCCGCCTCCCCGACCGCTGCGCCGAGCTGATCGCCGCCGCCGAGGCGGTGGTCCACGCCGGCGACTTCTTCGCGGTCTCGGCGCTGGAGGAGATCGAGGCGCTGAACCCGCGCCTGCACGCGGTCCACGGCAACGTCGACGAGCCGGAGCTGCGCTCGCGCCTGCCGGAGACGCTCGCGGTCGGCCTCGGCGACGGCCGCCAGCTGGCGCTGGTCCACGACGGCGGCGCCGCCAAGGGCCGGCTGGCGCGGCTGCGACGGCGCTTCCCGACGGCCGACGCGGTCGTCTTCGGCCACAGCCACATGCCGCTTCACGAGGTCGGCGAGGGCGAGCAGGCCGGCTTCCAGATCTTCAACCCCGGCAGCCCGACCGAGCGGCGCCGCGCCCCGCGCCCCTCGATGGGCCTGCTCGAATGCGACGGCGACGGGCTCCGGTTCGAACACGTGTGGCTGTGAGCCGCCCCTGGCGCGCCCGATGATGCGCAGGCGCCTGCGACCCGAGCAGCTGCCGGAGGCGATCGCCGCGGTCGCCGACGACGGCTTCGCCACCGCCGCCGAGCTGCACCCGCGGCTGCCGCGGGTCTCCCGCCGCGACCCTCCGACGAGGGCTGGCGGACCCTGCGGGCGGCTCGCCGGGAGGGCGCCTAACCTCCCGGCGAGCGGGTAACCAGCAGTTCGCGCCCCGGTTTCGTCCCATGCCCGAACCGAAGACCGACCCCCACGCCCACCGCTTCGGATCCTCGCCGCCGCTCTCGCTCGGCGTCGAGGAGGAGCTGCTGCTCGTCGACCGGTCGACGCTGCGCCTCGTGCCCGCCGCCGAACGGGTGCTGGAGCGGGGCGACGGCCCGGTCGGGGAGCGGATCTCGGCCGAGATCTTCAGCGAACAGATCGAGTTGAAGACGGGAGTGTGCCTGGGGCCCGACGAAGCGCTGGCGGAGCTGCGCGAGGCGCGGGCGGCGATCGACGCCGGCGACGTCGCCCTGCTCGGCTCGGGGCTGCATCCGGCCGAGGACGGCGCCGCCGAGCTGGTCGCCAAGCCGCGCTACGACGTCGTCCGCAAGGACCTCGGCGACCTGCTCACCACGCCGCCCTGCGGGCTCCACGTCCACGTCGGCATCTCCGACCCCGAGACCGCGGTCCGGCTCGCCAACGCCTACCGCCAGTACCTGCCGGTCCTGGCGGCGCTCGCCGCCAACTCCCCGTTCCGCGCCGGTGTCGACTCGGGGCACGCCAGCGCCCGGACCCAGGTCGTCCGCGCCTACCCGCGCTTCCAGGTGCCGCGCCGGTTCCGCGACTACGAGGACTTCTGCCGCGTGGCCGACCAGCTGATCGCCGCCGCCGGCGTCGACGACTACACCTACATCTGGTGGGACGTGCGGCCCCATCCGAAGCTCGGCACGGTCGAGGTGCGCGCGGTCGACGTGCAGGCCGACGCCGCCACCTCGGTCGCGATCGCCGCGCTGATCCAGGCGATCGCCGCCAGGGAGCTCGACCGCCCGACGCCGCTCCTGCTCGAGCGCGAGGCGCTCGAGGAGTCCTACTTCCAGGCCGCCAGCCACGGTCTCGACGCCGAGATCCTGCTCGACGAGGAATCGCCGCGGCCGGCGCGCGAGGTCGCCCGCGAGGTCCTCGACGCCAGCCTGCCCTACGCCCGCGAGCTCGGCACCGACGCCGCGCTCGAGGAGATCGAGCGGATCCTGCGCGAGGGCAACGGCGCCGACGAGCAGCGCCGCGTCGCCGCCGAGAGAGGGATCGAGGGACTGCTCGCCCACCTCGCCGCCCGCACTCGGTAGGAGCACCTACGCAACTCACACTGGACAAGTGGTTTAGTTTGCTCGACATATCTGCTTCAATCCTGCAGGATGTGCAAATAGAAAACGCGCGGCCCGTCCAGCCTGGTCGCCGACGGACCGCGCGCCGGGGAAAGAACCCCTTAGTTGCCCTTGCTGGTTGCCATGCCGGGCAGCAACTGACCGCAGGATGCGATCGTCATTCGCGTCACCCCCTTCCCTGTGCTGTTGACGCAGCACCGATGGAATCCGTTCCACCAATGGAACGCAATGTTTTCGGCGGGGCCGGAGTGACTTAATGTCCGCAAACGCGGAGATAAGTTAGTTATGCTTAATCAGTCGGGATTCCTAGATTGATCGGAGGGGGATGGGGCAATGGCGGTGGAACCGAGGGGTGCGCGAAAAGGCAAGGCCGCTGGCAGGCGGTCGGCGAGCAGCCAGCAGAAGCAGCGGTTCGAGGTGCTCCACCACCCCTGGCGCACCCGCATCCTCGAAGTCCTCAACGAGCGCGACATGAGCGTCAGCCAGTTCGTCGACGAAGGCCTGATCGGCGACCTCGACGGGCAGCCCCGCGATCGGGCGATCTCGGCGCTCGCATACCATTTCCGCGCTTTGCGGGAGGCGGGAGCGATCGAGATCGTCGAGCAGAACCCGCGGCGCGGCAGCACCGAACTGGTCTGCCGGGCCTGCGCCCGCGCCTACGTGCCCGACGAGGACTGGTCACGGCTGCCCCTGCACAAGCGGCGGGCGATCTCGCGCGTGATGCTCGATTCCTTCATCGCCCGGGCTGAGAGCGCCGCCCACCAGGGGACCTTGGACTCGCGCACGGACCGCCACATCGCCTGGCTGGCGATGGAAGTCGACGAGCAGGGGTGGACGGAGCTGGCGGCGCTGCTGAACGGCGTGCTCGAGACCGTCACCGCGATCCACCGCGAGTCCAAACAGCGGCTCGAGGCCTCCGAGGAGCAGCCGATCCGGGCCACCTGGGGGCAGCTCCACTTCGAGTCGCCGCCGCTGCTGGCGATCCCGGCGACGGATTGACATCCCCCCTCCCCGGGAACGGGGAGGGCATGACCGGCCGGTTGGCGACGCTGAAACGGACCGCGAGCGAGTTCCAGGAGGACAACCTCACCGACTGGGCGGCGGCGCTCACCTACTACGGGCTGCTGTCGCTGTTCCCGGCGGCGATCGCGATGGTCTCGCTGATCGGGATCTTCGGCGACACCAAGTCGACGACCGCGAGCCTGACCGAAATCATCACCGAAATCGGGCCGCAATCGGCGGCAGAAACCTTCAAGGGACCGATCGAATCGGTGACCTCGAACCGCGGCACCGCCGGCTTCACGCTGGTCCTCGGCATCCTCCTCGCGCTCTGGTCGGCCTCCGGCTACACCGGCGCCTTCATGCGCGCCTCGAACGTGATCTACGAGACCCGCGAGGGACGGCCGTTCTGGAAGCTGCGGCCGCTGCAGGTGGCGGTGACGCTGGCGATGATCGTGCTGCTGACGCTGCTTGCCTTCTCGCTCGTCCTCACCGGGCCGATCGTCGCGGCGATCGCCAAGCCGCTGGGGATCAGCTCGACCGCAGTCGACATCTGGAACGTCGCCAAGTGGCCGGTGATGGCGCTGGTCTTCCTGCTGATGCTCTCGATCCTCTACTACGCCTCGCCGAACGCGAAGCTGCGCGGCTTCCGCTGGATCACCCCCGGCAGCCTGGTCGCGATCGTGGTCTGGATCGTCGCCTCGGCCCTGTTCGGCTTCTACGTCTCGAACTTCGGCTCCTACGACAAGACCTACGGGACCCTGGGCGGGCTGATCGTCCTCCTGCTCTGGTTCTGGATCAGCAACCTGGCGATCCTCTTCGGCCACCAGCTGAACGCCGAGCTGGAGCGCAGCGCCGAGATCGAGGAAGGGCGGCCGCGGGCCGAGCGCGAGATCCAGCTCGAGCCGCGGGCGGAGCCGAAGCCGCCGAAGACCGCCTGAGGGCCGGCGCGGTCTGAGAGGATCGGCGGGTGCCCGGGAGGATCGCGACGATCGGGGTCTACGGCTTCGACGCCGAGAGCTTTCTCGAGGCCCTGCGCGGGGCCGGGGTCGAGGTGCTGCTCGACGTGCGCCAGCGCCGCGGTGTGCGCGGCCCGGAGTACGCCTGGGCGAACTCGCAGCGCCTGCAGGCGGCACTGGCGAAGGCCGGGGTCGAATACCAGCACCACAAGGAGCTGGCGCCGACGACGGCGATGCGCCAGGCCCAGTACCGCGCCGACGACGCCGCGGGCGAGGGCAAGCGCAACCGCACCCACCTCTCGCCCGAGTACGAAAGCCTCTACCTGGATCAGGTGCTCGATCGCGCCGACCTGGCGCCGATCGCGGCGCTGGCGGGCGAGAGGCTGCCGGCGCTGATGTGCGTCGAGCGCGACGCCGAGGCGTGCCACCGCTCCCTCGTCGCGGCCCGGCTCGAGCGCGAGCACGGCCTCACAGCGGTCCACCTGCGGCCGCAGGGCTAGGAGGGATCAGGAAGAGCCGGCCGTCTCCTCGAAGCCGAGCCGGCTTGGCGCTTTCAGGTCGACCCGCTTCAGGTCGCTGAGGTCGAAGGCTTTGAAGGCCAGCGGCGACTGGACCTTGTCGCGCGTCCGACAGCGCGGGCAGTGCTCCACCCCGACATGCCTTGCGCTATAGCTGGATCCGCAGCGGCTGCAGACGAACATCTCCCATACCTCCTTGAGATCCGCGGTTCGACCTGGCAAGTCGAGAATTACCCTTTTGGACAACCTGGACAAACCCAATCGAAGCAATGCTACGCAAAGACCGAGAATTCGTGCGTGATCGCACTCGATTCGGCCGCTTGTTGGGCTAGATAACGCTGGTGCCGCTCCTCCTCAGCCACCCCGCCAGCCTCGAGCACGATCCGCGGCTGCTGATCCCCGGCCACCCCGACACGCCGGAGCGGATCGTCGCGATCGAAGCCGCCCTGGCCGCGCAGGAGTGGCTCGGCTGGGAGCGCCGCCAGGCGCCGGCGGCGGCCGACGAGTGGATCGAGGCGGTCCACGGCGAGCGCTTGCTGCGCCAGGTCCGCGAGCTCTGCGCGGCCGGCGGCGGCCTGATCGACGCCGACACCGCGGTCGGGCCCCACTCGCTGCGGGCGGCGCGCCACGCCGCCGGCGGCGCCTGCGAGCTGGCGCGGGCGCTGCTGGCCGGCGAGCACGGGGTCGGGCTGAGCGCCTGCCGTCCCTCCGGCCACCACGCCGAGCCCGACCGGGCGATGGGCTTCTGCCTGTTCGGCAACGTCGCGATCGGCGCCGAGCTGGCGTTGCGCGAGCTCGGCGCCGAGCGGGTCCTGGTCCTCGACTGGGACGTCCACCACGGCAACGGCACCGAAGCCTGCTTCCGCGACCGGGCCGACGTCCTCTTCGTCAGCATCCACCAGATGCCGCTCTACCCCGGGACCGGGGCGATGAGCGAGCGCGGCAGCGGCGCCGGTGAGGGCTACACGATCAACCTGCCGGTGCGACCGGGGAGTGGCGAGGCGGAGTGGCTGGGGCTGATCGAGGACGTCGTCGCCCCCGCCGCGGCCGGGTACGACCCGGACCTCCTCCTCGTCTCCGCCGGCTTCGACGCCCATCGCGCCGACCCGCTCGCGAGCTGCGAGCTCGAGGCCTCCTCCTTCGCGGCGATGGCGCGCCGGGTGCGGGCCATCGCCCGCGACTCCGGCGCGCCGCTCGGCCTGGTGCTGGAGGGCGGCTACCACGTCCCCTCCCTGGTCGAGTCGCTGCTGGCGACGATGGAGGCGGTGGCGGAGGATTAGCCCCAGGCGTCCGCGTTCTCGTACATCAGCGAGCCCGGGGTGTCGAGCTCCTCGCCGGTCTCGAGCAGGGTCTTGAGGCCGGAGAGGATCATCGGCCAGCCGCCCCAGAGCTGGCTGTCGGCGCCCTCGCCGAGCTGGTCGTGGGTGACCCGCAGCTGCGAGGAGGTGCCGACCGGGGTGATCTCCCAGGTCACCCGCGAGGTGCCTTCGCGCTGCACGTCCTCGCTCCAGAGCGCGGTGAAGGTCTGGACCAGCCGCTTCGGCGGATCGACCTCGACGTTCTCACCGGAGGAGATGTCGACCACCCCCGGCACCGAGGCCTTGTAGCTCGACCCCTCGGTCCAGTCGGACTCGACCCCGACGCCGAAGCTGTAGCGCTTGCGCATCTCCGGGTCGGTGATCGCCTCCCAGACCCGCTCCGGCGTCGCCTTGATGTAGATCTCGAACACGGTCATCGTGCCGCGCCCGCCGACCACGGTGTACAGCTGCTCCTGCTCCATCACGCTTCCTCCTCGAGTTCGTCTTTGAGGGCACCGAGCGCCGAGGCCCAGGGCGCCGCGTACTTGCTGACCCAGCGGTCGTGGATCAGCTGGATCGGGACGGGGTTGAGGAAGTGGAGCTTTTCCCGCCCCCGCTTCCGGGTCGTCACCAGACCGGCGGCCTCGAGCACCTTCAGGTGCTTCATCACGCCGAAGCGCGACATCGGCAGCCGCGCCTCGAGCGCGCTGAGGCTCTGCCCGTCCTCGCGGAAGAGCTCGTCGAGCAGCTCCCTGCGGGTCGGGTCGGCCAGCGCCTTGAACACCTCGTCCATGGCCGGGATCATATGTGACTAAATAGTCACCTGTCAAGTCTGGTCTTAGATTGCAGCCCGTGGCGCGGCCCTTCGTCCTCCTCCAGCTCTCCGATTCGCATGTCGGCGCCGACTGGGGCGTCGACCCGGTGACGCGGCTGCGGGAGGCGGTCGCCGCCGTGGGCGAGCTGCCCGACCGGCCCGACGCGGTGCTGGTCAGCGGCGACCTCACCGACAACGCGGCGGTCGCCGAGTACGAGGTCGTCCGCGAGGAGCTGGCGCCGCTGCGGGCTCCCGTCTTCGCGCTGCCCGGCAACCACGACGAGCGGGCGCCGCTGCGGCAGGTCTTCGGGTTGGCCGGCGCGGCCGGGGAGCGGGTCGACTACTCGGCGGAGCTCGGGCCGCTGCGGCTGATCGCCTTCGACTCGACGCTCCCGGGCCGGATCGAGGGCGGCTTCGACGCCACCGCGCTGGCCTGGCTCGACGCCGAGCTGGCCGCGGCGCCGGAGCAGCCGACGCTCCTCGCCACCCACCACCCCCCGCTCGCCACCGGGATCGACGCCTGGGACGGGATCAACGTCACGGCCGCCGACCGCGCGGCGCTCGCCGAGGTCGTGCGCCGCCACCCGCAGGTGGTGGCGATCGTCGGCGGCCACCTGCACGCGCCGATGGGCGGCGCCCTCGGCGGCCGGCCGGTGCTGGCGGCGCCCAGCGTCTACCTGCCGATGGCGCCGCAGTTCGGGGTCGACGCGGTGCCGACCTCGAAGCCCGGACCGGGCGGCTTCGTGCTCCACGTCCTGCGCAACGGCGAGCTCGCCTCCCACGTCCGCGCCTTCGGCGGCTAGTGCCCGTCCTCGCCCTCTTCTCGGTGCCGAAGCATCTCGGCTACCTGGCGCTGGCGCTGCTGGTCGGGGTCGAGTCGACGGGGGTGCCGGTGCCGGGAGAGACGGCGCTGATCGCCGCCGGCGTCCTCTCCCACGACGGCGAAATGGACATCGTCGTGGTGATCGCGGTGGCCGCCGCGGCGGCGGTCATCGGCGACAACCTCGGCTACCTGATCGGCCGCCACGGCGGCCGTCGCCTGCTGGAAGCGCCGGGCCCGCTCGAACGCCACCGGCTTTCGATCATCGCCAAAGGCGAGCCCTTCTTCGAGACGCACGGTCCGAAGGCGGTCTTCCTCGGCCGCTGGGTGGCGGGCCTCCGGATCGCCGCCGCCTGGCTGGCCGGGATCACCCACATGCACTGGCGCACCTTCTTCTTCTGGAACCTGCTCGGCGGCATCGCCTGGGCAACCTCGGTCGGCCTCGCCGCCTACCTCCTCGGCCCGGTGGCGAAGAAGATCATCGAGGACTTCGGCATCGCCGCGATCGCCCTCGTCGTCCTCGCCGCCTTGGCCTACGCGGCATGGTGGTGGCGCCGCCGCGGGGCGGAGAGCTCCGCCATTGCGGCGCGCCGCGGTGGGGACCGGGGTCGCGGGGAGACAGGCGCGGCGGCAGGGGCGGGCGCGGCGGACGGGGCCGCTGCGCCGAAAGAAGCGCCCGCAACGCCCGAGGCCCCTGAACCGGGCGAGGGTTAGCCCGCCCCGAGGCACTGGCGGCGCCAAAGAGTGCTGCATTTGGGCCCTCCGGGGACCGAATGCAGCACTCGTCCGGTGGGTGACCCTGGGACGGCGTGGAACTGGGCGGCGGCCGGAGGTGAGGCAGCGGTGGCGGACGAGGCGCGGGGTGCGGCCGAGGCGGTGCCGGTCGTGCGGACGAGGTGCGGGCGAGGTGCGGTGCGGAGCGCGTGTAACGGGGCGGGACGGGGGCTGCATCTTGGGTCACCTCGCCCCCCACGTCCGGAAGACTGCTGCATTTGCCCCCGCCACGCGGGCAAATGCAGCAGTCTTCCGGTGGACGGGGCGCGGGTTGGACGGGGGCGGGACGGGTAGCCGGGGCGGATGACGAACTTCGGGAGCGAGACTCACCCCTTGAACGAGACGCCGGCGCCGGCGCCGCCTGCGCCGGGGCCCGACCCTGGGCCGCCGCAGCCGCCTCAGCCCGACCCGAGGCCGCCGGTCCCGGAGCCGGGGCCGCCGGCGCCGCCAATGCCTGATCCTGAGCCGCCGGTGCCGGAGCCGAAGCCTCCGGGGCCGGACCCGGCGCCGCCGGCGCCGACCGATCCGCCCGAGCCCTCGCCGCCGGGGCCGGAGATCTCGGCCGCGCGCCGCGTTCCGATCGGGTTGGGGATCTAGGACGCTCCCGCCTGCAGCGGCCGGTCGGCGCTCCTCTACCTCGGCGCGGGCACCGACGCCGCCAAGATCGCGCGGCTTCGACGCCGCCGGCGCCCCGGTCGACTCCTACCGCCCCGGCGCGGCGCTCCTGCGCGGCGAGCGACTTCACCGCCGACGTCGTCGAGCTCGAGGGCCAACCCGTCGCCAGGGTCGGGCGCGAGCTGCGCCCCAACCCGCGGCTGCGGGAGGTCGAGTCAGCGCCCCGCCGGGCTAGGCGGCGACGGTCGGCTGCTCCGCCACAGCGGCCACCTGGCGCGGGCCGAGCGCGCAGGCTCGTCCCTCGCAAAAGCCCTCGGCCCCGACCCCGAGCGCGACGTTGGAGCGGGCGCGGTCGTTCTCCCAGGCGATCAGGTGGACCAGCTCCAGCGTCCCCTTGTCGCCGAAGCGCTCGACCACCCGCGCCATCAGCTCGTCGGAGACCGAGCCGGGGGTCCGGGTCATCCCCTCGGCGAGGTCGATCACCAGCAGCTGGTCGGCGTCGAAGAGGCCCGACTGGTGCGGTTCGTGCAGGGCCAGCAGCTGCTCGTCGCCGAGGCCGGCGCGGCGCACGTACTCGGAGGAGATGTCGATGCAGAACTCGCAGCCGACCAGCGAGGCCGCCTTCGTCACCGCCAGCTCGGCGAGCAGCTTCGGCACGTGCCTGGTGCGCTCGGCGGCGCGGTTGTAGCGGAGGATCCCGAGCATCAGCCGCGGGTGCTTGGCGTAGATCCGCGCCGAGCGCAGTTCGCGCCCGAAGGTGACGCGGCTGCCGCGGGCGAAGGCGCGGGCTAACGGCCCTTTGCTTGGCTCGATCCTCATCTCCTGCCTCCCTGCTCTTCGATGACTTACGGCGTTTGGGGACACGCACGGTATCGATGATGTGGCACCGCGTTAAGGTCCACTCCGATGGCAGAACAGGGGACCACTTTCGAGCTGTCGCTGCCCGACTGGGACCCCGCCGGGCCGCGGCGGGCGCAGCTCGAGGCGGGCCTGCGGGGCGCGATCCGCGAGGGCCGCCTGCGAGCGGGCACCCGCCTCCCCTCCTCGCGGGCGCTGGCGGCGCAGCTGGGGATCTCGCGCCGGCTGGTGGTCGAGGTCTACGACCAGCTCGGGGCCGAGGGCTACCTCAGCGCCAGGCGCGGCTCGGCGACCCGGGTGGCGTTGGGAGCGAGCGGCGTCGCCGCGCTCTCGCCACCGCCGCCCGAACCGATGCTCCACCCCGAGACCGGTATCTCGCTCTTCCCCGGCGCTCCCGACCTCTCGCTCTTTCCCCGCCTGGCCTGGGGACGGGCGCTCCGCCGCGCCCTGATCGAGCTGCCGGACGCCCGCCTCGGCTATGGCGAGTTCGCCGGCACCACCGAGCTGCGGGTCGCCCTCGCCGAGCACCTCGGCCGCGCCCGCGCCGCCGCGGCCGACCCGAGCCGGATCGTCGTCACCGCCGGCTTCCAGCAGGCGCTGCGCCTCTTCTGCGCGCTGGTCCGCAACCGCGGCGGGCGCCGGATCGCGGTCGAGGACCCCGGCTATCCGGTCTGCGGCTGGACGATCGAGGCCGAGCGGCTCGAAGTGGTGCCGATCGCGGTCGACGACGACGGGATCGACGTCGAGGCACTGGCCGGCGCCGGGGCCGACGCCGTCGTCGTCACCCCCGCCCACGGGCTGCCGACCGGGGCGGTAATGGCGCCGGGTCGGCGGCGGGCGCTGGTCGCCTGGGCGCGGGAGCGCGAGGCGCTGGTGCTGGAGGACGACTATGACGCCGAGCTGCGCTACGACCGCGGCCCGGCCGGAGCGCTGCAGGGGCTGGCGCCGGAGGTGGTGGTGCTGGCCGGGACCGTCTCCAAGACGCTGGCGCCGGCGCTGCGGATCGGCTGGCTGCTGCTGCCCGGGGAGCTGGTCGCGGCGGCGACGATCGGCCGCGCCGCCGCCGACTCGGGCGGGCCGCGGATCGAGGAGCGGGCGCTCGCCGAGCTGCTCGCCTCCGGTGCCTTCGAGCGCCACCTGCGGGCGGTGCGCCAGCGCTATCGCGGCAAGCGGGCGCTGCTGCTCGAGGCGCTGGCGGCAGAGCTGCCGCAGGCGCGGGTGCGGGGCGTCGCCGCCGGCCTCCACGCGCTGCTCGAGCTGCCGGGCGGCAGCGACGAGGCCGCGATCGTCGCCGCCTGCGCCGCGGCCGGCGTCCACCTGCAGGGGCTCGCCGACTTCACCCGCGCCCACCGCCGCGAGCCGGCGCTGGTGCTCGGCTACGGGCTGCCGAGCGAGCGCCAGCTGCGCGAGGCGGTCGCCGTCATCGCCGCCGCGGTGGCCGCAGCGCCAGCGCCCGCCTGAGGGCGGCGCGACGGTCGAGCGGGTCGGCGGCGGCGAAGGCGAGCTTGGCCCGCAGGCGACGCTTCCCGGGCGCGGCGGCGAGCCAGCGGCGGAGCCTGGCGGGGACGGGGATCCGGAGCCTCTGGTTGCCGGCCAGGTAATGGCCGAGCTTGGCGAAGCGGACCTTTGCGCCGCGGCGGTGGCGCCCGGCGGTCGCCGTCAGGCGGCCGCGGACCGCGATCGCGCAGGGCGAGGCGCAGCGCGCCCAGACGACGAGCTTGCCACCGCGCAGGCTGCGCGCTGCCCTGATCAGGGCGAGGTCGAGGCCGTCGCGGTCCGGTGCCGCGGAGGCCTGGCTTGGGCTGGCTTCCGGTCCGGGGCCCACTTCCGGCTCCGGCTCCGCTTCGACTTCGCTCGCCGTCCACGAGTACGCGACCGAGACGCTCGCCCCCTGGACCGCGTTCTGGTCGACGGCCGGGCCCGCGGCGGGCAGCGTCGCGACGAATTCGTAGCGGCGCGAGGCGCCCGGACCGAGCCGGCCTGCGCGCTGGTCGGGCATCGAGTCGAGCGGGCCGGAGTAGATTGCCACCGGCGTCGCCGGGTCGGTGACGTCGGCGACGGTCAGCGCCAGCGCCCCGGACAGCAGGCCGCCGCCGAGCCCCGGCGAGTCGAGCAGGTCGTGCCGCCGCAGCGTCAGCTCGACCGGCAGCGAGCCGGTGTCGGCGACCTCGACCGTGCCGCGGGCCGAGTCGCCGGGACCGATCCCGGCGGCGGCGAAGATCGGCATCCCGCCGGTCGCGCTCGAGAGCGAGAAATCGCCGGCGGCGGCGATCGCCCCGGCCCGCGCCCCCGGGGCCTCCCCCACCCGCGCCAGGGCCACGGCCGCGGCCAGCGCCGCCAGGCCGACCGCCGCCATGAGCACCGCGGCTCGCCGCATCAGAAGTCCTTGTCGGCGGCGCCGGACTCGGTCGCCGCGGTCGCGGAGATGACGTTGCCGGCGCGGTCGAACGGCGTCGCCACCGGGGTCCAGACCATCGTCCCGGCCGCGGCCGCGGCCGTCCGGTTGGCGGCTTCGAGGACGCCGGGCTGGCTGAACGGGCCGAGCGTGACCGTGATCGCGCTGCCGCTCATCGCCATCGTCGAGGAGAGGAAGCGGTAGTGGCCGCCGAGCAGCCCGGCGGCGTAGTCGCCGCGCCCGAGGTCGACCGTGCCGAGCGGCAGCGTCGCGGTGTTGGCGGCGTTGTAGACCTGGAAGCCGTCGTCGCCGACCGGGAGCCCGAGCAGGCCGCCGTCGGAGACGCGGACGGTGACGGCGGTGGCGCCACCGGTCCAGCCGGCGAGGACCGATTCGGGGTCGATCGGCTCGCTGAAGCTGAAGACGATCGCGTCGTTCTGCTCGGCAAGGCCGTTGCTGCCGGCGCTGGTGGTCTGGATGTCGCTGGCCTGGGGCGGGGTGTTGTCGACCGTGGCCGAGCCGTTGGCGAGGTTGGCGTTGCCGGCGTTGTCGCTGGTGGTGACGGTGAACGCCCTCGCGCCCTCGGCGAGCGTGGCGGCCGCGGTCAGTTCTTCGCTGCGGTAGTTGAAGCTGGCGCCGCCGACCGCGTAGGAGCCGGCGAGGAGCGGCACCGCGGCCTGGCCCGGGGTGGAGGCCGAGGCGTCGGCTTTGACGCCGGCGATCCCGCTCGCCGGGTTGCCGGTGTCGGCGGCGACCTTGGCGTAGACGAAGTAGGCGCCGCCCTGCTTGACGAAGCCGCTGACGCTGCCGGCCTTCTTCGCCAGCGCGACTGCTTCGATCGCCGGAGCGCGGAAGTCGGGGGCCGCGGTGACGGTGTCGCCGGGGTTGTCGGCAGGGGCGGTGAAGGCCGCGAGCGCGGCGGGGATCGCGATCAGGGCCGCGGCGGCCACCCCGAGCAGCGCCGCGGCGACTCGGGCGAAGGTGCGGCTAACCGGCGCCACCGACCGCGTCTCCTCCGCCGCGGGGACCTGGCCGCGGGCGCCAGATCCGCACCAGCTCCTCGCCGGCGAGCAGCACCAGCGGCACGCCGACCAGGAGCACCCAGCCGAGCGGGGTGCGGGCGAGGACGGCGATGCGGCCGACCCAGGGGACCGTGTAGAGGACGCGGCCGATCTCGCCGTCGGCGGCGACCCGCCAGCGCTCGCGGGTGTTGTTGGCGTCGCCCTTGGTGACGAACCAGAAGTGCGAGCCGGCCCGCCGCACGCCGACCACCCGGTGGGTCAGCAGCTTGGCCTGGTCTTCGGGGTCGCGGAAGGTGACGACGTCGCCGAGCCGCGCTTCGCCCGGCGCGATCTGCTCGTCGATCACCACGTCGCCGGGCGAGATCGCCGGTTCCATCGACCCCGAGAGGTCGGAGTGCGGGTGGTCGCCGAAGGCGAGCGGGCCGGCGATCGCCAGCGCCAGCGCGACGCCGGCGGCGAGGAAGCCCCAGCCGGCGAGGCCGGCGAGGCGGCGCCAGATCGAGCGCGATGCGGGCACGGTCGCCCTCCCGGTTGTCCCCGCCCCTACTGGTTCTGCGCTTCCCAGCGGATCAGGTGGGTGCCGGTCGTCTTGCCCTGCGCCGAGTCAGGGGCGCTGGCGGAGAGCGTCGCCGTCACCCGGTAGACGACCGAGTTGTTGTTTTCCCATTTGGTCGCGCTGGCAGGGAAGCTCGGGATCCCGGTCGCGAAGTTGCTTTTTTCGATCGCGAAGGCCGAGAGCGTGCCTTCGTAGACGGTCGCGCCGGTGGCGGCCGGGGTGAAGCCTTCGCAGCTCGGGAAGGTCGAGCTCGCCTGCGTCCCGGCTTCGATCTTGAGGTTGACGTACGGCCCGAGTTCGCTGATCGTCGACGGGGTGAACACCTTCACCGTCGCCGGCAGCGAGCCTTTGTAGGTGACTTTGATGCAGGAGGCTTTGCCTTCGCCCGGTTTGGCGGCGCTCATCGTGTAGAGGGCGCTGCCGCCGTCGTTGTCTTCGAGCGTCACCGTGCCGGCGGTGATCACGTTGCCGGGGTTGTCGGTCTGGCTCGAGAAAGCCGAGAAGACGCCGGCTCCGGCGATGCAGGCGACGACGCCAAGCACCAGGAGCGTGCGCAGGATCTTCGTCCGGTTGCTCATTGGGGGGACCTTTCCGAGGGGCGTCGCCCTCATCGCGTTCGTCCCTCTCGGATCGGCAGCGCCGGTACGAGACCGGTATGAGCCCCGTATGTGTTTGCTGCCTTTTCCCCTGGTAATCCGCGGTTTTAGGTAGCGGCGCCGGTGGCGCGCAGGAAGGTGAGGACGGCGAGCACGCGGCGGTGGTCGTCCTCGGCCGCCGGCAGCCCGAGCTTGGCGAAGATGTTGGAGACGTGCTTCTCGACCGCGCCCGGCGTGACCACCAGGGCCTCGGCGATCGCCGAGTTGGTGCGGCCCTCGGCCATCAGCGCCAGCACCTCGCGCTCGCGCGGGGAGAGCGGCGCCAGCGGGTCGTCGTCCTCGGCGCCGCGGGTCTGGACCAGCTCCGAGACGACCTCGCGGTCGAGCGCGGTGCCGGCGGCGGCGACGCGGCGGACCGCGTCGAGGAAGCCGGGGATGTCGCCGACCCGCTCCTTGAGCAGATAGCCGACGCCCCCCTCACCCCCGGCCAAGAGCTCGGCGGTGTAGACCGGCTCGACGTACTGGGAGAGGATCAGGACGCCGAGGCCCGGGTGGCGGCGGCGGGCCTCGACCGCGGCGCGGATCCCCTCGTCGGTGAAGCTCGGCGGCAGCCGCACGTCGACGATCGCGAGGTCGGGCTTGTGGCCGCCGACGATCCGCAGCAGGCCCTCGCCGTCCTCGGCTTGGGCGACGACCTCGACCTCGTGCTCACGGAGCAGGGCGACCAGGCCCTCGCGCAGGAGCAGCGAGTCCTCGGCGATCACGACCCGCACGGCAGCTCCACTTCGATCGTCGTGCCGCCGCCCGGTGGCGAGCTGACCCGCAGCTCGCCGTCGAGCGCCGCGACCCGGGCCCGCAGGCCGCTGAGGCCGCCGCCCGCCGGGTCGGCGCCGCCCGGGCCGTCGTCGGCGACCTCGACCCGCAGGACGTCGGCGCCGCCGTTGATCCGCACCGTCGCCGCCGCCTCGGGGGCGTGCTTGGCGACGTTGGTCAGGGCCTCGGCGCAGACGAAGTAGGCGGCGGTCTCGATCACCGCCGGCGGCCGCTGCACCAGCTCGGCTTCGATCGTCACCGGGACCGGCGAGCGCCGGCCCAGCGCCTCGACCGCCGCCGGCAGGCCGCGGTCGGCGAGGATCGGCGGCGCGATGCCGCGGGCGAGGTCGCGCAGCTCGGCTATCGCCGCGCCCGCCTCCGAGCGCGCCGCCCGCACCAGCTCCGCCGCCTCGGGGTTGTCGTCGAGGCCCTGCTCGGCCCGCCCCAGCTGCATCGAGAGGGCGACGAGGCGCGCCTGGGCGCCGTCGTGGAGGTCGCGCTCGATCCGCCGCAGCTCCGCCGACTGCACGTCGAGGGCGCCGCGCCGGGTCCGGGTCAGGGTCTCGACCCGCTCGCTCAGCTCGCGTTCGCGCTCGCCGGGGAAGACCCGCCGCCAGAGGAAGTGCAGGGCGAAGGCGGTGGCGACGGCGAGGATCGTCCAGATCGGCCAGAAGCCGCCGAAGCCGGCGAGCGCCCAGACGGCGATCGCGACGCCGACGATCAGCGCCGAGATCACCCCCTGCACGGCGAGCGCACGCCAGGCCGGCGCCACCCGCATCGCTTCGCGCAGGCCGGCATTGAGGCCGAGCGGGATCAGCAGCGCCAGGTAGGCCCAGGCCGGCCAGAAGTAGCCGGCGCCGGTGGCCGCCCAGATCGCGGTGACGAGCAGCGCCAGCAGGCCGGAGACCACCGCCTGCATGCCGAGCGCCGACTCGGCCTCGGGCAGGCGGCGCGACGGGCCCTCGCCGGAGGCTGCCGTGGCCGGCGCCTCCGCCGTGCCCGGGGCGCCGCCCTCGAGCAGTGCCTCGGCCAGCCGCGCCTCGCCGATCGTCATCCCCCGCAGCAGCAGCACGGTGATCGCCGCCGCCGGGATCGAGCCGAGCGTCGCCAGGAACGCCGCGCCGAGACTGTCGACGTTGACGAACCCGAGGTTCGCCCCTTCCGGCAGCGCCCAGTACCAGGCCGGCATCAGCAGCAGGCCGATCGTCTGCGCGACCAGCGTCACCGCCAGCACCCCGAAGGCGAAGCCGACCGCCGAGTGGACGACGAGCCAGGCGAGGTCCCTCCAGGTCTGCCAGTCGGCGGCGGTGCTGCGCAGCCGGTCGAGGAAGCGCTCGCCGCGGTGCTCGCGGTAGTGGCCGCGGAGCGGACGGCCGAGCGCCAGCACCGCGTTGCGGCGATCGAGCTCGGCGGTCCAGCGGAAGGCGATCGCGCTCAGCAGGAAGACCGGCAGGCCGACGATGAAGACCAGCAGCGAGAGGGTGACGGTCACCGCCGTCACCCAGACCGCGAAGGCGAGGACGGCGGTCAGCCCGCCGATCGCCAGGTAGGCGAGGTCGCGGCCCGAGCGCTCGGCGACCGCCGCGAGGCGGGCGCTCATGCGCCCGCCTCCCCCGCGACCTCCTCGCG
>DASXOF010000003.1:0-12825 GCA_036494495.1 Solirubrobacterales bacterium | reverse complement strand
CCCGCCGCGGCGCCAAGGGCGGCTACTGGCTGGCACGGCCGGCCGACGAGGTGACGATCGCCGACCTGGTCCGCGCCGTGGAGGGCCCGATCGCCGACGTGCAGTCGACGCCCCCCGAGGCGATCGAGTACCGCGGCAACTCCGAGCACCTGCGAGAGGTCTGGGTCGCGGTCCGCGCCAGCCTGCGCTCTGTCCTCGAGGAGGTCACCCTCGCCGACCTCGTCTCCGGCAACCTGCCGCCCGTCGTCGAGGAGCTCACCTCCCAGCCCGACGCGTGGCACGCGAGCACCTCGACCAAGGAACACCCGGTCAGCTCCTAGCCCAGGGCCGCTCCATCCAGCCGAAGCAGGCCCAGCCGGGCGTCTTCCCGCCCGCCGGGTCGCGAGCCGGGCCCGGCTCGAAGGTGCTGAGGCCGCAGTTGTGGGAGTGCAGGTGCCAGATGCGGCCCGCCATCCGCGGGGCGAATTCGTCGCCCAGCATCGAGTCGAGCAGGAAGAAGCGGATGAAGATGCCGTGGGTGACGATCAACGGCCGTTCGCCGGCCGGCGCGCCCTCGAGCTCGGCCTTGAGGCGGCGGACCCTGGCCACGCCCTGCTCGAAGCTTTCGAGCCCGAGCTCGTGGACGTAGGGCAGCTCCTCGGCCTCGAGGCCGATCGCGGCACCGACAGCGTCGGCGGTTTCGGTCGCCCGTCGCATCGGGCTCGTCAGGAGCCGGGTGACCCCGAGTCCGGTCAAGCCTGCGGCGGCGGCTCGCGCCTGCTCGACACCATTTGGAGTGAGGCGGTCGCCGAGCTCGTCCGCGAGGGGCTCCGCGGCGATGTTCGCGTTGTGGGCCGACTCCCCGTGGCGCAGCAGGTATGCCCGCATCACTGCTCGGCGGGGACGCCGCCGGCGACGACGTTGACGAAGTTCTCCAGGTGCCGGGTCGTCCAGCACTCGAAGGCCCCGTCGCAGTAGCGCTCGTAGGCCGCCATCACCGAGTCGCCGTAGTTCCAGTAGAGCTTCGGCTCGGGGTTCAGCCAGAAGAGCCGCCCGGCGCGCTCCGAAACCTGGGCGAAGACGTCGGCGTGCGGCTCGCGGCCGTTGGTCCGCGCGTCGCCGAGGACGATCACGGTCGAGCGGGGGCCGAGCTCCTCGGCGATCTCCTCGCCGAACTCGAGCCAGACGCGCCCATAGTCGGTGTACCCGGAGACGTCGGCGACGCCGCCCTCGCTCGAGATCCGCTCGGCGATCACGCGGAAGTCGCGCTCGTGCTCGAAGACCTCGGTCACCTCGGAGATCCGCTCGATGAAGACGAAGCTGCGCAGCTTGCGGAACGAGTCGTGCAGGGCGTGCAGGACCGAGAGGAAGAAGACGCTGGCCGAGGTGACCGAGGTCGAGACGTCGCAGAGGACGTAGATCTCCGGCCGCCGCGGCCGCTTCGGCCGGAAGCGGAGGCGCAACGGCACGCCGCCGGTCTCCAGCGAGGAGCGCATCGTCCGCCGCACGTCGACCACCTGGCTGCGGCTGCGGCCGCGCTGCTCCTGGCCGAGCGTCGCCAGCCGCCGCTTCATCTGGGAGACGGCGCGGTGGACGGCGGCGAGGTCCTGGGTCGGGCTGGTCGGCAGCGCCCGGTCGAGCTCGGCCAGCGGCCGCGCCGGCGGCAGCGTCTCGGTGCGCTCGATCAGGTCGCGTTCGAGCTCGCGCCGCAGGTGGCGCTCGAAGCGGTTGAGCTGGGCGCGGTCGATGGGCGGCCGCTCCGGTTCGCCGCCGGCGACCTGCTGCTGCTGGCCGGTGCTGAGGCCGAGCGTGCGGCGGATCCGCTGCACGTCGACGCCGACCACGCCGGAGCCCTCGGCCCGCCCGAAGGCGGCGATCGCCAGCCGCGCCAGGTCGCGCAGGCGGCCCTCGTCGCCCTCGGCCATCGCCTCGCGGATCCGCTCGCGCAGGTCGTCGAGGTCGATGCGGCCGCCTTCGCCCTCGCCGCCACCGGCGGCGGCCATCTCGTCCTCCTCGCTGATCCCGCGCTGCACCGCCTCCGCCTCGGCGGCGCGGAAGAAGTAGCGGTCGAAGATCAGCTCGAAGGCGCGGCGGTCGTCCTGCGACTTGGCGATCGTCGCCGCCAGCGCCTCGCGGAAGTCGTCGGGGTCGGTCCAGGGGACCTGCTCGAGCGCGGCGAAGGCGTCGAGGATCTCCGAGGTGCCGACCGCAACCCCCTCGCGGCGCAGCTCCTCGCAGAAGCCGAGCAGCTTCGCCGCCAGGCCGGGGGGCCCGGGGTCGGCTTTGGGACCGTAGGGGCTCGCCGCGCTCATGGGCTCGATAATAGGCAGCGATGAAGGGAGGTCGATGAGGACCGCGGCAGAGGGAGCGCTCGTCGAGTTCCGGCGGGTGCGGCGTCGCCGCTACGTCGAGGAGCTCGACGTGATGGAGGTCCTCTACCGCGTCTACGTCGGCGCGATCTTCGCCGCGATCGGTCTCGGGCTGCTCGCCGGGGCGATAAACGAGGCGCCGGTCAGCGCCTCGGCGCTCGATCGGATCCGGGTCCACGCGCCGCCGATCATCGGCATCGCGATCGCGCTCGGCCTGCTCGCCGGCCTGCGCAGCGGCTCCCACGGCGGGCCGTTGGCGATCGAGCCGGCCGAGGTCCAGTACACGCTGCTGGCGCCGCTCGACCGCGGCACCGCGTTGCGCCCGGCGGCGCTCGCGCAGCTGCGGATCGCGGCGATCGGGGGCGCGGTCAGCGGCGCCGTCGTCGGCAACTTCGTCTTCCGCCGCTTCCCCGGCTCGCCGGTCGAGTGGATCGCCGGCCTCGCCCTCTTCGGGGCCCTGGTCCCGGTGGCGGTGCTCGGCGGCGCGCTGCTCGCCTCCGGGCGGCGGCTGCGGCCGGGGCTCGCGGCGGGGGCCGGGTCGGTGCTCGTCCTCTGGTCGGTCGCCGACCTCGCCTTCGGGCTGACCACCTCGCCGGCGACGATGCTCGGCGAGCTGGCGACGCTGCCGCTCCAGCATGGGGCGCGGGTCGCCCTCGCCGCCGTCGGGGTCGTCCTGGCGCTGGCGCTGTTCGCCGGCGGGCTGCTCGGGGTCGGCGGCATCCTGCTCGAGGCGGCGCGCCGCCGCGCCGCCCTCGCCGCCGAGCTGCGCTTCTCGGCCTCGGTCAAAGACCTGCGGACGGTGGTGCTGCTGCGCCGCCAGCTCGCCTCCGAGCGACCGCGGCGGCGGCCCTGGGTGCGGCTCGGCGCCGGCGAGCGGCCGATCTGGCGCCGCGGCGCCCAGAGCCTCTTGCGCTGGCCGGCCGTGCGCGTGGCCCGGGCGCTGTTCCTGGTGATCGCCGCCGGCGCCCTCGCCGTCGCGGCCTGGCGGGCCAGCATCGTGATCGCCGCGCTGCCGGGGCTGCTGCTCTTCATCGCCGCCCTCGACGTGGTCGAGCCCCTCGCCCAGGAGGCCGATCACCCGACCCGCAGCGATCTGCTGCCGCTCGACACCGGCCTGCTCTTCCGCCGCCACCTGCTGGTGCCGACCGCCGGCCTGACCCTGCTCGTCCTCGTCGCGGCCGTCGCGGCGGCGGTGGTATCGGGCAGCGCGATCGCGCTCGAGGTCGGCGTCGTCGCGGCGCTGCCGACCGGCTTCCTGCTCGCCTGCTGCGCGGCCTTCAGCGCCACCAACGATCCCTACGAGTACATCCTCTCGCCGCAGATCGGCAACGCCGTGCAGTGGGGGCCGGTGATCGTCGCCGTGGTTGCGGTCGGCGTCCCGATCGTCGCCGCGCGCGCAGTCTGGCTGCACGGCGGCCAGCCGCTCTCGGCGACCCTCCCGATCGAGCTGCTGGCCCTCGGCGGCGCCGCGATCGCCGCCTCGGTGATCGGCGAGCGGATGGCCCGGCGGGCCGCGGAGGGGCGATGAGCGGCGGCACCAACAGCGGCGGCGTCGCCGAGCTCGGCCGCGCGGCGCAGGCGCCCCTGCTCCGCGCCCGCGGCCTCGGCCGCAGCTACGACGACTTCGTCGCCCTCACCAACCTCTCGCTCGAAGTCGGCGGCGGCGAGCTGATCGCCCTGGTCGGTCCCAACGGCGCCGGCAAGACCACCTTCCTCACCCTCGCCGCCGGCCTGCTCGAGCCGACCTCCGGCGCGGTCGAGATCGACGGCGCGCCCGCCGGCTCGATCCCCGCCCGCCGCGCCCTCTCATACGTCCCCGACACGCCGGTCTTCTACGAAGACGTCAGCCTCGGCGAGCAGCTCGGCTACGTCGCCGCCCTGCACGGCGTCGAGCGCATCGAGGAGCGAATCGCGTTCCTGCTCGAGCGGCTCGGCCTGGCCGAGTGGGAGGACGCGCTGCCGGGCGAGTTCAGCCGCGGCATGCGCCAGAAGGCCTCGATCGCCCTCGGCCTGGTGCGGCCGTTCTCGCTGCTGCTCGCCGACGAGCCGCTCGACGGCCTCGACCCGCCGAGCCGCGAGGTCTTCTTCGAGCTCGTCGCCGAAGCCCGCGCCGCCGGCGCCGCGGTCGTCATCTCCACCCACCGGCCCGACGTGATCGCCGCCGCCAGCCGCTGCCTCGGCATCCGCGAAGGCCGCCTCGTCTACGACGGCGCCCCCGACCCCGCCGCGATCGAGGAATTCTTCGAGTACACCGTCGCCGACCGCGCCGCGGCCGACGAGCGCTAGCCCGCGCGCTCGGGCAGTTTCATCCCGACCCGCTCTGCGACCAGGTCGATGTCGGTGCGGTGCTTGACGATGATCGAGAGCGACTGCTCGAAGGTCGCCCGGTCGATGTCGTCGGCGCCCATCAGCACCAGGGTGCGCGCCCAGTCGATCGACTCGGCGATCGAGGGCGGCTTTTTCAGGTCGAGCGCCCGCACCATGTCGATCACCTCGACCAGGCGCCGGGTCAGCGTCTGCGGCAGCTCGGGCGCGTGCAGGTGGACGATCTCGATCTCACGCTCGATCCCCGGGTAGTCGAGCCAGAGGTAGAGGCAGCGGCGCTTCAGCGCCTCGGTCAGCTCGCGCGAGTCGTTCGAGGTGAGGACCACGATGGGCATCGAGGTGGCGCTGACCTGCCCCAGCTCGGGGATCGTGATCTGGAAGTCGGAGAGCAGCTCGAGCAGCATCGCCTCGAACTCCTGGTCGGTCTTGTCGATCTCGTCGATCAGCAGCACCACCGGCTCGGGGCTGGCGATCGCCTGCATCAGCGGCCGCTCGAGCAGGAACTCGGCCGAGAAGATGTCCTCCTGCACGTCGCCCCATCCGGCCTCGCCGCCGGCCTGGATCCGCAGCAGCTGCTTGCGGTAGTTCCACTCGTACATCGCCTTCGCCTCGTCGAGGCCCTCGTAGCACTGCAGCCGCACCAGCTCGCGCCCGGTCGCCCGCGAGAGCGCCTTCGCCAGCTCGGTCTTGCCGACCCCGGCAGGCCCCTCGACCAACACCGGCTTGCCCAGCCGCTGGGCGAGGAAGGAGACCAGCGCGGCTGGCTCGTCGGCCAGGTAGCCGACCTCGGCCAGTGCCTGCTTCACCTCTGCCACGGTCCCGTCTGCCATCGGGCGATGATAATCCGGCGCCGTGATCGACCTCCTACCGCCCTTGGCGGCTTTCCTGCCGCAGGGCCACGGGCCCTACGTGGCGCTGCTCCTGGCCGGCTTCGCGATCGGCATCGTCGGCAGCGTCCTGCGCCAGCGCTGGCTGATCGCGACCGGCATCCTGCTGATCTTCCTCGGCGCCCTGCTGCTGCCGCTCGCCGCCGGCCTGCCCGGTGCCGACAAGCCGCCGGGCGGGGGCGGATCGCTGCCGGTCGAACCCGGCGAATAGCGCCGGTACGATCGCCCGATGGGAGTGCTCGACGACGTCGACCTCGACCTCTCGCTCTCGCGCGAAGAGGAAGAAGACGGGCTGAAGCAGGCCGGCCGCCGCCTCGCCCAACTGAGGCTGACGCTCGGCGGCCTGATCGGGCAGCGCCGGCTCGGGCCGCCGCTCTGCGTCGCCTTCGAGGGTTGGGACGCGGCCGGCAAGGGCGGCGCGATCAAGCGCCTGGTGGCGCCGCTCGACCCGCGGCACGTCCGCGTCGCCCAGTTCGCCGCCCCGAGCGACGACGAGCGCCGCCACCACTTCCTGCACCGCTTCTGGCCGGCGCTGCCGGGCTGGGGCGGGATGAGCGTCTACGACCGCACCTGGTACGGGCGGGTGCTGGTCGAGCGGGTCGAGGGCTACGCCAGCGAGGAGGAGTGGCGGCGCGCCTACGAGGAGATCGCCGCCTTCGAGCGGATGCTGATCGAGGAGGGGACGGTGCTGGTCAAGGTCTGGCTGCACATCTCCTCCGAGGAGCAGCTGAAGCGCTTCGAGGCGCGCGCCGACGATCCGCTGAAGGCCTGGAAGCTGACCGAGGACGACTGGCGCAACCGCTCGCGCCGCCCCGACTACGAAGCCGCGATCGAGGAGATGGCCGCCCGCACCGGCACCGAGGACGCGCCCTGGCACCTGGTCAGCGCCGAGTCCAAGCGCTACGCGCGGGTCGCGGTGGTGCGCCTCGTCAACGAGTCGATCGAAGCGGGGATGCGTCGCGCTGGCCAGGAGCCCCCCGAGCCGGTCTCCTAGCGGCGGGTCAAAAGTCGGCCACTTCAGACCGACAGGATCCGTACCCGACTCGATATTCGGCGCTCTTGATCGACCCTGAGAACGCCGAGCCCTGCGCGGCGTATTGTCCTTCTACTTTCTCTTCTACTTTCGAGAAGGCTTCTTCGAATTCGACCACCCAACGGAACCCTGGTCGAACGTGCCCTTCGACTTCTTCCAGGCCACCTTCACCGTTGGGGATCTGAAAATGCGCGTACCCTTCGCAGACTTCGACTCGGCCCGATCGCGTAAACGCTTCCGCCGACGAAGCGCTTGCGTGGGTGGTGGAGGTGAGGACGGTCAGTGCTTCCCCTCGCAATGCCATCCTCCGTGGACACACTTCTCGAGGGTCACCGCAGAAGATCCGCTTGCGCTTTCCATTCGTCTTGCACGCTGATTTGCCAGAGACCTGGGTGTAAAGAGCGCCATAACCTCCGGTACGCGTGTACAGCTCGGTGGGCGCACGACCGGCGACACAGCGTGCTTCACCGGGAAAGAGGAGTCGCACGATGCCCAGAGGCCCGGTACTCACCTTGGTTTCAGGGGCAACCGTCATGCTGCCATGCGCCGGCAGTTCCACATCGTTGACGAACACGCCTCCCTGCTGCTGACACAGCCAGTCACCCGTGCCCCCGGCTCCGCACCAGCTCGCCGTGGACTTGCTCATCGCCCTGCCGGTCAAGCCTGGTGAAGCAACCAACAGTGCGGTAAGGGCGAAAAGGAACAGTGGGGTTTTCAGCCTGGCCGACAAAGCGATCACCACCCTACTCGACGTCCGGCGAGCAGGGCGTAGGCGAAGTCCGCAAGTGCGACGAGAAAGAAACCTGCCAGCACTCCGAGTAGTGCATAGGCGAGCTCGGGCTGGCGATCGAGACGGCTGCGGGTGTGATCTTCGCCTTCCCATTCGATCGTGTGGGCCTGGGCGGCGCTCATCGCCAAGGTGAATTCTCCCGACCCGGCCTGGGAGTGTGCCGCCATCACCACGGGGTGTCCCCGGGAGCCCCGGAGCTCGACTTCGAGCGGCTTCGCGCTCGCCAGAGTTTCGAATTCACCTTCGCGCGAGAGCTCGCCTTCACCTACCGTCATGCCAGCGCTCACACCCTCGAGATCCGCGTTCAGCGAAGACACGCCGGAGAGGCTCAACGACGGCTGCACACCTTCGTCTGATTCGACCGGCAGGACGTAGTCCGCACCCCGGATTGCGCATTGCACCGAGTTCTCGCTCCGGGCCGAGATCACCACGGTCGACCCGCCGCAGAAGAGGTCGACCTGGGTGGTCTGGCTGTCGCTTTCCACCGTCCACCCGGTAGGGATGCCTAGGCCGGTTGGCGGCCCGGTCTCAGCCAATTCGACCGTCCCCGGCTCCGCCAGCCAGAAGTCGGCCGACATCGTGGTGCCAGGCCGCATCAAGCTCAGTTCGAGTTCGCCCGAGGTGCGCGGGGGTGCTCGATCCGCGCCGCAAGTCCCGCCGAATTCGTGAAGCAGAGCTTGGCACTCCGGAGGCGCGACGACGAGGTGGATCAGGACCGTTCCGGGACGACCCGACCTGAGCCTCTCCACCGAGAGGCTTCTGAAGGTCGAGTCGATCGGCGGCGGGGAGTCCGCACCGGGAGCGCTGGTGGGAACGCCCGTGACGGATACGGGGGCTCCCTGGGTCGGGTTGATCGCGACCAGAGAAGCTCTGAACGGAGGCTTGTCGTTCGCCGACCACTGGCGCAGGAGCACCGCCGCCAAGCAAAGGACCGTCGCGATGCCGAGACGGACCGCTGCGGCCCGCAGGTGCTCGCGCTGCCGTCGCCGGGGATCGGAGGCCTGAGCGCCGGCCTCAATGCCGGGACCGCCGGGAAGGGCGCCGCCGCTCGCGGCTCCATGCGCAGGCGAGGGCCTCAGGGCTCGATACAGAGTCCGCGAAACCACCAGCGCGACGAGCAGCCCCCCGAGTCGCCCTGCCCCGCGCATGGTGGCTCTGTATACCACCCCTTGGTCCGGCCTTAACTCGGGCCATCGGCCCCAGGCCCTACGATCGGGGCGAATTCCGTTCCCGATCGTACGAGGAGCCATATCTCTTGAGCCGAATTCGCACTTTCGTGCTGCTCGCGGCCGTGGCCGCGCTGGCCGCGTTCCTGTCCGCCTGCGGTGGCGGTGGCGGTGACACCGGCAGCAGCGAAGACCCGCAGCAGGTGATCGACAAGGCGACCGTGCAGGGCATCGAAAGCGGCAACGTCGACCTGTCGCTGAAGGTCGACTCGGTCGGCAAGGAAGGCGGGAGCTTCGACGTCGCCCTCTCCGGCCCGTTTCAGGCGGGCGCCAAGGGCTCGCTCCCCGAAGCGGCTCTCGAAGCCTCGGTCCACGGCGAAGCCGAAGGCAAGAAGATCGACTTCGAAGGCGGGTTGACGCTGCTTTCCGATCGCGCCTACATCGGCTACGAAGGCGACCAGTACGAAGTCGACCCGACCACCTTCGGGTTCGTCAAGTCCGGCTTCGAACAGGCGGCGCAGGAAGGCTCCGGCGAAGGTGCCGAAGGCAAAGCCTGCCAGGAAGCCGCGGCCGGTCTCGACGTCGGCGATTTCGTCGACCACCTCAGCAACGAGGGCGGGGTCGAAGTCGAAGGCACCCCGACGACCAAGGTCAGCGGCGACCTCAACGTCTCCGGGGCGATCGACCAGATCATCAAGCTGACCGAAAACCCGGCCTGCAGCGCCCAGCTCGAAGCGGCCGGGCCGCTGCCGCTGGGCGAGTTGGAGAAGGCGAAGAACGAACTCGCCAGCCAGGTGAAGAAAGCGCACGCCTCGGTCTATGTCGGCGAAGAGGACAACATCATCCGCAAGGTCGAATCGGAACTGACGGTCGAACCCGAAGGCTCGGGCGAAAAAGTCGAAATCGAATTCGAGCTGACGCTGGGCGAAGTCAACGAAGAACAGACGATCGCGCGGCCGCCGAAGGCGAAGCCGCTCGAAGACCTCTTCCAGCAGCTCGGCATCAACCCGCTCGACCTGCTCGAAGGCGGCGGCGGCCTCGGCGGCCTGATCGAAGGGATCGTCGGCGGCTCCGGCGGCGGTGGGGGCGAAAGCTCCGGCGGCGGCGAAATCGAAATCCCGAACGTCGAAGAATCGAAGGCATACCTCGAATGCCTGCGCCAAGTCGAAAGCGCCGCCGACCTGCAGAAGTGCGCCAACCTGGCGCCTAAGTAGGCCGCGCGCGAGGGCTCAGGAAGCAGTGGAGGGCGTCGCCGATCCGGCGGCGCCCGCTTGTTGCCGGCCGGCCCCGTACGCTAGGCCGACGTGAACCAGCGCCCCGCCGACGCCGGTCCCTCGTCCAACCGGCCCCGTCTCGACGCTTCGTTCCTGCGCACGCCGCAGGGCTACCCCTACCTGCTGGCGCCGCTGATCCCGATTGCGGTGGCGCTCGACCTGGCCGGCGTCTCGCCGGTGGTGGTCTTCGCCACCTCGGCGCTCGGGATCATCCCCACCGCGGCGCTGATGGGGCGGGCAACCGAGGAGCTGGCGGCCCGCTCGGGCCCCGGCATCGGCGGCCTCCTCAACGTCACCTTCGGCAACGCGCCGGAGCTGATCATCGCCCTTTTCGCGCTCGGCAAGGGGCTGCAGGAGGTGGTCAAGGCCTCGATCGTCGGCTCGATCATCGGCAACATCCTGCTGGTGATGGGGGCGGCGATGCTGGCCGGCGGCCTCGGCCGCGAGAAGCAGACCTTCAGCCGCACCGGCGCCTCGATCCAGAGCTCGATGCTGATGCTCGCCGCCGCCGCGCTGGTGATGCCGGCGATCTTCGAGCTGGTCGAGGGCAAGGGGCTGCCGCAGCCGACGGCCGAAGCGGTCCACTACGGCGGCACCGTCGAGCACCTCTCGCTGGCGGTCGCGATCGTCCTCATCGTCACCTACGTGCTCGGCCTCGTCTTCTCGCTGAAGACCCACCGCGACATCTTCAACCCCGAGTACGAGGACGAGGACAGCTGGGGCTGGTCGGTGCGGACCTCGGTGATCGCACTGGCGAGCGCGGGCGTGCTGGTCGGGGTGATGTCGGAGGTGCTGGTCGGCTCGATCACCGAGGCCTCGCACTCGATCGGCCTCTCGGAGTTCTTCATCGGGGTGATCGTCGTCGCGATCGTCGGCAATGCCGCTGAGCACTGGGTCGCGGTCCTGGTCGCGATGAAGAACAAGATGGACCTGGCGGTCAACATCGCGATCGGCTCGAGCGGCCAGGTGGCGCTGTTCGTGGCGCCGGTGCTGGTGATCGCCTCCTTCTTCATCGGCCCATATCCGCTCGCGCTCGTCTTCAACGGCTTCGAGCTCGGCGGCATCCTGCTGGCGATCATGATCGCCAACTACGTCACCAACGACGGCGAGTCGACCTGGTTCGAGGGCGTCCAGCTGCTCGCCGTCTACGTCGTCTTCGGCCTCGCCTTCTACTTCGCCTGAGGCCGCGGTGACCGGCTAGTGGAATACCTCCTCCTGGTCATCAGCTTCGCCGTCGTCCTCGCCGGGGCGCTGATGTTCACCAACGCGGTCGAGTGGCTGGGGCACGAGCTGGGGCTGGGGGAGGGGGCGGTCGGCAGCATCCTCGCCGCGGTCGGCACCGCGGCGCCGGAGACGCTGATCGCGATCGTCGCCCTGCTCAGCGCCGAAGCGGGCTCCGAAGACGTCGCGATCGGGGCGATCGTCGGCGCCCCCTTCCTGCTCGGCACCCTGGCGATGGGTCTGGTCGGCCTCTTCGCCTACCTCTACCGCGAGCGCCGGGCGCAGGGGGTGCGGCTCGAAGCCCACGCCCCGACCCTCGAGCGCGACCTGCTCTTCTTCCTTGCCTTCTTCGCGATCGCCGGGGCGCTCTCGTGGGGGCCGCCGGCGCCGGTGCGGATCGCGGTTGGCCTCGTCTTCCTCGCCTCCTACCTCTTCTACATCCACCTGACGCTGCGCTCGAGCGGCGAGGTCCAGGCCGAGGAGACTCTCGACCCCCTGCTCTTCGACCGCCGCTGGGAGCGCCACAGCGCCGACCCGCCGCTGGCCCTCTGCGTGCTGCAGCTCCTGGTCGGCCTCGGCGCGATGGTCGGCGGCGCTCACCTCTTCGTCGAAGAGCTGCTCGGGATCGCCGACAGCCTCGGCGTCGACGCCCTCGTCCTCGCCCTGATCCTGGCGCCGCTGGCGACCGAGCTGCCGGAGAAGGTCAACAGCTTCTTCTGGGTGCGCGAGGGCAAGGACGCCCTCGCCCTGGGCAACATCAGCGGCGCGATGGTCTTCCAATCGACGATCCCGATCGGGATCGGATTGCTGTTCACGGACTGGGACCTGAGCGGCACCGCAATCCTCTCGATCTGCCTGGGGCTGGTCGGAGGGTTGCTGGCCTACGAGAGCCTGCACCTGGCGAGGAGGTTCAAACCGCCGGCGATCGCGGCTTGGTTTGGGTTGTATGTGGCGTTCATCGTTGTCGTTGTGGTGACTGCTTGAGGTTGGCGTAGGGACGGCGGGGGGGGTCGAGGGCGGGGCTTGGGGGTCCCTCCCTGGACGACGATACCGGCTCCGCCGGTCTCGTCTTGAGTGTCCAGGGAGGGACCCCCAAGCCCCGCCAACGCCACGGCTCCGAAGTTCGGGCAGCCCCCGCTTGTCTTGAAGCTGACTCACCTTGAAGGTCCCACACGTCTGCGATTTCCCGCCATATAGGCGGCAAATCGCAGACGCGTCGGCGAGAACGCAACGAATCGCGGCAGACCGGAGCGCGTCCCGAGCCCCCGGCGCTCGTCTGAAGCTCCCCACCTCGGGGGGTGGGCGCTCTGAACCCTGGGGACATCTGTGGGAGTTCGATCCGAGAGTGAAGAGCGACGCGGGGTCTCCCCCCGGAAGCGGCGTCCTCTTGCTCGCACCGGCGCTCGCTCTCGGACGGGCGGCAATTCGATCCAGGCGAGCAACCCAGCAGAGGGGGGAGACCCCGCGGCGCTCCCTCAGCGCATCTAGCTAGTAGGGCGGTCGCCCAGGCTCAGGTCAAAACCGGCAACGCGGCCAAAGCCTCGAGCACCAACTTGTCGTGCTTTTTCGGCTGCACCTTCGGAAACACCCGCGCAACCTTCCCCTTCGCGTCCACGACGAACGTCGACCTCAGCACCCCCATGTACTTCTTGCCGTACATCGACTTCTCGCCCCAGGCGCCGTACTTCTCGGCGACCTTGTGGTCGGGGTCGGCGAGGAGGGTGAAGCCGAGGTCGTATTTGCCGGCGAACTTGGCGATGTCCTCGACCTCGTCCGGCGAG
>DASXOF010000002.1:0-17799 GCA_036494495.1 Solirubrobacterales bacterium | reverse complement strand
CCTCGGCGCCCCTCACCTCTCCGGCCGTGCCAAGCAGCTCCAGCGCCGGCCCGGGCAAGCGGCCGGTCACCGCGAACGTGGCTGGCGCGTCGCCCGGCATCGTTCGACTCTACGGCGAGGGACAGGGGTGCGGGAGGATCGCATGGGCGGGATACACTGCCCGCCGATGAGCGACGCGATCGAAGAGGGCTTCAAAGAGGGCGACAAGGTCTGGGTCCAGGACGCCAATGGCACGCACCATCCCGGGATCTTCGTCGGCAACAACGAAGCCGCCGGCTGGTTCGGCGGCGGCCCGAGCGCCTACGTGGCCCACCCCGAGGCGCACCAGGCCGAGGTCGTCTCGGTCTTCCGCATCGTCCCGCGCGACGAGTAGCGCCCGGCGGCGGCTATTTGCATTCGAACGGTTCGAGGGCGGCCGGCAGGCTCGGGATCGCCAGCGCCGGGATCAGCGCCTTGACCAGCCCCAGGGCGGTGTTGACGCCGACCAGGGTGGTTCGCAGCGCGTTGGTCTGCCCGGTCACTTCTTCCAGCCCGGTGCAGGTTTCCCCGACCGTTGCCTTCAGCGCGGCGAGTTCGCCGGTCAGCTCGGCGATCTCAGCTTCCAGCGCGGCGACCGACCCGGTCGGCCCCTGGGCACCCGCTTCGCCGCGCGGGCCGTCGGCGCCGGCGGGACCGGCCGGACCGGCCGGGCCCTGCGGGCCGGCGTCGCCGCCGCCCTGGGAGCCCGCCTGACCCGCGGGGCCGACGACGCTCCATTCGATCGGCTTTTCGCCCTTGCGCTTCTTGCACGACTTCGCCGACGGCACCACCCGCAAGAAGCCGCGCCTCGCCTTCTTGCCCTTGACCAGCATGCAGGCGTGGATCACGCCGCCGCTCGCGACCGGAGCAGCCGCCACCGAGGAGGCGCAGAAGCACGCCGCCAGGGCCAGAACCGCGAAGATCGTCATCTCGCTCTCACGTCCACCCTGTCTCGGCATCGCCGATCGGAAAAGAGGATGAGACCGATTGGAGATGCGTATGAGCGCTCAGGCCGGCTGGTCGCGCGCCTGCAGCCGCCGCGGTGCGTAGCGGTAGCCGACGCCGCGCACCGTCTCGACCGGGTCGATGCCGGCCACGGCGAGCTTGCGGCGCAGGTAGCTGACGTAGAGCTTCACCTCGTCGCGGCCGCGGATCCGGTCTCCCCAAACGTCGTCGAGCAGCTGCCCGTGGCCGAGGACGCGGCCGGGGCTGGCGGCGAAGGCCTCGAGCATCCGGAACTCGGTCGGCGTCAGGGCGATCTGGACTCCGAGTACGGTGACGCGGTGCCTGGCGCGGTCGATCTGCAGGAAGTCGTCCTCGATCACGTCCGGCTCGGCGAAGCCGGGCCGGCGCCGCAGCAGCGCCTCGATCCGGGCCACCACCTCCTCGGGCAGCGGCGGCTTCGAGACGCAGTCGTCGGCGCCGGCGCGGAGGCCGACGATCCGCCCCTCGTCGCCGTCGCCGGCGACCGCGACGACCGGCACGTCGCTCAGCTCCTTGATCCGCGCCAGCACCTCGAAGCCGTCGAGGTCGGGCAGCTCCAGCTCGAGCACGACGACGTCGGGCCGCTCGACGTAGAAGCAGCGCAGGCCGGCGATCCCGGTACTGGCCTCGACCAGGTCGATCTCGGCGCGCCCGAGCGCGCCCCTCAGGGGGTCGCGGACCGCGGGCTCGCCCGCGATCGCGAGTGCTTTCAAGCGGGTGCGGCCCACCTCAGCAGCCATCGCCGGCTCCGTCGACTCCTCCCTCAGAGGTCCCGGTACCGGCGATTTTCCAATTATTCACAGGCAGCTGTCAACGGTGACAACAAACCGTGTCATTTGTCGGTGGGCAGGGGGCCGCACGGGCGGGCGCGAAGACACTCAATCGAGGATTTTAACCAATCGACGGATCAAAATCGCTGCAACTGAGCAGCTTTGATCGAGCAAAGGAGCACGTTCCGATGAGATTCATGATGTTCATGTACCCCGAGATCGAGGAAAAAGAGTGGCTCGGGGCCGAGTCGGGCCCGCCGCTGGAGCTGGTCGAAGCGATGTCCCGCTACAACGAGGAGCTGCGGCGGGCGGGGATGCTGCTCTCGCTCGACGGCCTCCACCCGCCCGGCAGCGACGGCGCCTCGGTCCTCTTCGACGCCGACGGCGCCGCCACCGTCACCGACGGCCCCTACGCCGAGGCCAAGGAGGTCGTCGGCGGCTACTGGCTGATCCAGGCGCGCTCGAAGGAGGAGGCGCTCGAGTGGGCACGGCGCTGCCCCTGCCAGAGCTGCCGGATCGAGGTGCGGCGGGTGCAGGAGATGGAGGACTTCTCGCCCGAGATCCAGGAGGCGGCGGAAGCGAGCGAGTGACCGCGGCGGAATCCGAGCGGGCGGTCGAGGCGGTCTGGCGAATCGAGCAGGCCCGCCTCGTCGCCGGCCTGGCGCGAATGACCGGCGGCGACCTCGGCCGCGCCGAGGACCTGGCCCAGGACGCGCTGCTGGCGGCGCTCGAGCGCTGGCCTCGCGACGGCGTCCCCGACAACCCCGGCGCCTGGCTGATGGCGACCGCGAAGAACCGGGCGATCGACGAGATCCGCCGCGACCGCACGCTCGAGCGCAAGCAGGAGGAGCTGGTGCGCGAGGCCGGGCTGCGGATCGAGCACCAGCGGGCCGAGCTCGACCTCGCCGCCGAGGGGGAGGTCGGCGACGACATGCTGGCGCTGATCTTCACCTGCTGCCACCCCGTCCTCGCCCGCGAGGCGCGGGTGGCGCTGACCCTGCGGCTGCTCGGCGGCCTGACCGCGGCGGAGATCGCCCGCGCCTTCCTCGCCAAGGAGGCGACGGTCGCGCAGCGGCTGGTGCGGGCGAAGAAGGCGCTGCGCGACGGGGGCGCCGGCTTCGAGGTGCCGCGCGGCGAGGAGCTCGAGGAACGGCTGCCGTCGGTCCTCGAAGTGATCTACCTGATCTTCAACGAGGGCTATGCGGCGAGCGCCGGCGAGGACTGGATCCGGCCCTCGCTCTGCGAGGAAGCGCTGCGGCTCGGCCGCATCCTCGCCGAGCTCGCGCCGGCGGAGCCCGAGGTGCAGGGGCTGATCGCCCTGCTCGAGATTCAGGCCTCGCGGCTGCCGGCGCGGCTCGGCCCGGGCGGCGAGCCGGTCCTCCTGCTCGACCAGGACCGCGGCCGCTGGGACCCGCTGCTGATCGTCCGCGGCCGCCGCGCCCTGGGCCGGGCCGAAGCGCTGCCGCGCCCGCTCGGCCCCTACGGCGTGCAGGCGGCGATCGCCGCCTGCCATGGCGCCGCGATCACCGCCGAGGAGACCGACTGGGTGCGGATCGCGGCCCTCTACGGGGCGCTCGCCAGCATCGCCCCCTCCCCCGTGGTCGAGCTGAACCGGGCGGTCGCGGTCGGCATGGCCTTCAGTCCGGAGCTGGGGCTGGAGGTGGTCGACGCCGTCGCCTCCGACCCGGCCCTGGCGGGCTACCACCTGCTGCCGAGCGTCCGCGGCAACCTGCTGCGCCGGGCCGGCCGCGAGCAGGAGGCCCAGGCCGAGTTCCGGCGCGCCGCCGGGCTCGCCGCCAACGAGGCCGAGCGCGAGCTACTGCTGCGCCGGGCCGGCGGCTGAGCCGTCGCGGCCGGCGGCCAGGCGCTCCATGCCGTCGCGCTCGAGGCGCAGCATCGTCCAGTCGTCGAGTCGTCTGGCGCCGAGGCCGTCGTAGAACTCGAGCGCCGGCTGGTTCCAGTCGAGCGCGCACCACTCGAAGCGGACGTGGCCGCGCTCCAGGGCCAGCGCCGCGAGGTGCTCCATCACCGCCCGACCGATCCCGCCGCGGCGGCGCTCCGGCTTGACGTAGACGTCCTCGAGCCAGATCCCCGAGCGACACTCGAAGCTCGAGAAGGTGACGTAGAAGATCGCGTAGCCGATCGCCTCTCCCCCGGCCTCGATCAGCAGCGCCTCGGCGGCGCGCTGCTCGAACAGGGTGCGGCGCAGGACCTCCGGGTCGCCGAAGACCCGGTCGCGCAGCTTCTCGTAAGCGGCGAGCTCGAGGATCAGCGCGAAGAGGCTCTCCATGTCGGCCTCGGTGGCGGGCCGGATCCCTATGCCGTCGACGAGCTCCACGCGCGCCGACTGTAGCCGCTCGCCGGAGTCAGGCGATGCCGCCGACCTCGTACTCGCGCAGGAAGCCCTCGAACAGGCGCCGGTGGCCCTGCTCGTCGCGGAGGATCGCGATCACCATGTCCTGGGTGACCGGGTCGACGCCCTCGGTCTCCTCGACGATCCGCGTGTAGTGCTCGATCGCCCCGGTCTCGGCCTTGATCACGCCGCGGATCACGTGGACGATGTCGGTCTGCTCCTCGGGCGGCTGCAGGTAGGTCTGCTCGGCGCTGAAGTCGAGCGAGCCGGGGACGACGCCGTAGAGCTCCTTGATCCGGTCGGCGAACTGGCGGGCGTGGCCGAGCTCCTCTTCGACGTCTTCGGCCAGCGACTCGCGGATCTCCTGGGCGCGGACGCCGTCGAGGTTGGTGGAGGCGGCGAGGTAGCTCATCACCGTCTCCACCTCCATCCAGTAGGCCTGGCTCAGCAGCTCGACGACGCGCTCACGCGCCTCCTTGTGGTCGCTGCTGAAGATGCCCTTGCTGGAAGTCTCGTAGGGGCTGCCCGGCATGGCTCCTCCCCTACCCAGCCGAGAGATGTTTAGGCTTCCGCCGCGTGGACGTCGTCGACCGGCTGCTCGAGAACAACCATGGCTTCGCCGGCTCGCTGCCCGCGGGCCATCAGAGCGTCGAACCGCGGCTGCACCTGGCGGTGGTGACCTGCATGGACTCGCGGCTCGACGTCTTCGCGGCGCTCGGGCTGGAGCTGGGCGAGGCGCACGTGCTGCGCAACGCCGGCGGCGTCGTCAGCGATGACGTGATCCGCTCGCTGGCGATCTCGCAGCGGCGGCTCGGCACCCGTGAGGTGATGCTGATCCACCACACCGACTGCGGCCTGCTGAAGATCACCGACGACGGCTTCCGCACCGAGCTGATGGAGACCGCCGGGGTGGCGCCGGCCTTCGCGATCGAGTCCTTCACCGACGTCGACGCCGACGTCCGCCAGTCGATCCTGCGGGTCCGGCGCTCGCCCTTCCTCCCCCACCGCGACCGCGTGCGCGGATTCGTCTACGACGTCGACGACCACCGGCTGCGCGAGATCGTCGTCGAGGGCGACGGCGACGGCGCGCCAGGGGGCGACGGGCCGCAGTAGTGGCGACGGTCGCGCCGTACGGGTCGTGGCGCTCGCCGATCTCGGCCGAGCTCGTGGCCCGCGGCGCCGGCCGCAAGAGCGGCGCCCGGCTGGCCGCCGACGGGGCGCTGTGGTGGGCCGAGCTGCGGCCCGAGGAGGGCGGTCGCACGGTGCTGGTCCGGCGACCGGCCGGCGGCGAGGCCGAGGACGCGACGCCGGCCGGGACCAACGCCCGAACCCGCGTCCACGAGTACGGCGGCGGCGCCTGGACCCTGGCGGCGCCCGACCTCCTCGTCTACTGCGAGTTCGCCGACCAGCGCCTCTACCGGCTGCGGCTCGGCGAGGAGCCGGTGGCGATCACGCCGGAGCCGGAGGAGCCGGCCGGCCTGCGATACGCCGACATGCGGCTGAGCGCCGACGGGGAGACCGTCGTCTGCGTGCGCGAGCTGCATCCCGGCGGCGGCGGCGAAGCGGAGAACCAGATCGTGGCGCTGCCGCTGAGCGGCGCGGGCGAGGCGCGGGTGCTCGCCGCCGGCCACGACTTCTGCTCGTTCCCGCGGCTCTCGGCCGACGGCTCGACCCTCGCCTTCACCACCTGGGACCACCCGGACATGCCCTGGGACGGGACCGAGCTGTGGACCGTGCCGCTCGACGGTGCGGCCGAGCCGCGGCGCCTCGCCGGCGGCCGCGCGGAGTCGATCTTCCAGCCCGAGTGGGGCCCTGACGGCCGCCTCCACTTCGTCTCCGACCGCGACGGCTGGTGGAACCTCTACGCCGTCGACCCTGCCGGCGGCGAGGTGGAGCAGCTGACGGCCGAGACCGCCGACCTCGCCCACCCGCAGTGGCTCTTCGGCGGCGCCACCTACGCCTTCCTCGACGACGGCTCGATCGCCTTCGTCCGCACCGAGCGGGCGACCGAACAGCTCTTCGTCCGCGACCCCGGCGGCGGTCCGCTGCGCGACCTCGGCCTCCCCTACACCAACTTCGGCTTCCCGGCGATATCCGCCCGCGGCAGCCGCGTCGCCTTCGTCGCCGGCACGCCCGAGGCCGACCCGGCGGTGGTCGTCTACGACCACGCCAGCGGCGAGCGCGAGGAGGTGCGTAGCGACGGCGAGCAATCGCTCGACGCCGGCTACGTCCCGGCGCCGCGAGCGGTCGAGTTCGCGACCGGCGAGGGCGAGGTGGCCCACGGCTTCTACTACCCGCCGACCAATCCCGAGTTCGAGGCGCCGGCGGGCGAAGCGCCGCCGCTGATCGTCGCCAGCCACGGCGGCCCGACCTCGCACGTGGTGCCGGCGCTCGACCGCGAATTCGTCTTCTGGACCAGCCGCGGCTTCGGCGTCGTCGACGTCAACTACCGCGGCTCGACCGGCTTCGGCCGCGCCTACCGCGAGAAGCTGAATGGCACCTGGGGCATCGTCGACAACGAAGACTGCGTGCGGGCGGCGCTGCACCTGGCCGAGTCAGGCGACGCCGACGGAGAGCGGCTGGCGATCCGCGGCGGCTCGGCCGGCGGCTACGCGACCCTCTGCGCGCTCGTCTTCCACGACGACTTCGCCGCCGGCGCCAGCTACTTCGGGGTCGCTGACGCCGAGGCGCTGGCGACCGACACGCACAAGTTCGAGTCGCGCTACCTGGACGGGCTGATCGGTCCCTATCCGGAGCGCGCCGACCTCTACCGCGAGCGCTCGCCGATCCACTTCGTCGAGCGGCTGCGCTCGCCGGCGATCCTCTTCCAGGGGCTGGAGGACGAGATCGTGCCGCCGAACCAGGCGGAGACGATGGTGGCGGCGATGAAGGCGAACGGGGTGCCGCACGCCTACCTGGCGTTCGAGGGGGAGCAGCACGGGTTCCGCAAGGCCGAGACGAACATCAGGTGCATGGAGGCCGAGCTGTACTTCTACGGGCGGATACTCGGGTTCGAGCCCGCCGGCGAGATCGAGCCCGTGGCGATCGACTGCTTGGACTGACCGGCCCCGGGACGAGGTTGCCCTTTCAGGCGCATATCGCCCGAAAAGGCAACCTCTCGAGCCAGGTGGCTATTTGCTGCCGGCTTTGGCTTTGCTCGCTTTGCGGGCGGTCGATTTTTTGGCGGCGGATTTTTTCGGGGCCGCTTTTTTGGCCGCTGATTTTTTCGCCGACGATTTCGTCGCTTTTTTTGCGGCAGGTTTGGCGGCGGCTTTTTTCGTCGCTTTTTTCGCCGTGCTCCGTTTGGCTTTGCCGGGGGCGCGGCGCTGGGCGGCGGGGACTTCGGTGGTGGCTACGGCGCCGGCGAGGCGCTTGACCTGGGACTCGAGGAAGCGGGCCATCCGCTCCTCCTCGCGACGGATGTCGCTCGCCAGCTTCGCGGTCTCCTTGTCGTTGACCTTGGTCGCGAAGGCCTCGATCGCCAGGTAGGTGGAGATCTCCTCCTGCTCGGCCGTGTACTGGGTCTTGGCGTTCTTCAGCAGCTTCTCCTGCTCGCCGGAGCCGCGGACGGCGTGCAGCGGGGCCTTCGCCGCGGCGGCCGCCTTGCCGACCAGCTTCTGCACGGTGGTGCCGCCACCGCCCAGCTTCTTGATCCGCCGCTCGAGCGATTTGCTGTGCGCTTTGGTCTCTTTCAGATGCTGTTTGAGGCGTTTCTGGTACGGCCCTTTCGGGGTCATCGTCAGATCCGCCTGCAGGGCGAGCTCGAGCTCCTGCTCTTTGCCGTACGCCTCCTGCAGGTACTGGATCAGCTTTGCGTCACGCTCGTTTGGATCGGCCATAGGTGGTCCTCCCGTGTTCGGTTAGGTGGAAGTTTTTGCTTGAGGTTGATCAAGTGAGACTGGACTTCAACTGACGACACATTTGGCGCCGCCGGGCGATTTTCCTTTCGCCGGGAAGGCGTGTGCCAGAGCTTGTGCGATCAGTTGGGCGCGGGCAGCGTATCCGGGTGAGGTGAAGTGGATGCCGTCTTCGATGAACCAGGCGTCTTTTACGTCGCCCGCCCAGTTGTAGATCCGCATGTCGGGATACGCGAGGCAAGCGGTTTCGAGTTCTTCGTCCCACCTTTCCATGTTTTCGGGCGCATAGGCTTCCGGGGCCTGCGGCAGCGACTTGACGTTGACCCAGAGGACCGGTTCGTCGCCGATGATCGCCTGCATCTTTTCGATCCGTTCGCGCTCGCCGACGTTCGAGCCGGCGGCGACGTCGGCTGCCTCGTTGGTCCCCAGCGCCAGCACCCAGCAGCCTTTGAAGCCTTCGGCCTTCCAGGCTTCGGCGACTTCCTGGGCGTTCGGTTCGCCTTCGAAGCGCTCTTCGATCGAGCGCGCGCCCTCGACGTCCATGTGGACTTCCTTGACCCCGACTTCGCGGTAGCGGTTTTCGATCCGCTCTTTCGGGTCGGGCAGGTATTCGGCCGAGTCGAGGCCCTCGGAGGTCGAGTCGCCGATGTGGACGACGGCTTTGCACGAGGTCTGGGTCGAGTCTTCGGCCTGGGCTTTGGTCAGCGGCACCGGCTTGTCGGTGCCGGCGGCGCGGGCTTCGTCGACCCGGGTCTGTTCGCCTTCGGCGCTTGCCGCGTTGAGGCCCGCCATGCCGGCGATCCCGACCACGATCAGCACCCCGGCGGCGACGATCGCCACCCTCATCCCCGGCACGAACGTGTACCAGCCCCAACCGACTTCGCGGCGCCGGGCGAAGAAGCGGTCGATCGCGCCGTGGCGGATCGGCTCCTCGATAAAGCGCCAGGAGAGCGCCGCGATGGCGAAGATCGCCGCCACCTGGACGACTTTGCGCAGCAGGCCCTCGTCCTGCGGGTTCTGAGCGTTGAGCGCGGTGAGGACGATCACCGGCGTCTGCCAGAGGTAGATCCCGTAGGAGCGGACCCCGACCCAGCGCAGCGGCCTGACCCCGAGGTAGCGGCCGAGCCGGCAGGCCGGGTGGGCGAGCGGCATCAGCACCATCACCGTCGCCAGCGAGAGGACGACGAAGCCGCCCTCGTAGAGGAACGAGGAGAACTCGCCGACCCGCCAGACCATGATCGCGATGATCAGCAGGCCGAGGACGCCGAGGCCGTCGAGCAGGTCGCGGGCCTGCGGCGTGATCCGGTGGCTCAAACGGCGGCTCGGCCAGACCATCGCCAGCGCCGCGCCGAACAGCAGGCCGCCGGCGCGGGTGTCGGTGCCGTAATAGATCCGCGAGGGGTCGAGGCTCGGGTGGTAGAGGACCGCCATCTCGATCGTCGAGATCAGCGCCAGCACGATCGCGACGATCGCCAGCCGCGGCCGCACCCCGGAGGCGAGCGGACGCTCGTGCACGAGCTTCACCCCGATCAGCAGCAGGAACGGCCAGAAGATGTAGAACTGCTCCTCGACCGAGAGCGACCAGAGGTGGTTGAGCGGGCCTTCCGGCGCGAAGCGCGCGAAGTAGGAGACGTTGCCGAAGATCTGCTCCCAGTTGTTCACGTAGAAGACCGAGGAGATGACCGCCTTGCGGAACTGGTCCGGCTGGGCAGGGCCGAACACCGTCGCCCAGAAGACGACCACGGCGAGCATCACGAAGAGCGCCGGCAGCAGGCGGCGGGCACGGCCGAGCCAGAAGCTGGCGAGCTTGATCTTCCCCCGCTGCGAGAGCTGGTTGAGGAGGATGTCGGTGATCAGGTAGCCCGACAGGGTGAAGAAGATCCCGACCCCCAGCAGCCCCCCGGGGGCCCAGCCGAAACCGAGGTGGAAGGCGATAACGGCGAGGACGGCGATCGCGCGCAGGCCGTCGAGCCCGGGCATGTAGCGCTGGTTGCGCTTGACTGGTTCGGGCATACGGTCGGCCCAATCCTACGCAGCGAAATGGAGGAAAAAATGTCGCCCCAATCCCCCGCCACCACTCTCCCCACCCGCCACCTCGGCGACTCCGAGCTCGAGGTCTCGGCGGTCGGGCTCGGCTGCAACAACTTCGGCGGCCGGATCGGCCTCGAGGCGACCGGGGCGGTGCTCGAGGAGTGCCTCGCCGCCGGCGTCACCCTCTTCGACACCGCCGACATCTACGGCGGCGGGGGCGGCAGCGAGGCGCTGATGGGCGAGGTGCTGGAGGGCCGGCGCGAGGAGTTCGTGCTGGCGACCAAGTTCGGGATGGAGATGCACGGCGCCGAGGGCGAGAGCGCGCCGGCCGCGGCACGCGGCTCGCGCGAGTACATCCGCTGGGCGGTCGAGGGCTCGCTGCGGCGGCTGCGCAGCGACCGCATCGACCTCTACCAGTACCACGAACCCGACGGGGTGACGCCGATCGCCGAGACCCTGGTCGCGCTCGGCGAGCTGGTCGAGGACGGGACCGTCGTCGCGATCGGCTGCTCCAACTTCAGCGCCGCCGAACTCGAGGAGGCCGACCAGGTCGCGCGGGCCGAGGGGCTGCCGCGTTTCGTCACCTTGCAGAACCACTACAGCCTGCTGGAACGCGAGATCGAGGCCGAGGTTGCGCCGGCCTGCGAGCGGCTCGGCGTCTCGATCCTGCCCTTCTTCCCGCTCGAAAAGGGGCTCCTCACCGGCAAGTACAAGCGCGGCGAGGCCGGGCCGGAGGGCACGCGGCTGGCCGGCTCGACGCCGGGCACCGAGGCCCAGTTCGACGTCGTCGAGGCGCTCGAAGCGTTCGCCGCCGAGCGCGGGGTCGAGCCGATCGACGTCGCGATCGCCGGCCTCGCAGCCCAGCCCGCCGTCGCCTCGGTGATCGCCGGCGCGACCAGGCCCGAGCAGGTGCGGGCCAACGCCGCGACCCTGCGCTGGACGCCGAGCGCCGAGGACCTCGCCGAGCTCGACCGCATCGCCCCCACCCCGCGCGCCTGACGGAAGGCTGGGGCGCCTTTGTTCGGCTATGTCGAACAAAGGCGCCCCAACCGGCGGCGCGACGCAGCCGAGTGCGCTGATAGCTTGCGCGCCGTGCCCGCCCCCCACGCGCACAAGCGCTCGCTGCTCCTCGCCGCCGCGGCGGCCGTGGTCGCGGCGGCGCTCCTCGCGCTCGCGGCGGGCGGCGCGACCCGGGCCGCGGCCGCGACCTGCCCGGCCTTCAAAGTCCTGCACGACGACCGCATCGGCGCCGCCAGCCTCCCGGCCGGCAGCTACTCGATCACCACCGAAGGCGCCGGCCTCACCTGCGCGGCCAGCTCGAAATTCTTCGCCCGCTTCCTCGCCGACTACGACGGCAACCTCCCCGCCCCCTGGAAAGTCGTCCCCCGGGGCAGCGGCAAAGCCGCCTTCACCCGCGGCGGCCAGGCCGGCTTCTCCGTCCTCCGCACCGGCGGCTCCGAAGAAGAAGGCGGCAGCAACCCGCTGATCGGCAGGCTCTGCCCCAACGCCTTCACGGTCAACGCCAACGCCAAGGTCGGCCCGCTCTCCTTCCCGCGGGGCAAATACCTCCTCTACCAACCGGCCGGCACCGGCATCAGCTGCAACCGCGCCGCCGTCCTCTTCACCCGCTTCCTCTCGATCTCGGGCGGCCAGTTGCCGTTTCCGTGGAAGATCAAAAGCCAGACGGCGACCTTCTACAAGTCGTCGAACCCGACGCGGTCGGCGTTCCGGGTCGAGCCGCTCGCCGGCACCTGAGCCGGCCCGGCTAGCTCTCCTTCTTGCGCGGGTCCTCGCCGAGGAAGGAGCTCTCGGCGCCCATCAGCTGCTCGAACTCGCCGGCGTCGAGGAACATCCCGTGGCACTTCGTGCACTGCTCGATCGTCACGCCGTTGCGCTGGTGGGTCCGCATCGGGGCTCCGCATTTGGGGCAGGTCACGCCCCCGAACCCTAGATGGTCGATTCCATCTAGACCTCGAGCCGCGCCTCCTCCAGGTCGAGCTCGCGCTCGAGGCGGCGGAGGACGTCGACCGAAGCCTCGCCGCGGTCGCGGACTTCGACCAGGGCGGCGCGCTGGGCGGTGTAGACCTCGTGCATCAGCCGCTGGTAGGAGAGCGAGCGGTCCTCGATCCCGTCCTCGTCCTCGATCTTCCCCGCCCGCACCTTGAAGCGGCGGCGGCGGAACTCATAGACGCCGCGCACGCGCTCGACCGTGTCGGAGTTGGTCCACTCCTCCTCGTCGAGCTGCTCGAGCCGCTCCAGCGCCGCCGCGGCGGCGAGCAGCCGCGCCCGCACCTCCTCGCGCTCCTCTTCGTCGCCGCTCTCGTGGATGCCGAGGGCGCGGATCGCCAGCGGCAGCGTCAGCCCCTCGCCGACCAGGGTGAAGAGGATCACGGCGAAGGTGATGAAGAGGACCAGCGAGCGTTCGGGCAGCGGCGCCCCTTCGTCGGTGGTGAGCGGCAGCGCCAGCGCCGCGGCGAGCGAGACGGCGCCGCGCATCCCCGCCCAGCTGGCGACGACGCGAAAGCGCCAGTCGGCCCGCCGCTCGCGCTGCGCGGGACGGCGGTCGAGGGCGCGGATCAGGAACGTCACCCCGAACCCCCAGGCGAAGCGGACGGCGACGACGGCGGCGCAGGTGAGCGCCGCGTAGGCGACGGCCTGGCCGGCGTCGATGCCGCTCGCCTGCAGGCCGTCGACGATCACCGGCAGCTGCAGCCCGATCAGCACGAACAGGGTCGCGTTGAGGAGGAAGATCAGCACGTTCCAGAGCGCGTAGCTCTCGAGCCGCGTTTCCGCCGAGATCAGTTCCGGCGCGTGCCAGCCGAGGTAGATGCCGGCCGTGACCGCGGCGAGGACGCCGGAGACGCCGAGCTCGTCGGCCGGCAGGAAGGCGGCGTAGCCGGTGAAGAGAGAGATCGTCACCTCGGTCATCGGGTCGTCGGTGCGGCGGCGGATCGCGGCGATCGCCCAGCCGACCACGAGGCCGATCGCGATCCCCCCGGCGGCGACGCCGAGGAAGCGCAGGCCCGCTTCGGCCAGGGTGAAGCCGCCGCCGACCGCAGCGGCGACAGCGACCTTGTAGGCGACCAGCGCGGTGGCGTCGTTCAGCAGGCTCTCGCCCTCGAGCACGTTGACCATCCGCCGCGGCGCCCCGAGGCGGCGCAGGATCGAGCTGGCGGCGACGGCGTCGGTCGGGGCGACGATCGCGCCGAGCGCGAAGGCGACCGCGACCGGCAGCCCGAAGACGAGGTGGGCCAGCACGCCGACCGCGGCGGTGGTCGCCAGCACCAGCCCGATCGAGAGCAGCGAGATCGTCCGCAGATCGGTGCGCAGCGCCTGCAGGTCGGCGAAGAAGGCGCCCGAGTAGAGCAGCGGCGGCAGGAAGATCAGCAGGACGAGGTCGGGGTCGAGTTCGATTTCGGGGATGCCTGGGACGAGGCCGAGCCCGAGGCCGCCGATCACCAGGACGATCGGGTAGGGCACCGAGAGCCAGTTGGCGACCGCGTTCAGCAGCGCCACCGAGATCAGCAGCGCCGCGATGAAGATCTGGATGTCGCTCACTTAGGGGCGCTCGGGGTACCGCGGCACGCCGTCGTCGGGGGGCTGGCCCCAGGGTGCGGCGTAGGCGGTGAACTGGTGGAAGGCGACCGGGATCCCGGGGTCCTCGTCGAAGGCGCCGAAGCGCACGCTGACCTTCGAGTGGTCGGCCGGGTCGCGCGAGCAGATCTGGCTGCCGCAGCGGTTGCAGAAGACCTTTTCGAAGCCGCCGTCGCCGGGGTCCCAGGCGCCGACCGCGGCCGGGTCGCCGAGCAGGTGGAACGAGCCCGGGACGGTGCGCGCGTTGGGTCCGCCGCCGGTGCCGCTGCGTCGCTGGCAGCGACGGCACCAGCAGGCCAGCGCCTCGGTCAGCGGCTCGGTCACCTCGAAGCGGACGGCGCCGCAGTTGCAGCCGCCGGTGAGGATCGGAGCCGGTTCGCTCATCGGCGCAGCGTACCCTCCGTGGGATGAGGGCCGCTGTCCTGAAGGCGCGCGGCGAGCCGCCGGAGCCGGGCGAGTTCCGCGACCCCGAGCCGACCGGGGAGCATCCGGTGCTCGAGGTCCTCGCCGCCGGCCTCAACCCGATCGACCTGGCGATCGCCGCCGGCAAGGTGCCGGCGCGCGAGCGCGAGCACCCATCGGTGCCGGGCCTCGAGGGGGTCGGCGAGCTCGACGGCCGGCGCTACTACTTCGACACCCCGGTCGCTCCCTACGGCTCGATCGCCGAGCGGGCGCCGGTCGAGCGCGAGTCGCTGATCGAGCTGCCCGACGACCTCGACCCCGGCCTCGCCACGAGCCTCGGAGTCGCCGGCTTCGCCGCCTGGCTGGCGCTGACCTGGCGCGCCGAGCTGCGGCCCGGCGAGAGCGTCCTGGTGCTCGGCGCGAGCGGCGTCGTCGGCCAGATCGCGGTGCAGGCGGCGCGGCTGCTCGGCGCCGGCAAGGTGGTCGCCGCCGCCCGCGACGAAGCCAGCCTGGAGCGGGCGCGGCACGAGCTCGGGGCCGACGCGGTGGTCGCGCTCGGCGGCGAGGGCGACCTCGCAGCGCACCTGCGCGAGGCCGCCGGCGGCGGCTACGACGTCGTCGTCGACCCGCTCTGGGGCGAGCCGGCGCTCGCCGCGCTGGCCGCGCTCAACCGCGACGGCCGGCTGATCTCGGTCGGCAACGCGGCCGGCGAGAGCGCCGAGCTCGCCGTCCGCGACTTCCGCAACCGGCTCGGCCGGATCATCGGCCACACCAACTTCCACGCCCCGCCGGAGGTCAAACGCGAGGCCTACGCGACGATGGCGCGCCACGCCGCCGCCGGGGAGATCGTCGTCCCGATCGAGGAGCGCCCCCTGGACGAGGTCGCCGCCGCCTGGGACGAGCAGGCCGCGAGCCCCCGCCGCAAGCTGGTGCTGCGGCCGCGATGAAGCCGGCGGCGCGAAGCTAGCCCCGCGCGACCTTCCAGTAGGCCTCGATCCGCTTGCCGAACGCCTTCGGCTTCTCGGCGTAGAGGCGCTCGCCGACCGCGACGGCGCCGGCGAGCAGCTCCTCCTGGCGGCGCGCGATCAAGGCTTCGATCGCCTCCGGCTCGACCATGTCCCGCGTCTGCAGGTCGGCGGCGAGGACGGCGAGGTCGTGGTGGTCGCCGAGCAGGTCGGCGAGGGCGTGGGCCTGGTCGGCGGCCTCGCCCAGCACCGGCGGCCAGAGATCGCCGAGGATCCGCAGCTGGTACCAGAGGTCCTTGGCCCGTTTGCGCCATTCGTGGACGTTCTCGTCGCCAGGGTCCTCGCGGACGTCCCGGAGCGCGTCGCGGCCGTCGCGGTAGGCCTTCAGCACCCCCGGCTCGACCAGCTTCCAGGAGTCCTTGCCGAGGTCCCAGGCGGCGATCTCGCCGCGGCCGACTTCGATCGCCGCGGCGGCCGCCTCGATCCGCTCGCCGACCTCGCCGCCGGCATCCGCGGCGGCGGCGTAGCGCTCGCGCTCGAGGTCGCGGCGCCAGTGCTCGATCGCGGCCGCCGGGAACTCCTCGCCGAAGCGCTGCTCGAGGTCGTCGAGCGTCTCGACCTTGACCTCGGCATCGCGGGTGTCGGAGAGCAGCCGGCCGGCGTCGCGGAAGCGGCGGTTCTGGACCCGGTAGGACTTCTCGCCGAGGGCCTCGCGCAGCATCCGCAGCACCGCCCGCAGCTTCTTCAGGTCTTTGCGGGCGCCGTGGATCGCAACCGCCCCTTCGCTCTCGACTTCGCCGAGCTTGCGCCGCGCCTTGCGGGCGCGGGCGGCGGCGACCCGCTGCAGGCCCGCCGGCGCCGTCTCGCCGGACTCGAGCCGGTAGGCGCTGCTGCCGCTGCCCTGCTCCCTGTCCTCGCCGGTCACGGCCATCGCGCTCTCAGTCTCTCGCCTGTCCCCCGCGCCGTCCAGCCGCAAACCCCGGCTGGCCAGGGCCTGGTTGGCGTAGGCGGGGTCGCCGGTCACCTCGCGGCCGAGCCAGCCCGGCGGCTGGAAGGCGTGGCTCGCCGCCTCGGAGGGGAACTCGACCTCGGCGACGAGCAGCCCGGCGAGCTCGCCTTCGTAGCTGTCGATCTCGGCAACCAGGCCTTCGCCGAGCGGCAGCCGGCGGCGACGCTTGCGCAGCCGGCGACCCGCGGTCAGCGGCCAGAGCGCCTCGTACTGCTCGCCGTAGAGGCGCAGCTCGACCTCCTCGCGCGACTCGCCGTGACCGCGCTTGGCGGTCAGCAGGCGCTCGCCGTTGGCGCGGCGCAGCCGCACCTCGACCCCCTCGTCGACCGCGAGGTAGCCCTGCTCGATCGCGCTGGCGGGAACCGCGGCCGCGGCGGGCGGCATCGCCTCGAGCACGAACTTGCGCTCGATCTCGCTCGCCATGGCTGATGTTTACCGCGTTTGGGCCGCCTCGGGGGAGGCTTCCCAGAAATCTTCGACCTTGGTCGCGTCGCCGCCTTCGTCCTTGCGTGAGACCACCCACATCTCAACCGGCTCCTCGCCGCGGTTGCGGTGCGAGCGCACGGTCCCCGAGGCGACGCGGGCGGCGCTACCGGCGGCGACGTCGTGGACCTCGTCGTCGAAGCGCATGGTCAGGGTGCCACGGGTGACCAGGTAGATCTCCTCGGTCGCCTCGTGGCGGTGGCCGGTGCCCTGCTCGAAGTCGGAGTGCGGCGGCACCCGGATCAGGGTCAGCGCGACCTGCGAGCAGCCGAGCGGCTCGGTCAGGCGGCGGAACTCGCCGGGCACGGCGGTGCCGGCGTATGCGTCTTCCGCCTCTTCGCCGCTGACGATCGAGTAGCCGGAGCCCATGGCCCCCTCCTACCCCACCCCGCCCCCCTCACGCCCGCACGCTCGATTCTTCGCCGAAGACCGCGGAGACGTCGCGCTCGAGCTTCTGCCGCAGGATGCCATCGGGCCGCGAGAAGCAGAGGCGGGCGATCTCGTAGGCGGCGTCGGAGATCTCCCAGTAGGAGCAGACGAGCGATTCGCCGTGCGGCGGGAAGAGCTGGATGAAGACGATCTTCGTCTCGCTCTCGGGGAGACCGATCTTGCCGAGCGCGGCCAGCACTTCGCGCTCGGTTTCGCCGGTGCGGAGGTCCTCGAACTGGGCGGAGCTCATGTGGTAATCGAAGAGCCCGGCCGAGTGGGCCGGGATCGGGGTGGTCGCGTCGCGCGCTTCGTCGCCGCCGAGGACGATCGCGAGGACGAAGAGGGTGAGGACGGCGCCGCCGCCGAGCCAGCCGATCAGCGCCCGCCGCCGCAGCCGGCGCCGGTGTCGGACGGGGTCTGCCGGCGGCAGGGCCATGGCCGAAGCCTAGAGCGGCGCCTCTGCTCAGCCGGAGTCGGGCAGGCTCTGCTTCTCACTCAGCAGCGGCGCGTGGAGGTCGCCCCGCTCGTTGACCCGGCGCAGCACCTGGTCGGCGTCGAAGACGAGGCGCGCGGCGTCACCCGCCGCGAGCGCCGCCTCGAGCTCGTCCCACTCGAGGGGGGTCGAGACGGTGGGCCGCGGCTTGGCCCGCAGCGAGTAGACGCTGACCGTGGTCTTGTGGCGGTCGTTCTGGCTCCAGTCGATCAGCACCTTCCCGGCCCGTTTGCGCTTCGCCATGCTGGCGACGACGCGATCGCCGAACTTCGCCTCGAGCGTCTCGGCGACGGCTTTGGCGAACGGCTTGGTCTGCTCGTAGCTGACCTCGGTGTTGAGCGGGACGTGGAGGTGGATCCCCTTCGAACCCGAGGTCTTCGGGTAGCAGCGGAGGCCGACCTGCTCGAACAG
>DASXOF010000001.1:0-18614 GCA_036494495.1 Solirubrobacterales bacterium | reverse complement strand
GCTGACGCTGCGCGGGCCTTCGCGGTCGAGGCGGCCGAGGGCCGATCCCTGCGACATCGAGAAGCGCTGCTGCTCGGCCCGCAGGCGGCGGATCAGCTGGCCGACGACGACCCGCAGCTCGCTCGCCAGGGGGGCGACGTCGGCGGCAGGGTCGCGTGGGGTGGAGGGGGCGCTGGCCACTTCTTCAGTCTACCCCAACTTCAACAGGCAAACTGAACAGGTTGCCTGTGTATTATCAGCGAGATGCACGAGGACCGCTACAAGTGGGTCGCCCTCTCGAACACCACCCTGGCGATCCTGCTGGCGACCCTCGACGCCTCGATCACGCTGATCGCGATGCCGGACATCTTCCGCGGCATCCACCTCGACCCGCTCGTCCCCGGCAACAGCTTCTACCTGCTGTGGATGATCCTCGGCTACCTGGTCGTCTCCAGCGTCCTGATCGTCAGCCTCGGCCGGCTCGGCGACATCTTCGGCCGCGTCCGCATCTACAACCTCGGCTTCGTCATCTACACCGTCGCCTCGCTGATCCTCGCGGTCGACTGGCTCACCGGCCCGCCCGGGGCGCTCTACCTGGTCGTCTTCCGCATCGTCCAGGGGATCGGCGGCGCCTGCCTGCTGGCCAACTCGGCGGCGATCCTGACCGACGCCTTCCCGCCCAACCAGCGCGGCATGGCGCTCGGGATCAACAACATCGTCGGCGTCAGCGGCATGTTCGTCGGCCTCATCCTCGGCGGGCTGCTGGCGCCGATCGACTGGCGGCTGGTCTTCCTGATCTCGGTCCCGGTCGGGCTCTTCGGCACCGTCTGGGCCTACCTGAAGCTGGAGGAGCGCAGCGAGCCGCGGCCGGCGCGGATCGACTGGGGCGGCAACGTCACCTTCGCCCTCGGGCTGGTGCTGGCGATGGTCGCGGTGACCTACGGGATCCGGCCCTACGGCGGCTCGCCGACCGGCTGGGGCAGCCCCCGGGTCCTGGCGCTCCTGGCCGCCTCGGTCATCAGCCTGATCGCCTTCTGGATGATCGAGCGGCGGGTGGAGGAGCCGATGTTCCGGCTGCCGCTGTTCCGCATCCGCGCCTTCACCTTCGGCACCCTCTCGACCTTCCTCGCCGCGATCGCCCGCGGCGGGCTGATGTTCATGCTGATCATCTGGCTGCAGGGGATCTGGCTGCCGCTGCACGGCTTCGACTTCGAGGAAGCGCCGCTCTGGGCGGGGATCTACATGCTGCCGCTGACGGTGGGAATGCTGCTCGCCGGGCCGACCTCGGGCTACCTCTCCGACCGCTACGGGGCGCGCTTCTTCGCCACCGGCGGGATGCTCAGCGCGGCGCTCAGCTTCGGCCTGCTGATGCTGCTGCCGATCGACTTCAGCTTCCCCGTCTTCGCCGCGATCCTGTTCCTCAACGGCGTCTCGATGGGGATGTTCGCCTCGCCGAACCGGGCGGCGGTGATGAACAGCCTGCCCAAACGCGACCGCGGCGCCGGCGGCGGCATGAACCAGACCTTCCAGAACTCGGCTCAGGTGATGTCGATCGGGATCTTCTTCACGCTCCTGATCATCGGCCTCGCCTCGACCCTCCCGAGCGCGCTCCAGCACGGCCTGGAAGCGCACGGGGTGGCACACGGGGCGGCCCATCACGCCGGCCAGACGCCGCCGATCTCGGTTCTCTTCGCCGCCTTCCTGGGCGAAAACCCGGTCCAGCACCTGGTCGGGGCAGGCGCCCTCGAATCGATCGGGCCGCAGGCGCGGGCGGTGCTCGAAGGCCACGCCTTCTTCCCGCACCTGATCTCCGGCGCCTTCAGCAACGGCCTCGACACCGCCTTCGCCTTCGCGATCGTCGCCTGCCTGGTCGCCGCCGGCGCCTCGCTGCTGCGCGGCGGCCGCTACCACCACGTCGACGAGCCGGCCGCTGCTGCCGAGGACGCGAGCGCCCCGGCCCCGCGACGCCAGCTGCAACACGAACTGGAGGGACATCATGCGAGTTGAGTGGCACGGCCAATCCGCCTTCGCCTTCGAGGCCGAGGAGGGGACGGTCTTCGTCGATCCGTTCGGCGAGATGACGGGGCTGAGCGAGCGCGGGATCGAGTGGTCCTACCCCGAGATCGGAGTCGACGGGGTCGACCTGCTGCTGGTCACCCATGAGCACCGCGACCACAACGCGGTCGAGGCGGTGGGCGGCGAGCCGCACACGCTGCGGGCGACCGCCGGCACCCACGAGACGCCGCTCGGCACCGTGGTCGGGGTCGCTTCCGAGCACGATGCCGCGGCCGGCACCGAACGCGGCCCGAACACGATCTTCGTCTTCAGCCTCGGCGGCGTCCGCGTCGCCCACTTCGGCGACTTCGGCCAGGCGGCGCTGCGGCCCGAGCAGAAGGAGGCGATCGGCGAGGTCGACCTGGCGATCGTCCCGGTCGGCGGCGGCCCGACGATCGGGGGCGCCGCGGCGGCCGAGATCGCACTCTCGCTCGGCGCCAGGTGGGTGGTGCCGATGCACTACCGCACCCACCGGATCAGCTTCCTAGAGGACGAGGAGGAGTTCGCGGCGGCCTTCGCCGAGGTGATGCGCTTCGAGCGGCCGAAGTTCGACACCGACGAGCTCGATCAGGCCGAGACCGGGGCCGTGGCGGTGATCCCGGTGGCGCCCTGACTGGGGTACCGATCTTTTCCACCCTATAGGGAGGAAAATGTCGGTACCCCGATATTTTCTCGGTGTGGCGGATGTGTTGGAGGGACTCTCGCGACCGATCGTCGCCGCTCCGATGGCAGGCGGGCCGACGACGCCGGAGCTGGTGCGGGCGGTTGGCGGGGCGGGCGGGTTCGGGTTCCTGGCGGCGGGCTACCGGAGCGCTGAGGACGTGGCGGCTGAGGTGCGCGGGATGGGGGAGGGGGTGCGATTCGGGGTGAATTTGTTCGTGCCGGGGGCGCGGGCTGAGGCGGGGGTGTACGACGGCTACGTGAAAGGGCTGGGTGGGGCGGCCGGGGAGGCGCGCTGGAGCGATGACGGGTGGAGGGAGAAGGTCGAGGTATTGGCGGCGGAGCCCGTGGCCGTGGTGTCGTTCACGTTCGGGTGCCCGGAGCCTGAGGTGCTGGGGAGGTTGCGGGGCGCCGGCAGCGAGTGCTGGCTGACGGTGACCAACGTCGCCGAGGCGGAGCAGGCGGTGGCGGCGGGGGCGGACGTGCTGATCGCACAGGGGTACGAGGCGGGGGCGCATCAGGGGACCTATGACCTCGAGGCTGACGACGAGCCGTACGGCCTGTTGGCGCTGCTGCAGCTGCTGCGGGCTGAGGCGGGGCTGCCGCTGGTGGCTTCGGGTGGGATCGGGTCGGGGGCTGGGGTGGCCGCCTGCCTCGCAGCCGGGGCGAGGGCGGTGCAGCTCGGGACCGCGTTCATGCTCTGTCCGGAGGCGGGGACCTCGGCAGTGCACCGGGAGGCACTGGAGGAACGACGGCCGACGCGGCTGACGCGCGCCTTCACCGGCCGCCGCGCCCGCGGCGCCGTCAACCGCTTCCTCAGCGAGCATGAGGACGCGCCGGCGGCCTATCCCGAGGTCCACTACGCGACGGCGCCGATCCGGGCCGCGGCCCGGGAGGCCGGCGACCCCGAGGACCTGAATCTGTGGGCCGGCCAGGCGCACTGGCTGGCGCGCGAGGAGCCGGCCGCGGTGGTCGTCGAACGGTTCACGGACGAAGCCCGGTCGGCGCTCGATCGCGCCCTTCGCGGTTTCGGGCCCCTATAGGGGCCTCAAAGTCCGCAGCGCGTGCGTGGGACCGACCGGGGCGGCCCCGGGCTAGGCGCCGGCCGCGGCGCGGGCGCTGGCGTGGGCAGCGTCCTCGAGCGCGTCGGGCAGCGGCTCGAGCTCCGGGCGTGCGCCGTAGCGGCGGCCCAGGGCCAGGGCGATCAGGTGATCCGCCAGCCAGGCGTTCTTAGGCAGCAGGGGGCCGTGGAGGTAGGTGCCGATGAGGTTGTGGCGGCGGACGCCCTCCCGGCCGTCGGCCCCGTTGTTGCCGTGGCCGGAGAGAACGCGGCCGAGGGCGGGGACGCCGGGGCCGAGGTGGGTGCGGCCGCCGTGGTTCTCGAAGCCGGCGAGGACCCGGGGGCCGGGGCCGAGATCGACCTCGATCGCGACGTTGCCGATCAGCCGCGGGCCCTCCTCGCGGACGGTCTCGAGGTCGACGAGGCCCAGCCCCGGCAGCGTCTCCGCCTTGACCTGGTAGCTGTGGCCGAGGAGCTGGTAGCCGCCGCAGACGGCGAGGACGACGGCGCCGCTCTCGACCGCCGCGGCGAGGTCGCCGCGCTTGCTGGCGACCATGTCGGCGGCGACCATCTTCTGGTCGCGGTCCTGCCCGCCGCCGACGTAGAAGAGGTCGGCAGCGCTGGCGTCGACCGGCTCGCCGGGGCCGGCGCTCGCGTAGGAGAAGCCGATCCCGCGCCACTCGCAGCGCCGCTGCAGGAAGATGATGTTGCCGCGGTCGGCGTAGATGTTCATCTGGTCCGGATACAGGGCGCAGACGCGGAGCTCCATCAGTCCTCCTTCCCGAGCACGACGACGGTGGCGCCGACGTGGATGTCGGTGGGGTCGATCTGGCGGCGCTCGATCGGGCGCAGGCCGGCGACAGCGCCCTCGGCCTCGAGCCGCGCCGCCGGGAAGGTGGTGATCCGGACCTGGTTCGGTTCCTCGCTCAGCTCGCCCGCCGGGGAGACCAGCTGGCGTCGACGGTGGACGACGACCTCGCCCTCGCCGACCGCCGCCTCGACCGCCAGGCTCGAGTAGACCCAGCCGTCGACCTCGCGCACGTCGGGAAGCGGCGGCGGCGAGCCGTCGGGCTCGGGCATCCGCTCGAGGATCGCGGCGGCGAAGCGGCCGCCGGGCTCGAGGTGGGCGGCCACCCGCCGCAGGCAGGCGACGCGGTCCTCGGACTCCGCCAGCAGCTGCAGGGTCTGCATCGGCGCCAGCGCCAGCGGCACCTGGCGGCTGAGCTCGAACTCGCGGGCGTCGGCGTGGAGCGTCCGCACCGGCAGCGCGGCGGCCCGCGCCGCCAGCGCCGCGAGGAACTCCGCCTCGACGTCGACTCCGACCACCGGGTGGCCGCGCCGCGCCAGGTGCAGGGCGACCCGGCCGGTGCCGCAACCGAGGTCGAGCACCTCTCCGCCGCCCGCCGCCGCCAGCTCCTCCCAGAGCGGCAGGTCGGCGGCGTAGGAGCCGCACTCGACGTCGTGCCAGACGCTCCGCTCGCCGATCGTCGCCACGCTCACCGCCAGAACTCCTCGGCCAGGCCGCGGTCGGCGAGGAGCTTCCGCAGCTCCAGCAGGGCCGTGTAGGTGGGGAGGGCGAAGAGGCGCGCCGGGGCGTTGGCGGCGGCGCCCTCGCGGGCGAGCGCGACGGCCCGGTCGAGCGAGCCCTCCACCTCGGCCACGACCTCGATCCGCCCCGTGTCCCAGCCGGCGTACTTCAGCCGCAGCGCCATCTCCGGGGCCCGGGTGCCGGCGCAGACGACGCGCCGCACCGAGCCCGCGAGCAGCTCGAAGTCCGCGTCCCAGACCCAGGAGACGTCACGGCCGTCGGCGATCCGGTCGTTCAGCGCGATCCAGAGGTCGATGCCGGCGCCGCCCCCGGCGGACCGCTCGCCCTCGAGCTTCAGCGTCCGCAGCACCTCGTTCGCCCCAGCCGGGTTCTTGATCAGCAGGATCGAGACGCCGGTGCCGCCGACGTCGATCGTCTCCACCCGGCCGAAGGCGGCGCGCATCTCGCGCAGAGCGGCCCCGATCCGCACCGGCTCGACCTCGAGCCGCAGGCAGGCCGCGATCGCCGCCAGCGCGTTGTAGACGTTGTAGAGGCCGGGGACCGGGAGCTCGAGCTCGATCTCGCCCTGCGGCGTCCGCACCGTCGAGCTCGAGCCCTCCATCCCGCGCAGCTCGATCCTGGTCGCGGCGACGTCGGGCCGCGGCCGTTCGGCCCCGCAATTGGGGCAGTGGTAGTGGCCGAGGTGGCCGACGAAGGCCCGCTCGTACTCGTATGGGTGGCCGCAGCGGCGGCAGTGCTTGGCGTCGAAGGCGTGCTGCAGCTGCGGCAGCGCCTGCGCGGCGTCCTCGATCCCGAAGTAGGAGACGCCCTCGCGCGGTCGCTCCTCGCGGTCGCGGCCGAGGTCGGCGATCAGCGGATCGTCGGCGTTCAGCGCGAAGGCGGTCTCGCCCTCGCGCGCCGCCACGGTCGCCGCCCACTCGTCGGCCAGCGCCTCCATCTCGCCGTAGCGGTCGAGCTGGTCGCGGAAGAGGTTGCCGAGGACGATCAGCGACGGGCGCAGCTGTTCGCTGACCCGCGGCAGCCAGGCCTCGTCGACCTCGAACAGGCCCTCGCGGCCGCGCTGCTCGAGCAGCGCCGTCGCCACCCCCCAGGTCATGTTCGAGCCGGCCCGGTTGTGGACCGGGGGCCGGCCCTCGGCGGCGAGCACGGCGGCGATCATCCCCGCGGTCGTCGTCTTGCCGTTGGTGGCGCTGACCAGGGTGGTGCCGCCCTGCAGGCGGCCGCCGAGCCGGGCGATCGCCTCCGGCTCCAGCCGCAGCAGCACCCGCCCGGGAAGCGTCGTGCCGCCGCCGCGCCCGCTGGCCCGGCTGGCGGCGCCGATCGCCCGCGCGGCGGCTACCTTGGCCCCGAACAGCGCGGTCAAGCCTCGGGGCCCTGCGGAACGAGGACGCTGAGGGCGCGCGGCAGCACCCGCAGGGAGACCGGGGTGTCGGTCAGGTGCTCGCCGTCGGCGTAGACGGGAAAGGGTCGGCTGGAGCTCAACTCGAGGTGCGGGGCGCGGAATACCTGGACTTGGGCGAGGTCGACGTGCTCGCCCTTGAACACCTTCGGCAGCATACGCAGGAAGTGCAGCTTGCTCGACTCGCCGATCGCGACGATGTCGAGCTGGCCGTCGTCGAGCTCCGCTCCGGGGGCGACGTACATGCCGCCGCCGTAGGCGCGGTTGTTGGCGATCGCGACGAGGTAGCCGCGGACACGCACGCTTTCGTCCTCGACCGCGATCGTGAAGCCGGCCGGCTTCCAGCGCGCCAGGGTGACCAGCGAGGAGTAGAGGTAGACGAGGTTGCCGCGCAGGAAGCGGGTTTCGTTCGCGAGGCGGTTGCATTCGGAGTCGAAGCCGACGCTGACGATGCCGAGGAAGCGCTCGCCGTTGGCCTCGCCGACGTCGACCCGGCGGCTGTGGCCGGCGAGCACGGTGGCGATCGCCTCGACCGGGTCGGTCGGGATCCCGAGCCCGCGGGCGAAGTCGTTGCCGCGGCCGCCGGGGACGATCCCGAGCGGCGTCTCGCCTTCGGCGATCGCGCCGCCGATCGCTCCGAGCAGCCCGTCGCCGCTCATCACCACCGGCACCTCGTCCGCCTCGACTGCGACCAGGGCCTGCTCGACGCCGTGCTCGACGCTGCGGGTGCGGACGACGCGGAAGTCGACCCGGCGCTCGTCGAGGTAGGCCTCGACCTTGGGCAGCAGCTTCAGCGCTCTGCCGCCGGCAGAGTGCGGGTTGACCAGTATCGCCAGTGGCATCCCTGCGACGTCCATTGCCTCGGGCGCAGCCTATTCGGCGGCGGCCGGCGGGCCGCCGCCGCGCAAGCGGCCGACCGCGTAGCTGCCCGCCCCGGCGCTTTCCGCCCAGATCGGCTCGATCCCGCGGCGGCGCAAGCGCCAGCGGCGGAGGCGGGCTCCGATGCCCTCGGCGGGACCGCCGGTGCTGCGGGCCACGACCAGGAAGCCGCCGGGCCGCAGCACCCGCGCCACCTCGCGCGGCGACGGCTCGGCGTCGAGTAGGGCGACGAGGTCGAAGAGGTCGGCGGGGAACGGCAGCTTGCGCGGTCCGCCGGCCTTGAAGGCGACGCGGCCCTCTGGATCGAGGCCGACCCGGCCCGACGCGTGCCGGATCGCCGCCTCGTCGGCGTCGACGCCGCGGACGCTGGCGCGGGGGAACTCGCGGGCGAGGAAGAGGGCGCCGTCGCCGGCGCCGCACTGGACCTGGAGGATCCGCTCCGGCTCGCCGACGTGCAGGGCGGCGGTCGCGAGCGGGGTCAGCGGCGGCAGCTCCGACACCGACCGATCGTACGCGTCGTCCGCCACGATGATCTACGCTTCCCGACCGATGCGGGAGCAGCAGCTCGACAGGCGCTGGATCATCCTGGCCGTCTTCGCCGTGGTCGCGGCCGCGATCGTCGCCGTGATCCTGATCTCGCGCAGCGGCGGCGACAGCGGCGACAGCACCACCGCCAGCGCCAAGGTCGGCAAGAACGGCTGCAAGCAGGTGGAAGCGCCGGAACCGCGCAAAGAGACGCTGAAGGCGCCGAAGCAGACCGTCCAGAAGGGCGAAGAACTGACCGCGGTGGTCGAAACCAGCTGCGGCACCTTCGACATCGCTCTCGACACCACGCGGGCGCCGACGATCGCCAACTCCTTCGCCTACCTGGCCGAAGAAGGCTTCTACGACGACCTCACCTTCCACCGGATCGTCCCCGAATTCGTCATCCAGGGCGGCGACCCGGAAGGCACCGGTGCGGGCGGACCTGGCTACAAGGTGACGGAGAAGCCGCCCGCGAACCTCTCCTACACCAAAGGCGTCGTCGCGATGGCCAAGAGCGCCACCGAGCCGCCCGGAACCGCCGGCAGCCAGTTCTTCGTCGTCACCGGCGCCGACGCCGGCCTGCCGCCCGAATACGCGCTGGTCGGCAAGGTCAGCTCCGGCATGGACGTGGTCGAACGGATCGGCAAGCTCGGCACGCCGGAAGAAAAACCGAAACAAACCGTGCTGATCGAAAAGATGACGATCGAACACGGCTAGGCCGTGACGATTCAAACTCGCTTTAGCCAGCCGCGTAAGCTCTGAGCCAGTGGCAAAGGTCAACGTAGGGGACGCCGCGCCGGACTTCGAGCTCCCGGGAACCGGGGGCAGGACCTACCGCCTGTCCGATTACCGCGGGCGCAAGCTCGTCCTCGCCTTCTATCCGGGCGACTTCACCGCCGTCTGCACGAAACAGTTCTGCTCCTACCGCGACAACAGCGAGCGGCTCGACGAGCTCGGCGCCGATGTGCTCGGGATCTCGCCGCAATCGGTCGAGTCGCACGAGCGCTTCACCGAGGAGAAGCGGCTGAACGTGCCGCTGCTGGCCGACGAGGACAAGTCGGTCGCGAAGGCCTACGGGGTGCTCGCCGGGCCGATGGTGCGGCGAGCGATCTTCGTCGTCGACGAGGAGGGGATCGTCCGCCACCGCAAGGTGACGCTGGCCGGCCTCACCTACGAGTCGGTCGACGACCTCGAGCGCGCGGTGGCGGCGGTCGGCTGATGCCGGCGCTGCCCGGGCAGTTCGAGGTCGGGCCGGCGCCGCTCCTGCGCGGCGAAGCGGCGGGGGAGGGGGTGCCGATCGTCCTCTGCCACGGGATCACGGCGACGCGGCGCTACGTCGTCCACGGCTCGCGCATGCTCGAGCGCGCCGGCTTCCGGGTCATCACCTACGACGCCCGCGGCCACGGCGAGTCCGATCCCGCCCCGGAGGGGGAGGGTTATGGATACCCGCGGCTGGTCGACGACCTCGAACGGGTCGTCGCCGAGCAGGTCGGCTCGGAGCGCTTCCTGCTCGGCGGTCACTCGATGGGCGCCCACACGGTCGTCGCCTACGCGCTGCGCCACCGCGCGGTGCTGGCCGAGCGGCTCGCGGGCCTGGTCGTGATCGGGCCGGTCTTCCGCGGCGGCCAGATCCCCGACCGGGCCTACGCGTACTGGGACGGGCTGGCGGACGCGCTCGAGCGCGGCGGCGTCGACGGCTTCGTCGCTCAGGTCGGGCAGCAGGAGATCGCGCCGGCCTTCCGCGACTCGGTCCTGCGCTTCACCCGCGAGCGGATGCTTGCCCACGAGCACCTCGACGCGGTGCTGGCGGCGCTGCGCGAGACGCCGCGCTCGCGGCCCTTCGAGGAGATCTCCGAGCTGGGAGGGATCGAGGTGCCGGCGCTGGTTGTCGCCAGCCACGACGACGCCGACCCCGGCCACCCGTACAAGAGCGCCGTCGCCTACGCCGAGGCGATGCCGCGGGCCACCCTGGTCAGCGAGGACGAAGGCGAGTCGCCGCTCGCCTGGCAGGGGGGAAAGCTCTCGCGCCAGATCGCTTCGTTCCAAGAGTCGCTATCTTCGTCATTGCTATGAAAGTTCCGACTGAAGCTGGCGCGGCGCCAGCCGTTCCCCGATCATGAGGGTCCCGAGCGAGGCAAACCTGCGGCGGGCGATCGCCTTCGTCGCCGCCGTGGGGATCGGCGTCGCCACCTACATCACGATCGCCGACTCCGGCGGCGGCTCGCCGACCTGCCTCGCCGGCGGCCACGGCTGCGCCACCGTCGCCGAAAGCTCCTACTCGCACATCGCCGGCGTCAACATCGCGATCTTCGGCATCGCCGGCTACATCTTCCTGCTCGCCAGCGCCTTCTTCGCCAACGACTACGCCCGCCTCGGCGGCTTCGCGGTGGCGCTCGGCGGCTTTGGCTTCAGCGTCTACCTGACCTACCTCGAGATCTTCAAGATCGAAGCGATCTGCCAGTGGTGCGTGGCGAGCGCGGTGCTGATGACGATCCAGTTCCTCCTCAACGCGACGCGGCTGCTCGGCTACGCCGGCACCGACGGCGGCGAGGGCAAGCGCGAGCCCGAGAGGGAACCAGAGGCAAGCACCGCGTAAGGTCCCGCATTCGGTGGGAATTGACGACGGCTCGAACCAGGGGGATCGATGAGCAACAAGAAGGAGCGGGAGAAGCGACGCGAAGAACGGATCGCGGCGGAATCGAAGGCGGATACCGGCGACCGCCGGACGCGGCTGCTGCAGATCGGCGCCGGCGCCGTCTTCGTCGCGATCATCGCCGTCGTCGTCGTGATCGTCATCGCCGGCTCCAGCTCGAGCAGCGGCGGCGACGCCGAGAACCTGGTCGAAATCAAACAGGTCGACTCGCTCGTCACCGGCATCCCGCAGCAGAAGCTCGTCCTCGGCGACAACAAGGCCCCGGTCGAATTGATCGAGTACGGCGACCTGCAGTGCCCGGTCTGCAAAGAGTATTCGGAAGAATTCCTTCCCGCCATTGTCGAAAAGCAGGTCAAAAATGGCGAAGCGAAGATCATCTTCCGCAATTTCCCGATCATCAGCGAAGAATCGATCCCCGCGGGCCAGGCGGCGATCGCCGCCGGAGCCCAGGGCCGCGGCTGGAACTTCATCGAGCTCTTCTACCGCAACCAAGGCGAGGAGCGCTCCGGCTACGTGACCGAAGAATTCCTCGAAGCGATCGCCAAAGGCGCCGGCGTCAAGGACATGGCGAAGTTCAACCAGGAACGCAAAGGCAAGGCGACCAAGGAAGAGGTCACGCGGACCAACGAACAGGCGGAAACCTTCGGCTTCACCGGGACGCCGTCGTTCGCGATCAAAGGCCCGAGCTCCAACGGAACCGAACTCCTCGGCACGCCGGCCACCGTCGAAGAATTCGAAGAAGCGATCGAAAAGGCCAGCTAGCGCACGGGCGGCTTCCGTGGGAAGTTGACATAACCAGCATTATCGTGCGTTGATTCTGCGGATCAGGGGGCGAACGCGAGGCGCCCCAGCTCCCGGAGGGCTGCCAGCGGGTCTCTGGGGACGGCTGAGGATGGCGAGGCGCCGGGGTGCTGCGGGGCGATTCGGACCCGCAGGGCGCCCGGGCGGATCCTGAAGCGCAGCGGCGACTCGAGCGTCACCGCCTCACCGTCGATCCCGGTTGCAACCGGCTCTCCGGCCTCGACCGTCAGCTCGCGGGCCGTCAGCTCGCGGTAGCGGCCGGCGTTGGGGGCTCCTCCGGCTTTGGGCGGTGCGAAGTCGACGATGCCGAGGCGGCCGCTGTCCAGGTGCGGGCGCGTGCCGGAGCCGAGGGTCGGCCCGAGCCGGTACGGGTTGTTGGAGACGAGGACGAGCGCCTCGCTGGTCTGCGACGGCTCCTCGTCGGCTCGCCAGTGCAGCTGGCGCGGCTCGCCGTCGGGCCCCAGCGCGTCCGCCAGGGTGTCGAGGAGGGTCCGCATCTTCGCCTCGCGGTAGCCCTCCTGGCTGACCGCGATCGCGTAGATCCCGAGCGAGACGTTGTTGACGAAGACCCGCCCGTTCACCTCCCCCAGGTCGACATAACGCTCGCCCGCCCCGGGCAGGAGGGCGTCGAGGGCGCCGACGACGTCTTCGCGGTCGACCCCGAGGTCGAGCGCGAAGTGGTTGCGGGTCCCCGAGGGGATGCAGGCGTAGGCGAGGTCGTGGGCGGCGGCGACCGTGGCGACGACTGCCTGCGAGCCGTCGCCGCCGGCCATCGCCAGCGCGTCGGCCCCCCTCCCCACCGCTGCGGTGACCAGCTGCTCGAGGTCTTCGCCGGGGTGCAGCTCGACCACCTCGATGCCGCGCTCGCGGGCCGCTGCGGCGAGGCCGACGCGGGCGGCGCGGCCGTCGCCCGAGCGCGGGTTGACGAACAGTACGGGTTGCCGCAGCGCCGGCGCGGGCGGCAGCTCGCCTGCGGGCCGGAAGGCTCGCCGCGAGGCCGCCAGCGAGCCGAGCACCGCGACGATCGAGACCGCCAGCGCCCAGGCGTTGCCGCCGCCGAGGGTGACGAGGATCGAGGCGGCCAGCAGCAGCGCCGCCAGCACGAGCCAGAGCGTCCGCGTCGTGCCCTTGCGCAGCAGCCCCATCCAGGCAGTCCCGAGCGCCAGCACGATGCAGGCGAAGACGACCAGGCCACGGGGAAAATCGGAGACGAAGGCGTAGGCGGCGCTGGCGACCGCGACGAGAGCGGCGAGCAGGGCGAGGCTGGCGGCGAAGCGGCGGTTCATATGATCGTTCGATGGGTCTGGCCCGGGAGCTCTTGAGTGAGGCAAAGGTGGTCGACACCGCGATCTACGGCGCCGTCGCCGCGGCGGAGACGCCGCAGCTCGACCGCGGCATGCGGGCGCTGAGCCGCGCCGCCGACCACGGCAAGCTCTGGCTCGGAGCCGCCGGCGTGCTGGCGCTCTGCGGCGGTCACCGCGGCCGTGCCGCCGCGCGCCGCGGCCTGGTCTCGCTGGGAGCGGCCTCGGCGGTCGCCAACCTGGTCGGCAAGCCCCTGACCACCCGCCGCCGCCCGGTGCGCGAGGAGCTGGCCGAGCTCACCGCCCGTCACGTGCCGATGCCGCAGACGAGCTCCTTCCCCTCCGGCCACACCGCCTCGGCCTACGCCTTCGCCACCGGCGCCGGCGCCGCCTGGCCGGCGGTCTCGGCGCCGCTGCGGGCGCTGGCGACGGTGGTCGGCTACTCGCGCGTGCATACCGGTGTCCACTATCCCGCAGATGTGGTCGCCGGGGCGTTTTTGGGCGTCAGCGCGGCCGAGCTCGCCGGCCGGCTGCTCGACCGCGCCTGAACGGCGAAGCGCTCCCCGGCGAGGCTGGGACTCCGATGACTAGCTGGTCGGGGCGATGCCGTGGATCAGCGGGCGCACGATCGGCGGCGCCTTCGGCAGCTGGCCGGGCTCGAGGCCGCCGGTCTCGAAGCCGGCGGCGATGAGGGTCGCGGCCGTGTCCCGATTGCAGTGACAGCCGTCGCCGAGGAATTGCCACGGCTTCTCGAGCCGGTCCTGCCAACGGGCAGAGCCGGCGTCCGCGGCCCGGACGTGCTCGATCAGCAGCAGCCGCCCGCCGGGGACGAGGACGCGACGCAGCTCGGCCAGCGCCGCCTCGGGGTTCGGGACGGTGCAGAGCACGAGGGTGGTGACCGCGACGTCGAAGCTCGCATCGGCATGAGGCAGCCGTTCGGCCGGCGCTTCCAGGACGGTCGCCTGCCGCGGCGAGCCAGCCAGCCGCGCCCGCAGCCGCTTCGCCATGTGCGGGTCGGGCTCGACCAGGACCAGCTCCGTGACCGCCTCGGGATAGAGATCGAGGTTGACCCCGGTGCCGGCCCCGATCTCGATCACCCGTCCCGCCGCCCCGGCCAGCAGATCCCGCCGCATCTCCCCCAGTCCGCCCTCCTCGGTCCGCTTCAGGCCGCGGTCGTAGGCGGCGGCGAACATCCGCCCCCAGGTCGCGTCGTAGACGTCGTGCGCGATGCTCATTTCGAGGAAGGTACGGGCGCCAGGATCGTGAAGTTCACCCTCACCGGGTCGCTGGTCAGCCCCGAGGCGGCGAAGGCTTTGACCTGCAACTGGTATTCGCCAGGCGCCAGCGGCTTCGCCTTGAACCGCCCGCTGAGCGCGAACCGATTGGCGCCGGCGGCGTCCTGGCGGAGGAAACTGGTCACCTTGACGTAGCGGTTGCAGGGCTTCTTGGTCGCGTTGGCCTTGGTCTGACGCGCGCACTTGCCGCCGACCTTGCGGCCCGGTTCGGCTTTCCGGAGGACGACGTTGGTTTCGGCGGCCTGCGAGTCCCGGTAGGTGACGAGGGCGCCGCCGCGCGCCGGTTGCTTGGCGAGCACGGTCGGCCCGGATTTGGCGGCGCGGAACCTGCGCGGCGCGATCGCGAGGCCGGAGAGAACGGGCGCGGCGAGACCGCCCGCCGGTCCTCCCTGCTGCAGGTTGGCGGCGACCCCCTCCGAGGCCGCGGGCAGCGACGGCGGCGGCAGTTCATAGATCCGCACGTCGTCGATCGCCAGCCCGGCGAGATTGACGCCGTTGCCGTCGGAGGCGAGATGGAAGTGGAGGCGGACCGTCTTCCCGGCGTAGGCGGAGACGTCGACCCGGTGGCGACCCCAGCCTGCCGCCACCGGATAGTCGTTGTTCGCCCCCGGACTGCCGAGCAGGGCGGTCATCACCGGGCCCGTCCATTCCCATAGCGTGCTCGGATTGGCGCCGTTCGCTTCTTCGATGGTCACGTTGGCCCGATCCGAGCGAACCGAGTCGAGCTGGTACCACTGCTCCCAGCTGACGACGATCGGGCCGGTGCCCCGTCCGGCGAGGGAGATCGGCGGTGAGACCAGCTCCTGAGCGCTCGTGCCCGAATACGGGCCGTCGAGGTTGGTCTTGAAACACGAGGCCCCTTCCGCGCAGGTGGTCAGCCCGGCGATCGGCGGGGTCGGAGATTCGGTGATCGTCCCGACGGTGTCCGGCGTCCCTCGTTCCCACTGGTCGTTGACGCCGAAGGTGGCGAACCCTTCTTCGCCCGCCTCGAAGCCGGCGCTGTAGATCGGCTGCGATTCGTCTGCTTCGGCTTCCGGGCAGAGGATCAGTTCGGCCGAGTTGAGGCTGCCGGTGCTCCCGGCCTGGTCGGCGCGGACGACCACGTCCCAGGTGCCGGCCGTCTGCTGTCCTTGGAGCCAGGAGAGCTGGGAGGTGTTGTCCGGCTGGAGATCGAGCGGCCGCAAGCTTTGAAAGGCCGACGGCACCGCCGCGTCTTCGTCGAACACGGCTTCGAGCCGTTCCTGGCCGCTGATGCCAGTCGAGCCGATGTCGGTGAAGAGCGGCAATTCGGCCCCGGCGGGGCTCCGGAGCGAAACGTCGAGGTCGGCCATGAGAGTGTCCGCGAGGTTGAGGCGAACGGCAGCCCGGGAGACCAGGGCGGAATCGCCAACCTCGATCGGGAACACGGCCGTGCCGCCATCGGCGAGCGGACCGCCGGACGAGGCCGGATAGCTGCGGCAGCTCGGGTGCGACGCCGGGATCACCGTCGCCGAGAGGTCGTAAGTCGCGTCCGGTCCCCCCACCGATTTATTGACCGCATCGACCTTGGCGTAGTAGACGCCGGTGGTCGCGACGGTCATCACCAGCGCCACCGAGGGCGGCGATGAGACGTCGGGCGGCTCGCCTTCGGAGGGGACGCCGAGCACCCGTTCTTTGCCGGGGTCGCCGAAGTTGCCGAACCCGAGCTGCCCGGCGAATGATTCCGCGTCGCGCTCCGGGTTGAGGTCGAGAGACAGGAAGACGGTGTCGCCGGCCTGGAGGACGATCGAGAAGAAGTCGGCGTTTTCGGGCGTGTGGATCCCGGTCACCTCGCCGGCGGTCAGCAGATTGGCCTGTTCGGCTTTGTCGTTCGGCTCGACCTCCGCCTGCGGAGTGCCCGACCGAAGCTGCAGGTAGAGGTCGTACGGGATCTCGGTCGCGGCGTTGCCGCTGGCGTCGTTGACCTTGAGGTAGTAGACGCCGTCGGCTGGGATCCTCGCTCCTGCGATGCTCGACGCTGACGCGCCCTGAGAGCCGTCGTTGTCGTCGAATTCGAGCACTTTCGTCCCGTTGCTCGCGATCAACGTCAGCTGCGAGTCGGCCGAGGAATTGGCGCTGCCGGCGGTCACCGTGGCGGCGAAGACCCGTTCTCCGGCGAGCGCATCGAAGCGGTAGTAATCGACGTCGCCGGCGGCGAGGAGGTTGGCGCGGATCCGTTCGCCGCTGCTGATCGGCGAGGCGGTCGCGGGGCTGTCGTTCGGCTCGGCCTCGCTGCCGGGGACGGCGGGGAGCGCGGTCGGGACCAGCGGGGCGGCGAGGGCGCGGGCCCCGGGCGTGAGCGTCGCCAGTGCGAACGAGACGCACAGGACGAATCCGCGCCAACTACGCCTGTTCACCCGCGGAGCATATCCGCCCCCCGCTCCCCCTCGCTGTGGGCGGCGCGCTCCTCGTAGGCGCGGCGGGCCTGGTGGTCGACCTCGGTCATCAGCTTGTCGGTGCCCATCGCCCGGCCGACCCACTCGCGGGCGGCGCGGGGCAGCAGCGAGCCGGCCTTGAGGAGACCGGCGTTGGCGCGCGGGACGAAGACGTCGAAGCGCGGGACTTCGAGGGCGTCGACGATCGCGTCGGCGACGTCGGTGGCCTCGACCGGTTTCACCCAGCGCTGGCCGACGCCGCTGGTCAGCTCGGTGTTGACCACGGTCGGCATCACGCAGGCGACCTCGATCCCGGTGCCGCGCAGCTCCAGGCGCACCGCCTCGCTCATCCCGACCACCCCGTGCTTGGTCGCCGAGTAGGTGGCGATCCCGGGGATGCCGGCTTTGCCGGCCTGCGAGGCGATGTTGACGATGTGGCCCTGGCCGCGGGGGCGGAAGCGCTCGATCGCCAGCTGGGTGCCGGTGATGACGCCGATCAGGTTGATCTCGATCTGGCGCCGCACCGAGTCGGGCGACTCCTCGACCAGCGGAGCCACCGGCATGATCCCGGCATTGTTGACGACGACGTCGACCGGTCCGAGCTGGCGCTCGGCCTCCTCGAGGAAGCGCTCGAAGGAGCTGCGGTCGGTGACGTCGAGCGAGAGCGCCAGGGTGCCGCCTCCGAGCTCGCCGGCGGTCTGCTCGGCGAGCGCCAGGTCGAGGTCGCCGATCGCGACCCGGCAGCCCTTGGCGACCAGCGCCGCCGCCGTGGCCTTGCCGATCCCGCGGGCGCCGCCGGTGATAGCGACGACCTTGCCGTTCAGTGACCTCCGCTGCTTCGCCATCTCTCCTCCTCGCTGCGGCGGCCCATCCGCCGCATTTGGCTGCCCGGCCAAATGTAGCGCGGATCCCGTTACGGTCTGCGCGATGAGCGTGACGATCGACCAGCTGACGGTCGCCGACGTGCCTGCGGCCTGGGCGCGGATCGGGTTCGCCGTCGAGGGCGACTCGCTGCTCGTCGGCGCGGTGCGGATCCGGATGGTCGGCGCCGGTCGCGGGCTGCGCGGGTGGTCGCTCCGCGAGGTCGCCTCGACCGAGCTCGACGGGCTGCCGACCCAGGCCTCGCAGCGGCCCGCGATCGATGAGGCGCCGCGGCACCCGAACGGCATCACCGCGCTCGACCACGTGGTGGCGATCACGCCGGCGCTCGAGCGGACCGTCGCGGCGCTGAAGGCGGCCGGCCTCGACCTGCGCCGGATCCGTGAGGAGCCGACCCCGTCCGGAGCGCCGCGGCAGGCCTTCTTCCGGCTCGGCGCGGTGATCCTCGAGGTGATCCAGGAGCCGGAGGAGCTGGCCGAGCGGAACGGCGCCGGGCGCCCCGCCTTCTTCTGGGGGCTCGCATTCGTCGCTCCCGACCTCGAGGCGACGGTGGCCGAGCTCGGCGACCGGGTCAGCGAGATCCGCCCCGCGGTCCAGCCCGGCCGCCGGATCGCCAGCCTGCGCCGCTCGGCCGGGCTGTCGCTGCCGGTGGCGCTGATCACGCCGCCGCCGGCATAGGCGGTCCTCGCCTGAGACCCCTAGGCCGGCGCTTCCCCCACGGTCGCGTCGGGCTCCGGGTTCGGCCAGATCACGAAGGCGAGGAAGATGATCGCCAGCCCGATCGCGGTCCCCAGGGCCCGCTGGCCGGCCGCCTCGAGCGCCGGCTCGCCGAGGGTGTCGACGGAGAGGACGACGAAGATCGTCACCGCGGTCGTGAACAGGGCGTACTGGACGGTCAGCATCGAGTAGGACAGCCAGATCGCGACTGCCAGCAAGATCCCGTCGACGAGGTCGGAGCCGATCAGTTCGGCCAGTGCCGTCGCGATCACCAGCCCGACCCCGGTGCCGACCGCGCGGAGGACGATCCGGTGGTAGCTCTCCTCGCGTTCGGGACGCATCACGAAGAGGATCGTCAGCGGCACCCAGTAGCCGTGGTCGTGCAGGTCGAAGACGTGGTAGACCGCCACCGCCACCGCGAGCGCGGTGCCGAAGCGCAGAGCGTGACGAGCAGCGGGCGAGCGCATGT